>JAFPAV010000026.1 GCA_017390725.1 Clostridia bacterium | reverse complement strand
TTTCTGCACCGAGGAGGAGAAAAAAATAGTTGTAACAGGCTATGAGGACGGCGCAACCTGTAAGGAATTCTCCGATTATTTAATGGAAACCATAGAAAACATGTAACATAAAAATCCGCAACTATTTGTTGCGGATTTTTTATGTTATTATTGATATTTAAAAGAAATAATAGTATAATTACCTCGTGAATTTTATTCTCAGAGGAGATATAAATGGATTTTAGCAAATTAGAAGAATATTTATCGGGCCTTAGCTATGATGCAAGTCCCTCTGTTAATAAGGTTATAGAGGAAACAAATAACGAGGCTTCAACTATGGAGCTGATAAATGCTCTCGCTAAGGACACTCTCTTGTTCAACCCCGGAGAGCGTTGGAAATACAGTAAGAGCCACGATGTTCTCGGCGCCGTTATAGAGGTGGTTTCGGGTATGAAATTCGGGGATTATCTGAAGAAATATATTATGGACCCCCTTGGTATGAAGTATACCACCTTTGATTTTTTTGACCCCTATGTTCAGGAGCATATAAGCGGATTTTATGAGTATGACGGTGTAAATCAGGTAGCGAAGCCTCTGCCAAAAACCAATTCTAACTGGAGCAATAATGCTCAGTGCGGCGGTGCAGGTCTTTACTCGTGTACAGAGGATTATATTCTCTTAATGGATGCCCTTGCAAACGGAGGCGTTGGTAAAACGGGTGAGCGCATTTTAAGCGAGGAAAGTATTGAGAAAATTAAAGAGCCTCAGCTCGATTTATTAAAGCAATCTCAATTCATTTTAAGTCATTTTAAAAAGGGATATAGCTATGGTCTGGGTGTGCGCACCCTTATAGATAAAGGTTACGGCGCAAGAACTCCCTTAGGTGAGTTTGCCTGGGACGGTATGACAGGTGGCTACGGTCTTGTTGATACCGAAAATCATATAGCTATCTGCTATATGCAAAATGTATCGGGTTGTTCTTATGCCTGGCATAATGTTTTCCCCGAAACAAGGGATATGATTTATGATATATTGGGTATAGAGTAAAATAAAAACAGGAGTTCTAAACTCCTGTTTTTTTATTCTATAAAGCTTAAAATATTCTCTATAACCTCATCCTTGCAGGTGTCATTATGTATTTCGTGACGGCAGTTTTCGTAAAGCTTTAATATAACATTTTTAACCCTGTTAGCTTTAAGCTTATCATATACTGCCCGTACTCCCTTGCCGTAATCACCCACAGGGTCATCCTCACCTGATATTATAAGCATAGGCAAATCTCTGCGGATTTCATAAAACCAGGTTTTAGAGTTAGCAAGGCTTGTGAGCATAATAAGGTCGTGCATGGCTGAAACGGTGAAGGGGAAGGTACAGAATTTATCCGCCTCATATTTTTCGATTTCTTCGGGTATTTTGGATAGCCAATTATATTTAGAGCTCTTATCAAACCGCTTGTTATATGCGCCGAAAGCCATATTATGAGCTAACTTTGATATATATTTTTCTCCCTTGAGTTTCTTTATCAAAGCGGTAAGACCTATTCCGAAGGGAGCGGCAATATTAGGTCCTCCCGTACCGCAGATAATAAGGCGGTCATAAAACTTGCCGTATTTGAGTGCGGCAAGACGGGCTATAAAAGAGCCCATAGAGTGGCCCATAACAATCAATCTTTTATCGGGATACAAAGCCATTACCTGACGCTGAAAAATAAAGGTATCGTCAACAAGCTTTTCCCAACCTTTTTCACTGGCTATAAAACCGAGCTCACTGTCGTCCTTAGCTGTATTGCCGTGACCTAGGTTATCGTATCCGAAGCATAGAAAGCCTGCTTCGGCAGCAGCGCTCATTATATGGTCATAACGGGCAATATGTTCGGTCATACCGTGAATAATATGAAAAAGACCTTTAATTTCCCCTGAGGGTACATACATAACGCCCGAAAGTTCGTGAATTCCATCAGAGCTCAGCGTTCCAACCTTTTTAATTTCGTAGCTCATATATTATCCTCCGTGTAAAAGCATTTTGTGGATTTAATTGCTCTTTTCCATCCGTTTTTAAGTCCTATTCGCTCATTTTCCGTAATGGAGGGGGAATAAGTTTTCTCCTTAACGGACGATACGAGTATATCCTCTTTTTTCCAAAAGCCAACGGCTATTCCTGCAAGCAAAGCCGCACCTAAGGCGGTGGCCTCCCCACAGTCGGGGCAGGTTACGTCTATTCCCGAAATATCCGACTGGAACTGCATAAGGAAATTGTTTGCGGCGGCTCCTCCGTCTGCTCGGATATTGCCTATATCAATTTGAGTATCTGCCCTCATAGCGCATATCAGGTCATCCGACTGATAGGCTATAGACTCAAGGGCTGCTCTTACTATATGGTTTTTATTGCTTCCTCGGGTTAGACCGCAAATGGTACCCCTTGCGTACATATCCCAGTATGGAGCGCCAAGTCCTGCAAAGGCAGGAACAATATAAACCCCTGCACTGTCACTAACCTTAAGGGCACATTCCTCACTCTCTCGGGAGGTGGCTATAAGACCTAATTCATCTCTTACCCATTGAATTACTGCGCCGCCAACAAAAACGCTTCCCTCGAGGGCGTAATGAACCCTTTCGTCCTTCACTGTTGCAGCTATGGTTGTGAGAAGTCCGTTTTTGCTTCTATAGGGAGTTTCGCCTGTATTCATAAGAAGGAAGCAACCCGTTCCGTAGGTGTTTTTAACGTCACCTGGCATAAAGCATTTTTGACCGAAAAGGGCAGCTTGTTGGTCTCCTGCAATTCCTGCTATAGGTATTTCTCTTCCGAGTACGTTAACGCTGCCATAAACCTCACCGCTGGAGCAAACCTCTGGAAGCATACTTTCGGGTATATCTAAAATTTCAAGGAGTTTTTTATCCCAACAAAGCTTGTTAATGTCATAAAGCATTGTACGGGATGCATTGGTACGGTCGGTTATATGTGCCTTTCCATCGGTAAGCTTCCAAACAAGCCAGGTATCAACCGTGCCGAATAAAAGCTCGCCCCTTTTTGCTTTTTCACGGGCTCCCTCAACATTATCAAGTATCCATTTTATTTTTGTGCCGCTGAAATATGCATCAATTTTAAGACCTGTGGTATCGTTTATATAATCCTCAAGTCCTTGGGATTTTAGTTCCTCGCATATATCGGCAGTTCTTCTGCACTGCCAAACGATGGCGTTATATATAGGCTCACCTGTGTTTTTATCCCAAACAATGGTGGTTTCACGCTGATTAGTGATACCAACCGCCGCTATTTCATCGGGATTAATACCGCTTTTGGCAACAACTTCGGTCATAGCCGCATATTGACAGGAATAAATTTCCAAGGGATTATGCTCAACAAGGCCAGGTTTTGGATATATCTGGGTAAACTCATGCTGTACCGATTCTTTTATGTTGAAATCTTTATCAAAAAGGATAGCTCTTGCACTGGTTGTGCCTTCATCAAGGGCAAGGATGTATTTTTTTATCATAGTATAACCCTCGGCACTCTCGGTGAAATTCCGCAAACTATTTCGTAATTAATGGTTTCGCAAATTTTTGCAAGTTCTTCTACTGGAAGCTCTTTCCCAAAGAGAATTACCTCGTCTCCCATTTTTGCTTCGGGTATATCAGAAACATCAACGCATAATTGGTCCATACAAACTCTGCCAACAATAGGAGCCTTTTTACCGCCGATTAAAACATATCCTCGGTTGGAAAGAAGACGGGGATAACCGTCCGCATAGCCTGCGGCAACTGTGGCAATTCGCATATTCTTTTGAGCTTTAAAGGTTCTTCCGTAATTTACAGAGTCACCTTTTCTTATTTCCTTAACCATTGAAACTACAGATTTCAAGGTCATAACGGGTATAAGATTTTCTTTTAATTTTAAATCATTTGAGGGGGTAAGACCGTAGAGTATTATACCGGGACGGCATATATCAAGCCTTTTCTCAATATCAAGACTTGTAGCCGCCGAATTACAGCAATGACAAAACTCAGGGGCTAGCCCATTTGCTTTGAATTTACCCACTGCATCTATAAAACGATTATACTGTTCATCGGTAAAGCCATTATCCTCGTTATCTACTCTATCGGAGAAGGCAAAATGGGTAAAAATACCTTTAAATTCAAGACTTTGGAGCTTTGCTGAAGCGATAGCCTCATCTATTTCACAAAGAGAGTTATCCCTGCAATCAAAGCCTATTCTTCCCATACCTGTATCAAGCTTAATATGTATTTTAATTGAAACATTCTTTTTGGCGGCTTCACTTGATAAACTCTTAGCGTAAACGGTGGAGAAAACTGCCTGAGTAATATTATTTTCGGCTAAAACGCAGGCGAGCTCGGCGGGGGTATAGCCCAGTATTAAAATATCCTTTTTTATACCAAGCTCACGAAGCTGAATAGCTTCATCAATATTGGAAACGGCAAACCAGTCCGCCCCCGCTTTATCAAGAGCAGGAGCAATATCACCTACACTGTGACCGTAGGCGTTGGCTTTAACTACCGCCATAATTTTAGAGCCTTGGCAGTTAGCTTTTATTTCCTTAAAATTATGTATGAGGGCAGTTAGATCTATCTCTGCCCAGGTTCTGTGTAAAAAGTCCAAATCGCTTTCCACCTTTATATAATATATATTTATTATACCATTTTATTTTATTTTTGCAATCGATTATTACAAAGTCCTGCAAGTGGTATGCCTATAAGACTTAAAATAAGCCAAAAAAATGAATAAAGGGCGCAAATCTGTCCTCCGATATTAAGGGGCATTTTACTGTAATTCCAAACATTTTTCTTGAGTATAACATTGAAAATAATGCCGAAAATAAACTCAATACCCGTGATTATTCCGCATCCTAAAAAAGCCTTGGTAAAAAGGGATAAATTCTTAAATCTTTTGCTTATTTCACTAAAAATAACAAAGCAAATGCCGCCGGCGGAAAACATACTCCAATGGGTATGCCCACGCCATAGAATTTCGATTATTCCGTATAGACCTCCGCCTATGGAAAAAAGTACAATTTTGCGTTTTTTATCACTCATTTTATCACCCGTAATATTATTGGATGACAAAGCTTTTATATGCAAAAAAAGAGATAGGAACCTATCTCTTTTAAAATTAAACATTAAAACGGAATAAAACAATATCTCCGTCATTCATAACATATTCCTTGCCTTCGCTTCGCACAAGTCCCTTTTCTTTTGCGGTTACCATATTTCCGCCGCAATCCATAAAGTCTTTATATGCAATAACCTCGGCTCGGATAAAGCCACGCTCAAAATCGGTGTGGATTTTACCTGCCGCCTGAGGAGCTTTAGTGCCCTCGGTAATGGTCCAAGCGCGAACCTCGGGCTTGCCTGCGGTGAGGTATGAGATAAGACCTAAAAGGGAATAACATTTTTGTATCATTCGGTCAAGTCCCGAACGTTCAAGTCCAAGCTCTTCAAGGAAAAGCACCTTTTCCTCATCGTCAAGACCCGAAATTTCGGCTTCGAGAGCGGCGCATATGGGTAAAATTTCTGCTTTTTCTCGGGCGGCAATTTCCTTAACGGTGTTAAAGTGAGGATTATTCTCAATATCCGAAAAATCATTTTCACTCATGTTGCAGGCATAGATTACAGGCTTTGCAGAAAGCAGCGAGGTAGTACCGAGAATTTCGGTTTCGGCTTCATCAAGAATTTCAACCGAGCGGGCGGGTAAGCCCTGCTCTAAATGGTCGATAAGTCTCTTAAGGAAATCAACCTCAACAGCAAAGGATTTATCTCCCTTTAATGCCTTACTTGCCTTGTCGAGACGGCGTGTTGCAATTTCAATATCAGAAAAGATAAGCTCTAAATTTATGGTTTCGATATCTCTTGCAGGGTCAACCGAGCCCTCAACGTGAATAATATCATCACTTTCAAAGCAACGAACAACGTGAACTATTGCATCAACCTCACGGATATTTGCAAGGAATTTGTTTCCGAGTCCCTCACCCTTTGAAGCACCCTTAACAAGACCTGCAATATCAACAAATTCTATAACTGCAGGGGTAAATTTATCGGGATTGTAAATTTCGGCTAATTTTTCAAGCCTTTCATCGGGAACGCTAACCATTCCCACATTGGGCTCAATGGTGCAAAAGGGGTAATTCGCTGATTGGGCTCCTGCATTTGTAATCGCATTAAATAAAGTGGATTTGCCAACATTCGGCAGACCTACCATACCGAGTTTCATAATTTTATCATCCTTGCAAAATAATTTGTATAGTTAATTATATAACTAAAGAATCACTTTATCAAGAAAAATTTGAAAACTGCAATAAAATACTTTATTTTTTATAAGATATATATTATAATTGTTTTGAATAATTATATCTTGAGGTGTAAATTATGAAAACAAAGTATTCAGTGGCGCTTGAGCGTATTATAAACGAATTTCATCTTGAAACTCTTTATATGCCCTGTGATCCAAAGGATATATCGGTATCAACCACCGAAATTAATCGTCCAGGTTTGCAAATGGCAGGTTATTATGAGTTTTTCGATGCTGACCGTATTCAGATTTTCGGAAAATCCGAGCAAAGCTTTTTAGATAGATTTACAGAGGAAAAAGCCGAGCAGAGATTAAGAGACTTTTTCTCTAAGAAGCCGTCTGCGGTTGTTATAGCCCGTAATCTTGAAGTGGGTGAAATGTATGTAAACACCGCAAAGGAATACGGTGTTCCATTACTTAGAACGGCGGATTCAACCTCTGACTTTACATCGGCTCTCATAGCCTTTTTAAATCTTCATTTAGCTCCAAGGGTAACCCGTCACGGTGTTTTGGTTGAGGTTTACGGTGAGGGTATATTGCTACTTGGCGAAAGCGGTGTCGGTAAGAGCGAAACGGCTATTGAGCTTGTAAAGCGTGGCCACCGTCTTATAGCTGATGATGCGGTTGAAATCCGCAAGGTGTCCAACAAATCCCTTGTTGGCACTGCGCCTGATAATATAAGACATTTTATTGAGCTTCGAGGAATAGGTATTATAAACGCAAGCCGTATTTTCGGTGCAGGTGCTGTTAAGCTTACAGAGAAAATAGACTTGGTTATAAACATAGAGCCCTGGGATGTCAATAAGGTTTATGACAGAATGGGACTTGAAAGCCAGACTACTGAGATACTTGATTTAAATATACCGTCGCTCACAATTCCTGTTAAACCGGGAAGAAATTTAGCGGTTATAATTGAGGTTGCGGCAATGAACAGCCGTCAGAAAAAACTCGGATACAATGCGGCTGAGGATTTACTGCAAAAGCTTGGTATGATGGATGATACCCCCGCACCCACAGTTGAGAAAAATGTAGAACCATTTTAGTTAGGAGATTAATTAATGTACAGACTTGGTATTGATTTAGGCGGCACAAATATAGTTGCCGGTGTTGTTGATGAAAATTATAAAATTATAGCGGTAGGCAAGCGTAAAACCAACACACCAAGAAGCGCTGAAAGTATTGTTGACGATATGGCAGCCGCAACCTTTGAAGCTATAGAAAAGGCAGGACTTAAGATAGATGATATAAAGTCCTTTGGTGTGGGAACTCCCGGCTCAATAGACCCTCAGACGGGAATAATTCCGTATTCAAATAATCTGGGCTTTGTTAATTTGCCCTTGGTGGATATGCTCGAAGAGAGAACGGGCAAGAGATTTTATATTGAAAATGATGCCAATGCGGCGGCATATGGAGAGTATATCGCAGGCGCAGGCAAGGGAGCAGAAAACTTTGTTGCCATAACCTTAGGCACAGGCGTTGGCGGCGGAGTTATAATAGACGGCAAGATATATACAGGCTCAAATTATGCCGGAGGAGAATTAGGCCACACCGTTATTAATATGGACGGTGAATACTGCACATGCGGCAGAAATGGTTGTTGGGAGGCTTATGCTTCAGCCACAGCCCTCATTCGCCAGACCAAGCAGGCAATGATTAGATATCCTAACAGTATTATGTGGCAGATGTGCAAAGGGGATATAAATTCTGTTTCGGGACTTACTGCCTTTGATGCTATGCGCAATGGCGATGAGGCAGGAAGATTTGTTGTTGATAAATATATCCATTATGTTGCTGTGGGTATTTCAAATGTTATAAATATTTTTCAGCCCGATGTTGTATGCATAGGCGGTGGCGTTTCCAAAGAGGGAGATACGCTTATTGTTCCCATTAAGGAATTTATTGAGGGTGAAAATTATGCCCGTAATAACAAGAAGAAAACCGTTGTAAAAACAGCAACCCTTGGAAATGACGCAGGCATTATAGGTGCTGCATATCTCGGTGAACTTTATGAAACTTGATTTATTCAAAAATACATTGGATGAAAAAGGAATAGAGTATAATACCCTTGAGTCCATGAAAAACCACACCAGCTTTAAAATCGGCGGAGAAGCCGATGTTTTTGTGAAAATCAAGGATGCATCTTCTCTGAAAACGGTGCTCTGGTCTGCAAGGGAAAATGATGTGCCTGTATTCATTTTGGGAAAGGGCTCGAATATCCTTGTTTCGGATGAGGGGATTGAAGGGGCTGTTATAAGCCTTTTGGGTCTTGATGAAATTTCTGTAGAGGGTGATAGGATAAACTGCGCCGCAGGCGTTACTCTTTCTTCTCTTTGCCGTTTTGCAAGGGATAATTCTCTTACAGGACTTGAATTTGCCTATGGAATTCCAGGAAGCGTAGGTGGAGCGGTATATATGAATGCAGGGGCTTACGGTGGCGAAATGTCCAATGTGCTCGTAAGCGTTAGCTGTATGGATAAGCAGGGTAATATATTTGAAATATCGGCAAAGGAT
>JAFPAV010000025.1 GCA_017390725.1 Clostridia bacterium | reverse complement strand
TTTGTAGAATTCGGGATTTGCAGTATCTCTTATCAGAGCATAAAAGCGCTCATTGTTATAACACTTTTTAAGCAATGCGGCGCACACAAGACTATCATCCTTAGCATTATGTAAGGCATATTCCTCGGTAGAAATGCCGATTTTTTCTGCCGCATCCCCTAAGGAAATCTGATTATTAAGCTCAAACCCCATAAGACGCATTTCACCCTGAATAAATCTTTGTAAATCAAGATATTTTTCAATGTGAAAACGAACTTTGTCTTTTAAAATAAACTCCTCATTTTCGTCTATTGTATAAAGGTCAGAGTCACTCCAGGTCATAGTTACTGTATCATTGCCAACCCATTCGTTATACTGCCTTACGGCATCCTCAAACCTTTCCCCCGAAAGCATTTTTTCCTTGGTTATGCCCGTAAGCTCAATAAACCTTTTAGAAAGCCTTTTTGAAAATGAGGATTTAACAGTAACATCAAAAACATCAATAATATTAAAATTTTCATCCAGCTTGACAGCGCCTATCTGCAGTATCTGATTTAAAAATCTTTTATGAATTACAGAATAGGCACTATCCCACTCTAAATCAAGTATTATATAGTTCATCAGCGTCTTTTAGCCTCAAATTTCATTCTCTGTTCCTTATCAAGAATACGCTTACGAAGGCGCATATTGTTGGGGGTTACCTCAACAAGCTCGTCATTCTTAATAAACTCAAGGCATTGCTCAAGGCTCAAATTGGAATGAGGAACGAGACGCAATGCATCATCCGAGCCTGAGGCTCTGGTATTGGTCATCTGCTTTTTCTTGCAGACATTACAAACTATATCCTCATTTTTCGGATTTTCACCCACTATCATTCCCTCGTAAACGGGAGTTCCGGGGCCTATAAATAGTCGTCCTCTGCCCTGGGTGTTAAATAGACCGTAGCCGGTAGCTTCACCCGTTTCGTGGGCAATTATGGAGCCTGTTGAACGCTGGTCGATATCGCCCTTATACTCTTCGTAGCTATTAAATACGTGGTTCATAATACCGTTTCCGTTGGTATCGGTTAAGAACTGTGAACGGTAACCGAGAAGTCCACGGGCGGGTATTAGGAATTCAAGATGGGATGTGCCTCCCTCTCTTGTTCCCATATTTCTTATTTCTGCCTTACGGGTGCCAAGGCGTTCCATAACAACGCCAACATATTCTTCGGGCACCTCTATCATAAGGAGCTCAATAGGCTCAAGCAGTGTTCCGTTTTCGTCCCTTTTAAATATAACCTCAGGAGGCGAAACCTGGAATTCATAGCCCTGCCTTCTCATTGTTTCAATTAAAATTGAAAGATGAAGCTCGCCTCTGCCCGAAACCTTAAAGGTATCAGCCGAATCGGTCTCCTCAACCTTAAGACTAACATTGGTCATAACCTCTTTGAAAAGACGGTCACGAATATTCCTGGAGGTTACAAACTTACCGTCCTTTCCTGCAAAGGGGGAATTGTTTACCATAAAGTTCATAGAAAGGGTAGGCTCATCAATTTTAACAAAGGGTAACGGCTCGATACAGTCCACAGCGCAGGCGGTTTCGCCGATTTCGAGGTTAGCAATACCCGAAACCTGAATTATATCGCCGATTTTTGCCGTTTCAACTTCAACTCTCTTTAGTCCTTGATGCATGAAGAGTTTACCGATTTTTACATTGTTACTGCTTCCGTCCTTATGGCAAAGGGCAACACTTTGCCCTGTCTTTACATTTCCACGGATAACTCTGCCAACACCTATTCTTCCTAAATACTCATCATATTCAATATTGGAGAAAAGTATCTGCAAGGGGGCGTTTTCGTCACCCTCGGGAGCATCAATTTCGTTTACTATTGCTTCAAATAAGGGTTGCATATCCTTTCCTGGAATATCGGGAGAGTAGTTTGCATAACCGTCTCTTCCCGAAGCGAAAATTACGGGGAATTCTATCTGCTCATCATCGGCTCCAAGCTCAATAAACAAGTCAAGAACCTCATCCACAACCTCGTGGGGACGAGCCATAGGTCTGTCAATTTTATTTACAACAACAACCGCTCTCTTGCCTAAAGCCAATGCTTTTTTAAGTACAAAACGGGTTTGAGGCATACATCCCTCAAAGGCATCAACAAGGAGAAGAACACCGTCAACCATCTGAAGTATGCGCTCTACCTCACCGCCGAAATCAGCGTGTCCCGGAGTGTCGATTATATTAATTTTAACTCCGTTATACATAACGCTTGTATTTTTAGAGAGTATGGTTATTCCTCTTTCTCTTTCAAGATCGTTTGAATCCATTACCCTATCGTCAACCGTTTCGTTGGTGCGGAAGGTTCCACTCTGCTTTAAGAGCTGATCAACGAGAGTGGTTTTACCGTGGTCAACGTGGGCGATTATTGCAACATTCCTTAAATTTTCAATCTTTGCCATTAAATTACTTCCCTTTCGAAAATTACCAAATATATATTATATTCTAATACAATTATATTGTCAAATAATTGAGTAAAATATTTCATTTAACCCTTGAAATAACGGGAAAATATGTTAAAATGTAAATATATGATATATTAAGGAGTTTTTAAAATGGCAAAAGAAGTTTTAGTAGAAATTTCAGCAAGACATCTTCACGTTAGCGAAGAGCATCTTGAAATACTTTTCGGTAAAGGTCACAAGCTCACCCCTAAGAAGGACCTTTCTCAGCCTGGTCAGTTCGCCTGTGAGGAAAAGGTAACCATCGTTGGTGCTAAATCTCAGCTCAAGGCATCTATCTTAGGTCCTGTTCGTCCCGAAACTCAGGTTGAGCTTTCTCTCACCGATGCCCGTGCTATCGGCGTTACCGCTCCCATCAGAGAATCAGGTGATGTTAAGGGCTCAGGCGCCTGCAAGATTATAGGACCTGCTGGTGAGGTTGAAATCAGCGAGGGTGTTATTGCCGCTAAGCGCCATATACATATGACCCCTGCTGACGCTGAGAAATACGGAATCGTTGATAAGCAGATTGTTAGTGTTAAGATTCCTACTGCTGACCGCTCCCTTGTTTTCGGTGATGTTGTAGCAAGAGTTAGTCCTAATTACAGCCTTGCAATGCATATCGATACCGACGAGGCAAACGCTGCTTGCGTTCCCGGTAGCTGCATAGGTGAAATAATTGACTAACGAGGGTATAGGACTTTATATTCATATCCCCTTTTGTGCCAAAAGATGTGCCTACTGTGATTTTTATTCAACCTTTTTAAACAAGGACCTTTTAGAGGATTACTCTAAGGCGCTGATAAAAGATATTAAGCAATGGGGCGGTAAAATCAACCGTCCCATTGTTTCTGTTTATTTTGGCGGCGGAACTCCCTCTCTTTTAGGTGAGCTTCTGCCAGTTATCACAAAAGCGGTTTATGATAATTTTAAGGTTGAAAAGGATGCAGAAATAACCCTTGAAATTAATCCATCGGGACAAGCGGAAGAAATACTAAAATACGCTAAGGCGGCAGGAGTTAACCGAATATCCGTAGGTGCTCAAAGCGGTGATAACGAGGAACTTAAATTACTCGGCAGAACACATACTGCAGAGGATACCATAAAAACCGTTGAGTGCGCTAAAAAAATGGGATTTGATAATATATCCCTTGATATTATGTTAGGTCTTCCCAATTCTTCTGATGCTTCCCTTGAAAAAAGTCTTGATTTTATAACCAACCTTTCCCCATCCCACATTTCGGCTTATATACTGAAAATTGAGGAAAACACCTATTTTTATAAAAATAAGGATAACCTTAATTTACCCGACGAGGATGGCACAGCGCAGCAATATCTTTTTATGTGCGATTATCTTAAGGAAAAAGGATATCGGCATTACGAAATATCAAATTTCTGCCGTGATAATAAGACAAGCCGACATAATACACTTTACTGGCAAGGTAGAGAATATTTAGGTCTTGGCGCTGCAGCCCACTCATATCTTGATGGTAAAAGGTTTTATTATCCCGATGATATAAAGGGTTATATCGGCGGTAACTCTCCCGTTTTTGACGGTGAGGGTGGCGGCAAGGAAGAATATATAATGCTTAACCTCCGACTTGACAGAGGCATCAATTTTGCCGATTATAAATCCGCTTTCGGTGAAGATTTACCGAATAAGGTTATAGAAAAAGCGAGGCTTTTCGAAAAGGCTGAGCTTGTTAAAATAAGCGATTACAATATTTCCCTTACCGATAAGGGAATGCTCGTTTCAAATAATATAATTGCAGAAATTCTGGAGGTGCTTTAATGAAAACCTATAAAATACACCTTATAAGACACGGGGCTACAGATGCTAATATATTAGGTCAATATATCGGTCAGCGCACCGATACGCCCTTATCCCCCGAAGGGCTTAACGAACTCCGCCTTTTAAAGGATAACCTTGAATATCCAAACATTGGCAGACTTTATTCAAGCCCTATGCTTCGTTGCAAACAAACGGCAGCTGTGCTCTACCCCGACAAAGAGATTATAACCGTTCCGAATATGACCGAGTTTGATTTCGGCGATTTTGACGGTAAGACCGCCCGTGAGCTTGAAAGCAATCAAGCCTTTAAGGACTTTACATCGGGTAAAATCACCGCTCCTCCAAACGGCGAGGATAATACCGAATTTGTTCAGCGTATCTGCATCGGCCTTAATCTGATTGTTAATGATATGATGCAGAATAATGTTAATGAATCGGCGGTTATAATGCACGGCGGTGCCATTATGATGCTGTTGGGAGCTACTGCAGTTCCCCGTAAACACACTGCTGAATGGACAAGTGAAAACGGCAGAGGCTATACCCTTCGTATAACACCGTCTCTTTATCATAAGAGCGGTATAGTTGAGGTTGTTGATATAATTTAAAAAAATCCGAGAGTTAACTCTCGGATTTTTTATATATTAACTATTTTTGCTCCTAAAAGTGATGCTTCCCATTCAGAATGGGTTACAAGGATAATTGCTTTATCCTTTGAATATTCATTTATTATCTGAGCGGCAAGCTCAATATTCTCTTTATCAAGACCTGCAAAGGGCTCATCTAAAATAAGAAAATCGAAATCACTGCAAAGGGCTCTGATTATCGCCACTCTGCGCTTCATTCCACCCGAAAGACTGCGAGGATATTTTTCGGCATAATCAGAAAGGCCAAATTTTTCGAGTAGTTTCCTTGCCTTTTCCTCGTCACCTTTTACAGTTCTTATATTGCCAAGCACCGTTTCAAAGGGTAATAATCGGTTTTCCTGAAAAACCACCGAAGCCTTACCTTCAATAACTGCATTGCCCGAATTTGGTATCTCTAAGCCTAAAATCAGCCTTAAAACGGTAGTTTTACCCTTTCCGCTCTCACCAAACAGACAAATGCGCTCGCCCGCTTCAACCTTTAAATTAAAATTTTCGAGTATTTTTTTATCACCGTAAGAGAAGCTTACATTATTCAAATTTATCATAAGTAAACCTCCTTATTCCTCTCTTAATAAGGGTTTCAAGCAATAGTGAAAGCAGAGCTACCACTGCCGTTAGGGCGAAAACCCGGGGAGTTTCAAGATATACCTTTGAATCCTGAAGCATACCGCCAAGAGAATTCAGCGGTTTGCAGATTACCTCTGCCGCAATTCCCGATTTCCAGGCAAAACCAAGGGAAGTCATCAAAGCTGATATAAAGGAGGGCATAATAAGAGGAATTTTAATCTTACTTAAAATCTCGTTATCGGCAAGGCCATAAACCTTGCCCATTTCTATTAGCTTCTTATCTGCCGAGGAAATACCGCTTTCAACATTATCCCAGATAATAGGTAAAACCATTAAAAAGCATATGAAAATCGGTAGATTATTGCTTTTAATCCACACAAGAGCAAGAATTATAAAGGACGCCACAGGCACCGCTCTTATAAGCCGTAAAATCGGCGATGTGAGCATTTTAAAAATGGAAAACCTTACCGATAAAACCGCTCCCAAAACGCCGAATATCACACCTAAAGCGAAGCCTACAATAATTCTGAAGAGAGAATAAAGCACCGCAAGGTAAAATCCGCCCGTTTTTGCCATATCAAACAATGCTAATAGTGTTGTTATGGGCGACGGGACTAATATATCAAGACCGACTGCCATGGATATAAGCTGCCAAACGGCGAGCCAGAAGGTCGCCGTTATAACAGTTTTTATAATGCTTTTACTTTGCTTCATAATAGAAGTTATCATCAGGCAAAGCTCCGCCTACGCTCTTGGGGTTTGCCTTGAAAAGGAAGTCAAGATATGCGGAAAGGTCGGTCTTTAATTCCTTGCCGTCTTCAAAAACGATGTTGCAGTGGGGTATTGCCTTCTTGGCAATAGGAGCGGCGGCAACTATACCGTAATCAGCGCAAAGCTGAGCGGCAGTATCTATATCGCCGTTTAACGCCTTGATGGACTCCTCATAGTCATATAAAAATGCCTTTACAGCTTCGGGATTTTTCTCGATATATTCATTGGTTGCGATTACGCATCCCATAACAAGCTTAGTGTCGCTTACCTTTTCCCACTCATCATTAAGGTCAATAACGATTTTTGCAGCCTCATCCTTAACAGTTATGGTTGTTGCAACCGGCTGAGGTGCGATAACAACTGCTTTTTCATTGGTTGCTACCTTGGTAACAAGCTCCTGAGGCTGAGAAACAAATTCAAGCTTAACATCCTCTCCTACCTTAAGTCCGTTTTCAGAAAGAATATAGTTGATTATATATTCGGGGTTTGCTCCCTGACCTGTTGTATAAACGGTTTTACCCTTAAGTGAAGCAATATCGGTTATCTCTTCACCCTTAGTAACAACACTTAAAACACCAAGTGTATTAACGGCTAATACCTTTATACCACCGTTAGTCTTTTTATAAAGAGTTGATGCAACATTGGTTGCAACCGCCGCAATATCTGCCTCTTTATTTACAACCTTAGCAACAATTTCATCGTTAGCGGCAACGGTATTAATTTTATAGTTAAGATTACCCTCATTATTTTCAGCCTTCTTCATAAGAGGAGCTATACCCATACCGGTAGGACCGTTCAGCACGAAAACATTGCAGTCAACATCTAATTTCTGTACAGTTTCAGCCTTGCTGTCTGCACCGGAAATTTCAGAGCTATCCTTACCCGCATCTGAGCAAGCTACAAATGTGAACATAAGACTCAATACCAATAAAATACTTAATAACTTTTTCATAATTTAATCACCCTTATATTAGATTCTTGCCTCTCAATATTGCCGTTCTTTTCTAAAGATTCAAGGCTTCGGTAGAGGCTGGACCTACCAACTCCAAGACTCTTTGCTAAAAGCGACATATTTTTAGGCATCAGCACAAATCCCTCGTCATCCGCAGATTCAAGCAGATACTTTAGAACCGTATCCTCTGCAGTTGTACAGGATATTATACTCAATTTTTTATTGAGGAAGCGTACCTTTTCCGAAAGAAAGGAAATGTAATTAACAGCCGTAACGGGAAACAGAGAAAATAATTCTCGAAGCTTCTGCTCACTTACAAACTGAATAACACAGTCCTCTTGTGCGGTTATGGTACTGATATAAGAGCTTCCCTCTCCGAAAACGGCGGCAGCGCCAAAGCTCATACCTGCGCCAAACTTTTTCATAACAATATTGCTTTTATTATTGGCGACTGCAGTGGCAGTACCGCTAATGAAATATCCTATTGCCCGAAAAAAGTTTTTTTCAGAATAAATGATATCCCCTTTAGCGAAGACTTTGGGTTCTTCAAGGCTTTTTATCGCCTGTGTTCGCTCGGCATCACTTAGTCCCTCAAAGAGAAAAAAGTTCTTATAATCTGACATCCTATTCCTCAATCTGTCCCATTTGGGACACTTTTTATTTTATTATAACATATTATTAAAAATTGTCAATAGCTTAACATATATTTTTCAAATAAAAAAACACCTACATAAAGTAGGTGTTTTTTTGGTGACCCGGACGGGATTCGAACCCGTGTTACCGCCGTGAAAGGGCGGTGTCTTAGGCCTCTTGACCACCGGGCCTTATAAACAGGTGCTCCACATTTCTGTGGAACACCTAATGGTGGCTGTAATTGGATTTGAACCAATGACACTGCGGGTATGAACCGCATGCTCTAGCCAACTGAGCTATACAGCCGTATCTTAACCAGACCAGTATATTATATCTATATATTAGTATTTTGTCAATACCCAAAATAAAAAAATATGATATTTTTACTATAATTTTAACAGTGTTAAAAAAAACAACCCTGCCACAGATGTGACAGGGTTAAATTTACAATTATTAGTTGCAGATAGTAAGCTCAGTATCCTTATCAAAGAGATGAATCTTAGCAGTATCAATAGCAACCTTAATCTTATCGCCGGGCTTAGCGGTAGATGTGGGGCTAACACGAGCATTGATAGCCTGACCTTCACAGTTCATGTAAAGATAGGTTTCAGCACCCATAAGTTCGGTAACCTCAACGTCACACTCGATAATACCGTCAACATGAGTTGCAATCTGATCTTCCTCGTTGTAGAGGTTCTCAGGACGGATACCCATGATAACTTCCTTATCAACATAAGCCTCAAGAGCATTATCCTTGTTCTTACCAGCGGGAAGCTTAACACGATACTTTTTCTCTTCAGAACCGAATTCTACGTAGAAATCGCCATCCTTAACGATCTTGGACTCAATGAAGTTCATCTGAGGAGATCCAATGAAGCCTGCAACGAAGAGGTTGCAAGGATAGAGATAAAGGTTATTCGGAGAATCAACCTGCTGAATGAGACCGCTCTTCATAACAACGATACGAGTACCCATTGTCATAGCCTCGGTCTGGTCATGTGTAACATAGATAAAGGTTGTGCCGAGACGCTGATGAAGCTTAGAAATCTCGGTACGCATCTGTGCACGAAGCTTAGCATCAAGGTTTGAAAGAGGCTCGTCAAGAAGGAATACCTTAGGCTCACGAACGATAGCACGACCGAGAGCAACACGCTGACGCTGACCACCCGACAAAGCCTTAGGCTTACGCTCTAAAAGGTGAGCTATATCGAGAACACGGGCAGCCTCTTCAACACGGCGACGGATTTCATCCTTAGGAGTCTTACGAAGCTTAAGACCGAAAGCCATGTTATCAAATACTGTCATATGAGGATAAAGCGCATAGTTCTGGAAAACCATGGCGATATCACGATCCTTAGGAGCAACATCGTTTACGAGACGGTCACCAATGTAAACCTCACCGTCAGATATCTCCTCAAGACCTGCAACCATTCTAAGAGTTGTGGACTTACCGCAACCGGAAGGACCAACAAGGATTATAAACTCCTTATCCTCAATTTCAAGGTTGAAATCAGAAACAGCAGTTACGCCGCCCGGATATCTTTTGTAAACATTACGCAAAGATAAACTTGCCATACTTTTATACCTCCATATAATGTGGCTATTTTTTTACAATAGTTATTATAACAAAGAATTTTCCAAAATACTATGCAAACTATATCCAAACTTATCAAAGCTGTTTTGTCTAAAATGCATATTGTTTTTGCACTATTTTTCCAAAAAAACGGATTTTAATTGGTCATTATTCAGGGCTCGGCACTCCCCTTCTGCCAAATCATCGGGTAAATTAAGCCCTCCAAGGGATTTTCTGTGTAGTCCGTTAACTCCAAGGCCTACCGTTCCAAACATTCTTTTTATCTGATGATATTTGCCCTCATAAATGGTAATCTCTGCCTTGCAGTCGCCCAAATTCTTAAGCACGGCAGGTCGGCACTGTGTACCGTCAGCAAGGATTACTCCTTTTGCAAAGGCCAGGCACATTTCTTCATTAACCTCACCGTCTAACTCGGCTATATAGGTTTTGTTAACCATCTTTTTAGGTGAAATTACATTATGGGCAAACTCACCGTCATCGGTTATAAGAAGAAGCCCCGTTGTATCCTTATCAAGTCTGCCGACGGAAAATAGTCCGTTCCGTTTAAGATTTTCGGGCACAAGGTCAACAACAGTTTTTCGGTTTTTATCCTCCGAAGCCGATAATACACCCTTGGGCTTATTCATAATAATATAAATGTATTTTTTATATTCTAATTCTTCATCACCGTAAACTATTGAACACTTGTCCGGCTCAATAAGCATACCGGCATCCCGAATTATCTCTCCGTTTACCGATACCTTTCCCCTACGTATTACGGTTCTCGCTATACTTCGGGTTAAATTAAACTGTGATGAAATTATTTTATCAAGTCTTTGCTTCAAAATATTCATTCCTTTTTAAGCGGTTTCATATTGCCGTTCAAGGACGTTTCTGAAATATCTCCGCCTATTATCTCGCCGTTACAAACTATAAGATTTATAATTCTATCGGTATCTTTTTCTCTGTAAGAATAAACCGTAGCTTTCTTGCCTTTATATTTTTCGAGGTTAAATCCCGCCTCAATTTGCACCGAATTATACCTCTTGTAAACATCGGAAAATTCCATAGGAATAGTTATTTCTTTTTCATCATAGGTATCTTCGGCGTTTAATCCTAAATTGGATATAAAGCTAATTCGGCTTGGATTATCCACACCATTAATGTTTTTATTTGCCGCTGCCGAAAGCCGAACCCCTACCGCTATCAGCAAAATCACCAATGCAAACAAAACTACAGTTTTTCCCTTAGTAAAGGTAATATAAATTTTCACATATTCCTCCAAAATGCTTTTTTAAAAGAATATGTGAAATCAAAAAAATATATTACTCAATAATACATACAGCGTGGGTAGATATACCCTCTATTCTTCCCGTAAAGCCTAAGCCTTCCTCGGTTGTTGCCTTAACATTAATATTATTTTTATCAATACCACAATCATCGGCAATATTCAAACGCATATCCTCAATAAAGGAAGCGAGCTTCGGTTTTTGGGCAATAACCGTTGCATCAATATTTCCTATTTTATAGCCTTTTTCATTTAAAAGTTTTACAACATTTCTAAGTAAAATTCTGCTATCAATATCCTTAAAGGAATTATCGTTATCGGGAAAATGTTTACCAATGTCACCAAGCGCAGCGGCACCGAGAAGGGCATCACAAACGGCATGAATAAGCACATCCGCATCAGAGTGACCTGCAAGTCCCATTTCAAAAGGAATCTCCACTCCGCCCAAAATAAGCTTTCTGTTTTCCCCAAAGCGATGAACATCGTATCCGTGACCTATTCTCATACCTCTTCCTCACTTTCAAGCAATGCTGACGCTATGATTAAATCCTCGGGAGTTGTTATTTTTATATTCTTATAATCTCCCTTTACGGTAGCAACGCTATAGCCTGCCCATTCCATAACCGACATATCATCGGTAAATACCGATAAATCGTCAGCCTTATCGAGGGCTTCTTTATATTTTTTAACATCAACACCCTGAGGGGTCTGAACTGCTACCAATTCTTCGCGAATAGGAGTTTCGATTACAACGCCGTTTCTATCTACCTTTTTAACGGTATCCTTTAAGGGAACTGCACAGGTAACGGCGCAGTTGGTTTTGAGAGCATCAGCAACACGGCATATCACCTCGTCCGAAATCAGCGGTCTTGCCCCATCATGAATAAGGACATAGCCCTCTTCACCTAATCTCGCAACACCTTTTTTTACCGATTCAGCTCGGTTTGCACCGCCCTCTAAAATATCTGTAAGCTTGTCTATCATATATTTACTGCAAAGAAGCTGAATTTCGTTTATAGAATCCTTTGAGGTAACCACAATAATTCTTGAAATCGCATCCGAGCGCTGAAAGGCAAGTAAGGTTCTTATAATAACAGGTATACCGCATAAATCGGCGAACTGCTTATTAACACCCGCCATACGGGAGGATGAACCTGCCGCTGCTATAATTACGGGTATCCCCTTTTTATTTTCTGAAGCAATCTCATATTCAAGTTTTAATTCGGTAAGCGCCATAACGCACCTCCTTAGAGTAGAGCATACAAAAATAAATACCGCACCGCCGCCATAGGCGGAGTGCGGCATAAAATACTGATTATTCTTCCTCGTCGCAGTCGCAATCTTCGTCACAGCAACCGCAATCACAGTCAAAATCAAATTCAAGGTCAGTTCCGCAGTTAGGACAAGCAATTCCACCCTCACAGAGCATATCCTCATCAAGATAAATTACATCGTTACAAGCAGGACACTCAACCTCATAAAGCTGATCATCATCCTCACAGTCACCATCACAGCAGTCACAATCGCACTCGTCATCATCACCGTAAATTATCTCTTCAACATAAGAAAGGTCCTCATCAACAGCATCAATCTGCTCCATAAGAGCATCACAGCCATCCTCTATATCGCAGATTTCCTCAGTAATATCACCGAGAACATCGATTATAGCGGCAAGGATTTTTCCTTCCTTAGAATCATTATCAAGCTCAAGACCTTCAGCAAGACCTTTAATATAAGCTACCTTCTCACAAATATCCATATTATTCACCTTATGCTCTTTCCATATATTCGCCGGTACGTGTATCAATTCTGATCATTTCGCCCTCATTGATAAAGAGAGGAACACGAATTTCACAACCGGTTTCAAGTGTTGCGGGCTTGGTTGCATTAGTTGCAGTGTTTCCTGCAAAACCGGGATCGGTTGCAGTTACCTGAAGCTCAACAAATGTAGGAGGCTCAACGCCGAATACCTTACCCTTATAAGAAAGAATCTTACAAATCATATTTTCCTTAACGAACTTGAAGTTATCACTGAGTTCATCTCCGTTGATAGGAACAAGCTCATAGGTTTCCTGATCCATAAAGTAATAAAGATCACCGTCAGCATAAGAATACTCCATATCCTTTCTCTCAACAAAGGCTGTGGGGAACTTAGCTGTAGGGTTATAACTCTTTTCAATAACCGAACCGGTTATAACATTCTTAATCTTTGTTCTTACGAACGCTGCACCCTTTCCGGGCTTAACATGCTGGAATTCAACAACCTGAAGAACGTTTCCGTCCTCCTCAAAGGTTACACCGTTTCTGAAATCGCCGGCACTAATCATAAATTAACATCCTCCAAAAGACAAAATAATTACGGATAAATTATATATCTTATTCCTTATTTTGTCAAGTTATTGTGGTATATTAAGAAAAAATTTTCCTTTATTTTGTGTTTTTTGCATTTTTTCTGCAATTTTCGCCACAAAAAGTTGTAATGTCCTCAAGGGTTAAAATAATTTTTGTTTACAATATTCTTTTTAATTGATATAATTATTGTGTACGTCTGTAAGGAGGTCTATATATGAATTATTATATAAATCCCATGACCTTTTCTGCTTCCTTTCCTATTCCGACTGCTATCGTTGACAGTCACTTGAAATTGGCAAAGGCTGAGCATATAAAGGTTATTCTTTACATATATCGCCATATGTCCAAAGAAATCACTCTTGAAGATATTGCTATCGGCACCGGCGTTGATAAATACGATATTGAGGAGGCTCTTCTCTACTGGGAGGATGCAGGACTGCTTGTTAAAAAGGATTCCGCAGTACCCGTTAAAAAAGAGCCGCTCCCCGAAACCGTTTCCCGTTCTCAGAAGCCCAGCCGTGCCGATGTTGCAAAAAGAGGGCTTGAGGATGCTAAAATCCGCCATTTACTCAGTGAGGCTCAGCTTAAATTCGGCAGAGGTCTTAAAAGCAATGAGGCTCAAACCCTTGTGTGGCTTTGTGATGATATGGGACTTGATGTTTCGCTGATACTCATCATCTTGCAGTTGGCGGTTGACCGCAATAAATGCAATTTAAGATTTATTGAATCCACCGCAACCGACTGGATAAAAAGAGGTATAACAACCCTTGCCCTTGCCGATGAGGAGATACGCCGAATGGCTGTATCAGATAAGGCTTGGCAGATAGTTCAGTCCGCCTTTGGTATGGAAAGACGAATGCCAAGCAAAAAGGAACAGGAATTGGCAGTTTTATGGATTAACGAATGGCAGTTATCTCCTGAGCTTTTGAGGGCGGCTTATGACACCTGCGTTAACGCAAAATCAAAATTCTCGGTTGCTTATACGGCAAAAATTCTCGAAAGTTGGCACAATAAAGGCTACAAAACCCCCGATGATATTGAGGATGACAAGCCTTCAAACGATGAAGATAACAATTTTGCTGCATATGACCTTGATAGCTTTGAGGAAATGATTAATTCTAAGAATTAGAGGAAAAATTATGATTTCTAAAGAACTCGCCTATAAAAAGGCACTTGAAATTAAAAAGACTGCTCTCGATGAAAAAAGGCTTCGCCGAAGCACTCTTTTATCCGCCGCATACGCTTCTAACCCAAGACTTAAAGAGCTTGATAGTCAGTTGAGCGGCATCGGTGCACAGATAGCAATATCCGCTTTATCGGGTGGCAGTGATGCTGTTGAGCAACTTAAAAAGACCTCCGAAGCATTAAGCCTCGAAAAAGCTCAGTTGCTTAAAAATCTTAATATTGAGAATTTATCCTATGACTGTCCCTTATGTCAGGACAGCGGTTATATAAACGGAAAGCTATGCGGATGTGTTAAGGAATTAGCTAAGGGTATTATCTCTAAAGAGCTTTCGGCAAAAATGCCTATTGATGAATGCACCTTTGAAAGCTTTGATTTATCCGAATATCCTGATATTGATGGAAAGGAAGGTAATCCGTATAAGAGAATGAGCGGCATACTAAAGCTTTGCCGTGAATATGCGGATAATTTTAATCCCGACTCCTCCCCCAACCTTTTATTTATGGGTGCGGCAGGACTTGGCAAAACCCACCTTTCCCTTGCTATTGCAGGTGAGGTTATCAAAAAGGGTTATCTTCCCGTTTACGGACCTGCTGAAAATCTTTTCACTACTATTGAAAAAGAACGTTTTTCGGGCTTCGGTGCTGAATCCGATTCATATAATTCTATGATAAGCTGTGATTTATTGGTAATTGATGACCTTGGAGCTGAGTTTATGACCTCCTTTAGCAAGTCAATACTTTATAATCTCGTTAATACCCGTATTCTTGCTAAAAAGCCCACCATTATCAATACTAATCTCTCGATGAAGGAAATTGAAAAATTCTATTCGCCGAGAATTTCCTCAAGACTTATCGGCTCATATGATGCAAGAAAGTTCTTGGGTAATGATATAAGACAGCAAAAGGCAATGAAAGGTTAGATTTTTTTGGAATACCAATCTTATAAAGCAGAGGAATATGATGTTGCCGTAATCGGCGGCGGACATGCAGGTATTGAAGCCGCTCTCGCCAGTGCAAGACTCGGATGTAAAACCGTTATGTTTACCATCAGTCTTGACTGGATAGGCAATATGCCCTGTAATCCATCTATCGGTGGTACTGCAAAGGGTCATCTTGTACGTGAGCTTGATGCTTTGGGCGGCGAAATGGGTAAGGCTGCTGACAAGCATACCCTACAGAGCCGTATGCTAAATCTCGGTAAAGGTCCTGCGGTACATTCACTTCGTGCACAGATAGACCGCAGAGCATACAGCGGTTATATGAAGCACGCCGTTGAGCTTCAGGAAAACCTGGATGTTATTCAGGCTGAAATCATATCTATAGATAAAAAAGAGGACGGTTGGCATTGCACAACAAAGCTTTTTGCCGACCATCTTTGCAAGGCTGTAATTTTAGCCACAGGAACATTTCTCGGCGGAAGAGTTTATATCGGCGAGGTGAATTATGCAAGCGGTCCTGACGGTAATTTCCCCGCAACCGAACTTGCCAAATCTCTTAAAAAGCTAAACCTTCCCTTACGCCGTTTTAAAACCGGAACTCCCGCAAGAGTTGCAAGAAAAAGCATTGATTTCTCTGCTCTCGAGGTTCAAAAGGGAGATGAACATCCCGTTCCCTTTAGCTTTTCTACCAAAACCGAGCCCGTTAACACGGCAATATGTCACATTGGATACACTAACGACGAAACCAAAAAGGTTATTATGGATAATCTACACCGCTCCCCTCTTTATGCAGGTGATATCGAGGGTGTGGGACCCCGATACTGCCCCAGTATTGAAGATAAGGTGGTACGCTTCGCCGATAAAAAACGTCATCAGATGTTTGTTGAGCCTTGCGGCGATGAAACTGAGGAAATGTATCTTCAGGGTATGTCCTCCTCACTTCCCGAAGAGGTTCAATTAAAATTTTACCGCACTATAAAGGGACTTGAAAACGTTAAAATAATGCGCCACGCTTACGCTATTGAATATGACTGTATTGACCCTCTGGCCCTCTCTTACACATTAGAGGTTAAGGAGCATCCGGGACTTTACGGAGCAGGTCAGTTTAACGGCTCCTCAGGATATGAGGAGGCGGCCGTTCAGGGCTTTATTGCCGGTGTTAACGCCGCATTTAAAATACAGGGAAACGAGCCGCTTATATTATCAAGAGCTTCTTCCTATATAGGTACACTCATTGATGACCTTGTTACTAAGGGATGCTCAGACCCTTACAGAATGATGACCTCCCGCAGTGAATACAGATTATTACTGCGTCAGGATAACGCTGATGAAAGACTTATGCCTATAGGCTACGAAATAGGTCTTATCAGTGATGAAACCTATAATGATTTTCTTCTTCGTAAAAAGCAGAAGGAGGAGGAAATCGAAAGACTCAATTCGACATTTATAGGACCAAGCGATGCCCTTAACAAGCTTTTAGAAGAATCGGGCACCGCTCCCCTTACTACAGGAATGCGCCTTGCTGACCTCGTTAAAAGACCACAGCTTGGCTACGAGCTTTTAAAGGATTTTGATAAAAACAGACCTACTCTTCCCAAGAGCGTTTGTGAAAAGGTTGAAACCGAAATTAAATATGAGGGATATATTTCCCGTCAACAAGCGCAGGTTGATGAAATGCTTCGTCTTGAAAAGCGACAGATACCAGAGGACATTGACTATGATGATGTTTACGGTTTGCGCCTTGAAGCTGTTGAAAAGCTTAAAAAAGTGAAGCCCGTAAGTATCGGTCAGGCTTCCCGTATTTCGGGAGTGAGCCCCGCCGATGTATCTGTTTTGTTGATTTATCTTTCTAAATGAAAAAAAGGTGAAACACGGAAATTCGTGTTTCACCTTAATTTTTTTGCTTTATTAAATATCGGTAGTATTCTCAACGATGTTTGAATAAACTATATTATATCCAAAACAAGAATCATCATTTTTAACAAAGAGGGTTGTTGCAATATATTCCTCTTCGGAATTTTCATGCCCCTCAATAGAAACCGAGCTTGTAACCAAAAAGGTTCCATCTTCATTCTCGCAAACATTCTTCACATCGTGAACATAAACCGCATAACCTCTCGGAATTATATAAACAAATCCTTCTTTAGCAGGATACTGAGAATTAAAACCGCCAAAGTCAACAATTTCGATACCATACATATCGTATACATATTCGATTACAAATTTTTCTGCAACATAATCATCATCGGCATCTCGCTTATCGAGAAGAGCGAGAACGGAATTATTAACTATGGCATCTATATCTGCAATATCATCGTTATATAAGAAATTGCGGTTAAGCATATTTTCGAATCTTGCCTCGAGGGCTTTTTCGGCATTATATTCAGGAGTATTTTGCGCTGCGCTGTTTTCAGCTTTAACAACCGCTGCGGGAGCAGTATCGGCTGTGAGCGCAAGGGTACTTACAAAAAGAATTGCAACCATTAAAACCAAACTTAAAACTTTATATTTCATAAGTACGCCTCCTTTTAGATTTATCTACCACTATCATTATACACAAACTTTTATAAAATTTGGGATACAATTCGGTTACAAAAAATATCAAAAATGTTACCTTTTCTCCCCTATTTTTTCCTGAGTTTACAATTTTTACTTTCTGTTTTTGTTCATATGATACAAAAACCCTCAATTTTTATGATTTATTCACAAAATCAGTTAACTTTTTATAAAAATATTGGTTGTAATCTACAATAAAATATGCTATAATATAAGCAATTAAGGTTGATTTTATCAACCCTTGAAGGAGTGCATTAAATTGAAACAGTACACAGCAGACAAAATTAAAAACATTGCCCTATTAGGTCACGGCGGTTCGGGTAAAACCACACTTGCCGATGCCATTTTATATTACAGCGGAAGTATTGAGCGAATCGGTAAGATAGCCGACTCAACCACTACTATGGATTTTGACGCCGAAGAGAAAAAGCGTAAGGTTTCGGTTTCAACCTCGGTTTATGCTACCGAAATTGGTGACAAGAAGTTAAATCTCATTGATGCTCCCGGACTTTTTGATTTTGCGGGGGGTGCTTGTGAAGCCTTGGCCGCTGCAGATAGTGTTATCATCACCATTTCGGGTAAATCAGGTCTTACCGTAGGAGCAAGACAGTCCTTTGAAAAGGCGAAAGAGCTCGGCAAGAGTATCGCTATATTTGTTGGAAAGCTCGATTCCACCCATGCTCATTTTTACCGTGTAATCTCGGCTCTTGCAGGAAAATACGGCGCAGTTATCTGCCCTGTTGTTGTTCCCTACATTGAAAACGATGAGGTTAAAGGCTACATAGATTTAATAGAAAACAAGGCTTACGCATTTGAGGGCATTAATAAAAAGGAACTGAGAATGCCTGTTAGCACAGAAATTGATAATATGCGCAGTATGCTTCTTGAGGCTATCGCTACAACCGATGAAGCCCTTATGGAAAAATACTTTGCAGGCGAAGAATTCACCAAGGAGGAAATGCTTTCGGGCCTTGCCGCAGGTGTTAAATCGGGTGATATCTGCCCTGTTTATGCGGGCGTTCAGCAGACCGGTGATGCCGTTCCGATTATGGTTGACAGCTTGCTTGAAATTATGCCAAGCGCCAATGACTGTAGCTATAAAAATGCCGATGGCGATGAAGTGGCTATTGGTGACGGCGAAGCTGCTCTCCTTATATTTAAAACCATCGCAGACCCATTTGTTGGTAAGCTTTCATATTTCAAGGTGCTCTCAGGCAGCATAAAGGGAGATATGAAATTAAAGAATAACCGCACAGGCGACGAGGAAAGAATTTCCAAGGTTATGTATCTCAAGGCAGGAAAGCAGGAGGATGCATCCGAAATAGTTGCAGGAGATATAGGCTCTGTTTCGAAGCTTGGCAGCGTTCTGACAGGCGACACCCTTTCGGCATCCGGAAAAGTTTCTGCCGGTGCTATTGACTTCCCCGCTCCCACACTTTCTACTGCAGTTTATCCCAAGGCAAAGGGTGATGAGGAAAAGATTTCTTCCGGTTTTGCAAGACTTATGGAAGAGGACCCCACTATATTCGTAAAAATGAACAACGAAACCCACGAGCAGATTTTATCGGCTCTGGGTGAACAGCATATCGATGTTATAGTTTCTAAGCTCAAGGCTAAATTCGGCGCAGATGTTGAATTAAAGGCTCCCAAAATTGCTTACAGAGAAACCATTAGAAAATCCGTTAAGGTTCAGGGCAGACATAAGAAGCAGTCGGGCGGACACGGACAGTTCGGTGATGTTTGGATTGAATTCGAGCCCGGATTTGAGGATGAATTGGTATTTGAAGAAAAGGTATTCGGCGGTGCAGTTCCCAAGAATTTCTTCCCCGCCGTTGAAAAAGGCCTTCGCGAATCTGCTCTTAAGGGCGTTCTTGCAGGATATCCGATGGTTGGTGTTAAGGCAACCTTGGTAGACGGTTCTTACCATCCCGTTGATTCCTCGGAAATGGCATTTAAAACTGCCGCTTCCATCGCTTTCCGTGACGGTATACCTCAGGCCGCTCCCGTATTGCTTGAGCCTATCCAGACAATTAAGGTTTTAGTTCCCGATGAAATGCTGGGCGATGTTATTGGCGACATTAATAAGCGCAGAGGTAAAATTATCGGTATGAATCCTGCCGAAAATAAGCTTCAGGAGATAATCGGCGAGGTTCCCGAGTCCGAAATGTCGGATTTCTCCACCGCTATGCGTTCTATAACTCAGGGCACTGCCACATTTACAAGCGAATTTGCCCGTTATGAAGAGGTTCCCTCTAATATAGCTTCCAAAATTATAGAAGCCGCTAATCAGTAATTTTAAAACCGCACAGTGTTATATCTGTGCGGTTTGCTTTATTGACTTGATATATCATTTATGTTAAAATTAATTTATAGAATATGTTGTGGAGGGATAATTTGAAAAGAATCGTTACTTTTTTGATTACTGCAATTATCATATTAAGTTCTTCAGTATCTGCGTTGGCGGCTGGTTGTAATATTACTATTGATAAGGTTGATGCCGCACCGGGCGATACCGCTTATGTAGATTTTTCTATTGCTGATAATCCGGGAATTGCCGCTATGACCATTTCGATTACATACGATAGTTCTGTTCTCGAATATAAAGGATATAAGGAGGGCTTTTTAAGTGACTATACTGTTGAAGCTCACCCATCAAAAAATCAGATAAGATTTATCAACCTTGAACAAGGCAATGTTTCAAAAAACGGCATCTTTTTAACCCTAATTTTCAAGGTTTCTGATTCTGCAAAAAAAGGAAATTCCAAAATCAATATAGCGTACACTAAGGGAGATTTTTGCAACTGGAACGCTGAATCCATCTCCCCTGTTATTGTATCGGGCGGTATAAATATAACACCCGCAAATAACGAGTGTGAGCACAAGGAATTTTCCGAATGGAAAACCGTTTCTGAACCTGGCTGCAATAAGGATGGACTTCGGGAAAGCTCCTGTAAAAATTGCGAATTTTCAAAAACCGAAAAAATTTCGGCTCTCGGTCACCAATACGATGATTTTTGGACGGTTGATAAGCAGGCCACCGTTACCGAGCTGGGCCATATGTCCCGTCATTGCAAAAAATGCGAGGATGTAACCGATATTAAATACTTCTCGGTTAAACAGTCCGAAGAAAATAAATTTAATAACAAAGAAGAAACACAGATTAAACCTAATGATTTCACGGGCTCGATTACCGAAAAGGACGAATCGGATAATTCTCAAGGTGTTAATTCTGACGAAGAGTCTGTTACTGTTAATTCCGACCAATTAAAAGAAAACGAAAAGGGCGATTATACATTAATTATTATAATTGTCTGCGTTTTATTGATAGCGGTTGGTTTTGGTATCTTTTTCTATATAAAAAGGAAAAAGTAAAGGGGTTTTTAAAATGAAAAAGTTTATCTCATTGGTTTTATGCGTTATATTGCTTTTCTCGGTTGCAGCTATAGGAGTATCGGCGGAGCATAGCGATTCAGTTGATAACAGCGAACTGGTTTGTCCTATAAACTTAACTGCAAAGCAGAAGGAAAGCCTGTATGAAAAAATCCACAATGCCATTTTCAATATGGAGAAAAATGTGGATATTTCGGAATTTGGTTTTCCCAATTCCCAAGAATCGGCTAACTATTTAAGCGGTTTTTTGAAATACACTAAGGAATGCTCACCAGAGTTGTTTTGTGAATATGTAACCAATAAAGACGGTAGTTACACTTTCAGTTTCAATATTTTAGACAATAAAATAATAAGTCTTGTTTTACCGGAATTTACTGAACATAGCAAAGAGCATTTTACCGAGGAATACGAGGAATTTGTAAGACTATGCGATGATATAATTTCAGAAATACCCAATGATTTTACCGATCTCGAAAAGGTTTTATATGTTCATAACTATTTGGACCTTCATTTTGAATATGACACCACCTATACCATCCGTGATGCATATAATTTCTTAAAGCAAGGAAAGGGCGTTTGTCAGTCATATACATATCTTTTCTCATATCTCATGAATAAAATTGGAATTGAATGTACCGAAGCTAATGACGATACCGACCTTCACACCTGGAATATCGTTAAGCTTGACGGTGAGTGGTACCACATAGACTGTACCCACGACGACCCTCTTAACTCCTGCGAGGAAGACATTTACGGCCACGCTTCATATTCTCATTTCCTTTTGAGCGATGAAACAATACTGACAGTTAACGCAGAGCATAATCAGCATCACGAGCACTACTCTCCTCTGACCAAGCTTTTTGGTACTGAGGTTTTTGCAGAGAGCAAAAAATATGAGAGCGCAGATTATGCTTGGAATTTAGCGGACACTAATCTTTCCTACTGTAACGGTGCTTGGTACTTCATAAAAAACAATGGAGCTACCTCATCACTCTACAAAACCACCGATTTTCTTTCTTGCACAAGTCTTGGCGAAGCCATAACCGATAAATGGTGTGTTAAGGATGAAAACACAGGGCAAAACCTTGGTTGTTACCCTGATTTTTACAGTGGAAGCGTTTTCACTTATGGAGATGAAATCTGCTATTCTCTCTCAAAATCCATTATTGCCTACAACACCGTAACTAATAACTCCCGAATAATTCAAGGTATCAACCCCGAGGATAATATTTACGGTTGTACATATGACCGTATTAAAGGCATAAAAATCAGCGAAAAAAACAGATTTGAAGACCATAATGAATATATAACTATTGCTATGGATAATCACATTTTATCCGACGGCCAGGTTAATGCGCAGGAATTAATTGCCGCCCAAAAATATCTATTGGGATTGAGTGAAGAAAATTTTGCAAAATACGATGTCTGCAAATCCTATAGAGTAACCATTCACGATTTGGCTATGCTTAAAAAAATATCGGCAGGAATCGAATAATTTAAAAATAGCAGTTGGAATGATATGCACCCCAAAAGTTAGACACTTTTGGAGGTGCATATCAGAAACCCAACTGCTATTTTTTTGCCTTTTTCTCTCTGTGTTTTTCCGATACAAGGTTAATACAATCTGTTTTTACCTGCTTTTCGTTATATCCTTGCGCAATCATCGGATATTGGTTATTTGTGTCGGCGGTTGCCTGTACCTCATAGGTTCCGTAGTTATTAACCATATTTATCGAGCTTTCATCCTCGATTTTTTTAGGCAATACACTCGGTTCCTTTTCAATTTTGCTTTTTTTCATAATTTTCACCCCTTATATTGTTTGACAGAAAATTACAATTATGCTATACTTATATAGATTTAGCACACTGGAGGAGATAAAATGCTGGATATTCGTTTTATTTGTGACAATAGCGAACTTGTAAAGGAAAATATTAAAAGAAAATTTAAGGATAATAAGCTTCCTTTGGTTGATGAAATTATCGCTCTTTATAATGAAAAATGCGCCGCTAACAGCCGCGCCAATGAGCTTCGCGCCAATAGAAATAAGGTAAGTAAGCAAATCGGCATACTTATGGGTCAGGGCAAGCGTGAAGAAGCCGAAGAAATGAAGGTGCTTGTAAGTAAGCAGGCTGCTGAGCTTAAAGCCCTTGAAGAAAAAGAGGACGAGCTTGCTAAAAAGGTACTTGATATCCAGATGAAAATTCCCAACATTGTGGATGAAAGTGTACCCGTTGGTAAGGATGACAGTGAAAATGTTGAGGTAACTCAGTATGGTGAAAAAACCGCTCCCGATTTCGAAATACCTTATCATACCGATATTATGCAGCTTTTTGATGGTATTGATAAAGAAGCTGCCGGCAGAGTTGCAGGTGAAGGCTTTTATTACCTTATGGGTGATATTGCCCGTATGCATTCAGCCGTTACTGCTTATGCCAGAGACTTTATGATTGACAAAGGCTTCACCTATTGTATTCCTCCTTTTATGATAAGAAGCAACGTTGTTACAGGCGTTATGAGCTTTGAAGAAATGGATGCTATGATGTATAAAATAGAGGGTGAAGATCTCTATCTTATAGGTACATCCGAGCACTCAATGATTGGTAAATTTATTGATACCATAACCCCCGAAGAAAAGCTTCCTTTAACACTCACCAGCTATTCCCCCTGCTTCCGCAAGGAAAAGGGCGCTCACGGAATTGAGGAAAGAGGAATTTACCGTATCCATCAATTCGAAAAACAGGAAATGATAGTTATTTGTAAGCCCGAGGAGAGTATGGATTGGTTTAATAAAATGTGGAGCTACTCGGTAGAGCTTTTCCGCAGTCTTGATATTCCCGTTAGAACTCTCGAATGCTGCACAGGCGACCTTGCCGACCTTAAGGTTAAATCCTACGATATCGAAGCCTGGTCTCCCAAACAGCAGAAATACTTTGAGGTTTGCTCCTGCTCCAACCTTGGTGATGCTCAGGCAAGAAGACTTGGCATCCGTGTTCGTGGTGAGGATGGTAAAAAGTATCTTGCTCACACCCTCAACAACACCGTTGTTGCTCCTCCGAGAATGCTTATTGCTTTACTCGAAAACAACCTTGTTTTTGAAGACGGTAAATATAGCATTAAAATCCCCGAGGCTTTACAGCCATATATGGGCGGCAAAAAGATTATTACTTCCAAATAATAAAAAGGCTTCCAGCGGAAGCCTTTTTTAGTACTCAATCCAACACAAACGGAGTTTTAGAATGTTTTTTAAAGATTTTTTCTCAAAAAAGAGGAATATTATAATTACCAGTGCAGCGGCGGCAACTATATTAGCACTGATAAGCGTGATTGTTATTATTAAATCCTTACCGAAAGCTATTGATACTACCGCTCCATCGCTTTCTACTGAAACAAGTAGCACTTTTGAGGAACCCTCCTCAGAAGTATCCTCCGAAATTCCCGAAATACTACTAAGTGTTACATCTCATAAATCCAAAGAAACCACAACCACTGAGCCATTTACAGTATTTAGGGGCACATGTGACCCACAGTTTCCATTAACCATTAACGGAGAAACAGTTGAAAAGGATTCAAATGGTATTTTTGTTGTAGAAAAGCAATTAAAAAAAGGTAAAAACACCTTTACCTTTTCCCACAAGGGAACCGATACTACCTACACTGTAAACTACCGTTACATTGTCATTAAATCCTATTCGCCTAATGGCAATCAAAATTATAAAAGCGGTGCTTCTTTTGCCGTATCGGTATTTGCCAGAAACGGCAGCTCTGTTAAAGCCACCTTCAACAATAAAACCATAACCCTGACTAAATCCAACGACAAAGGCGGCGATGAAGAAATTCAGCAAAGTGATACCTTTGTTAACTACACAGGTAGCTTTTCGCTTCCTTCAAACAATACCTCGGATCTAAATTTAGGTAAGGTCAAATTCGTTGCAAGCTGTAACGGAACTACCAACACCTATTATTCAGGCAAAATTGTCTGTAAGAAGGCTGATATACCGGTTATCGCCGAAATTGTTACCTTCTCGGCAGAAACCTTCAACGGAAATACCAGTGACGATACCTCAAGACCAACAAATAACTATTTACCCAAAGGTACTGTGGACTATGTTGTGGGAAGAGCCTATAACGGTAACAAGGAATATCTTAAACTTCGTTGTGGCAGAAGAGTATATGTAAATAAAAAAGTTACCCCCGGTAATACAGTTACTGCAGTAGCCAAGGAATACTATGGCACTCTTCCCTCCTCTAATAAATTAAGTGTTGATAGGCTTGAAGTTACCGAAAGGTTTACCACCCTTACTCTCAATACGGATTGGAATGCTCCCTTCCTGTTGGATTTATTACCTCAAAGCTATACAAATCCCTCAAAACAGGATTATACTGTAAGCTCAGTTACCTGTACATATGTTGAAATTCAATTTTGTTATGCATCAGATTTTAGCGGTAAGATTGATTTTGTGGAATACCATCCCTTGTTTAAAAAGGCAGAGATAATAAAGGGTAACGGTAACTGCAAATTAAGATTGTATCTGCGAAAAACCGGAGGATTTTATGGTTGGGACGCCTCATATAACTCAAGCGGACAACTTGTTTTTAAATTCCTGCATCCCGCCCAGATAACCGAAGTCTCTAATTTTTACGGTGCAGATTTAAGCGGTGTGAAAATAATGATTGACGTTGGCCACGGTGGTATTGATAAGGGTGCATCGGGACTCAGTACCGGCAATCCCGAAAGCGAACGAAATTTATTCCTTGCGAAAAAGCTTAAAGCACAATTAGAAAGCATTGGAGCGACAGTTGTACTAAATCGTACAGGCGATAGCACTATCACAACCGATGAACGATGCAAACAGTTAAAGGAAGTAAGTCCTGACCTATGTATTGCCATTCATCACGATTCAAGCACTTCCTCTAAACCTAACGGATTTGGCGCATTTCATTCTACCCTCTTTTCCCGTAATGCAGCAAAATACATTTATGATTCAACTATATCAGAGGGTATCTACAGTTCTTCTGCGTCTAACAACCGAAACCGCTTTGGTTGGCACTACTATTTTGTTGCACGTATGACCGATTGCCCCGTTGTTTTGACCGAGAACGGATTTATGACCAGTCAAACCGACCATTCGGGAATCATCAGCGATAGTGTGAACACCCTTAAAGCAAAAGCAATAACTAAGGGAATCGTAAAATATTTTAAATCAATAAAGCTTGATAAAATCGCCTTAAATCCGGAACCCCAGCTACCACCGGTAAGCTCAGAGCCTTCATCTTCCTCGGATGTATCGGATAGTATCGACAGCTCTCTGCCTCCGGAAAGTAGTTCTTCTTCAGATTCTTCTGTTTCTTCTGAGGATTCTGAAGCTTCTTCATCTGAACAATAAAAAAATACGCTGTCTTAGTGACAGCGCATTTTTTATTTTATAACAGCATCAAAACCTGCTTTTTTAAGATTTTGCACCATTTTTTCTGCGTTTGCCTTTTCCTTATATGCGCCTACCTGAACATAATAGAGCTTACCGTTATCTGCAGGTGCCTTTGTTTCCTTTAGTTTTAGACCACCGAGCTGAACCAAAGCTTCGCATATTGCAGCTGCAGTTTTCTCTGCAAAAGCATCGGTAAGAATTATAGGCGTATCAACCGTACTATCCATAAAACCGCATTCGAGAAGAACTGCGGGCATTGAAGTGAGTCTGCACTCGGCAAGATTTGCCGAAGTAAGAGGTGTTGCTCTGTTTCCCTTAAGTCCTGTTTTTTCTATAATTTTGTCATAGAGCAATTTCTGGATTTGCTTGGTTTTATCGCTTACCTTTAAATAGGTATAAGCCATAACTCCTCCGCCGCTGCCGCCGTTGATTCCCGCATTGTGATGAACGGAAACATATACATCGGCGCCAAAATTATTTGCTTTAGCGGCTCGATCATTCAGAGTAACATTTGTTTTACCCGTTGTATCATCAATTCTTAAAAGAGAGTACCCCGTATATGCCTTCAGCTTGTTTTCAACCTTGTCGCAGATGCGGTCATTTAGATACCATTCTCTCGTTTCCTTTGGGTCAATAGATTTAAGACATCTCTTTCCCGGGGTATTCATATAATGACCCGCATTAAGCGCTATTTTATACATTGTATTCCTCCTCTTTCAAGGCTTCAAGATATTTCTGCGCCTTAAGTGCCTTCTGGCTAAAGCTGTTATTGTACCACCAGGATACAACAATAACTGCCATCTCTATAATATATTCAACAAATTTGAGAATGGTTGATTCATCGGTTCTTATAACATCAATTCCAAATCTCTCAAGAATCAGATTTAGGAGAACTATTAAAAGCATAACCGTCCTTATAATTGTTGATTTTGAAACCTTCATATTTTATACCTCCTATTTCAAGATTTAATATTCTTCTTTCAAAGCCTTTAAGTTTTTCTTCTATTATCGGGATATGGGATGCGGCTTTATTTTGCGCATCCACCTTTTTTTCTAATTGCTCAAGCCGATAATTAACCAATTTACTCGAAGCTACTATACCTCCAAGAGTGCCGAGCAATGTGCCGCAAAAAGAAATTAAGGCCACTAATACTGTGCTGTTCATATTATTTCCTTTATGTTAGTAAGTTGTTTTTTGTTTTGCTCCTTATCTGAAAACAGTGATGAATATGAGAAAAAGGTGTATCCGATTACAAGCTTATTTTTTCTGCAGTATTCTACCTGCCGAGCAAGTATATCCTCCCTTTCGCTCCATTCCTTATCTGCATCGCTTGTTTCTCCGATTTTATAGGGTGCAAGCCCGATTACTAAAGGAATATCTCCGTTAGCATCGGCAAGGTTTACCCAAGCATCAATGAGATTCTCGAATTTATATTCCTCCAATGGATATTCAAAGCCAAAATAGAGCTGAGGGATGATATAATCAACGCATCCTCCCGACATCCAGGCCGCAGCATCGGCATACAAATTTTCATAATTTTTCTCAATGGATGCCGCAGGGCTTATGCTAAAAATTATATTTTTATCGGTAAATTTTATAGCTGTATAGCAACCGCCGATAAGGGAATTAACATTAGCTCTGCGCCAATCCGATAAATTCAGTGTACCGCCTTCGGATGCATACGAATCATAGCTTGCCTTATCGAAATTTTCATCAGTTGTAGGATAAAAATAATCATCAAAGTGAATACCGTCAATTTGGTATTTCGTTATAATTTCCCGTATGCCATCAATTATAAGCCTTCTCACCTGACTTTCAGCAGGGTTCAGATAAATTCCGGATTCACAAATAGAAACATTGCGGTCGTTATTCCCGTCTTCATCCTTAAGCCATCTATAAGCAGGGCTCTCTTCGCTTACTGTATTAATATCACTTGTTGAATTAGAAATCCTATACGGATTAATCCAGGCATGAATTCTAATACCTCTTTTATGACATTCATCAATAATATATTGCAAAATATCATAATCATAATTCTTCGATGCTTCGGTTAACGGAAAGTATTCGGATTTATAAATAGAATCGCCAAAAGCCCTTACATGAAGATAAATATCACTGATTTTAACAGATTGGCAATTTTTAATAACCAAATTAAAATTTTCCTTTAGATTTCCATTTTCTAAAATGGTATTCAGTTCACTATATGTAATCCATACACCGCCGGTGTATTCATCATTTATTCCACTCTCCGACTGCGTTGTTACACAGCCGGAAAGTAAATTTATAATCAGCAAGAAGCAAATAATTTTTTTAAAACTGGGATAAACGGTATTTAAATTCAACCGCTCCCAAAATAAATTTCTTATCGGTTTCAAATCTAAGGCCAAACATTCTGACTCCCTTCATAGAAAGAGGTTTCGAGAAAACTGTATTACAGGGGGTGTATAAAACCTCCGAATCGTCACATACAAGGTGATATTCACCCACACAAGAAGGAGCAAGATATTCCACCATCATATCTCCGAAAGCAGAAATCTTCACCCGTTCAATAAACTTCTTTGATATAACATCTTCCATATCATAAAGCCTTGTGGCTGTTATACATTTTATTTTATATTCCTTAGTTTCAATTTCACCGTCTGCGTTGCCGTTAAGAGAAATATCAGTATCACCTTCCGCAACGGCAAAATACATTATTCCGTTACCTGCATCTCCGCAAAGAAATTTTGCTTTTCCGCCACAGAATAATCCTCCAAATATGGTGATTTTTTCATCAATATTCCAATAATACCAACTACAGTTGCTTTCCTTCTTATTCCAGTTAGCAGTAGGATATCTCATTCCTTTAACGGAAAAATTCATAAGAAAGACCTTTTCCCCGAAAAAGAGCATATAGTTACCATCCAACACAAGTGCAAAGCAATCCGTAATGTAAGGATGAAACTGTTGGGCTATTTCCGATAATCTCGGTTGAATATTAAAGGAAATATTGTATATCGCGCCTGTCGGACTCATTGAATATACATTGTTATCAGTGCTGAGCCATACAAGATTATCCCCACATTGTTTAACGGTAGAAGGATAAGAGGTTCCGTTGCTATTACAAATTTCTTTAACCGATAAGGTATCAGGAAAATATAAGCTTTCTGCGCTATCAGGAATAAAATTATCCTCCGATATCGCTTTCCCTTCCTTAACTGAAATCTTATAAATACCGCTTTTTTTAAAAGCAATAATACTGTCTTTATAATTTTTAAGAGCGGTTACTGATGTGTTTATATCCCCTATCTTACCCGAAGAATTTTCAGGAAAATATAAGGGATTATCAGTCTTCGAACAATAAACCTTGTTTTTTTCAGTACCACCTGCAAATATCAACGTATTTCCAACCTTAGCACATACCGTCGAGGAGGCTATTTTTTTCTTGCCGTTTTCTATATCCTTATAAGCTGTAATACAAATATTATTGCATTTATAGGTTTCCATAATTGGTATAGCAAATGCCCCTGATGGAGAAGAAAAACTAATCACACCGTTATCTCTGTCCGCAACCAAAGTTACTTCCTGATTATAAAAGGTTTCGCTTTTACCTGCAAACTCGGGAGAAACAATCCATTCGGTATATACATCTGGTGCAACATAAACTCTGCATTTTATAGTACTATAGAAATCCAGTCCCTTTACAGGTAAGGAAAAGGATGATGAGTAACCGTCCGAGGAAAAATACGCCTTAAATCCGCCGTTAAGCATATTTACCGATTCAACCATTTTAGGAGTTCCGCCAAAGGCATATCCTACCTCTCTTGCCTCCTCATATCGGTTTCCTCTGCCGTTTATATAAATTGTAGGCAGATAAAATCCGGTTGCCATATTCCAATTTTCGAGATTTTCATCAATTTCATATATGCTATGGCTTTCATTTTTGGGATTCGCCATATTATATTTTGACACAACGGCATATATACCCCCGCCGGTAACGGCTTTACCCGAAAAAAACAGTATATTTTTAGGGATATAAAAGGTTTGACTATCCGTTCTCCCAAAATGTAAGATTCCCGCATTTTTAACGTTTCCGCAGGTGTCTACAAGATAAACATAGTATCTCTCATATGAATCCAAATCCGTTCTGCATGCGGTTATAACCTTATATTCTTTATCTTCTATAAACACACTGTTATCGTAGCATTTATATCTGATAATTTCATAGCTATCGGTTTGCTCCTGCCAGATAATATTTTGTATATCCCCTTTTATGCCCGGTCGCTTCTGCAAAAACCCGTCCTTATACCACACATTGACAGCCTCGCTCAGCTCGTTATTATTAATAGCATTCGGCGACAGGCTTATATTAAGACCGCCGTCAAATGTATCTACTGCTAAGCTGCTTTGCTTTATTTCTCCTATGGGTTCGTATTTCATTTTTACACCCCACCGTCATCAGTTGGTAAAACATCCTCTATGTTGGCAGAGGTTTTAAGAGCAATAGACCTTTTTGCATTATAAAGACCGGTAAAAATAACATTTTTATTGGTGTCACCCTCAAGCAATGCAATAAGCATGGCCGTACCACTGCAGAGAGCATCCTTTTGCTTAGGAGTTCCATTAATTTCTTCTGCCAAAGAGTTAATTTGGGATAAATTAAGGTCTATTAGTATATTATTAATGATATCAAGGGCTTTTGGCATTATCTCGTCCGTAGCACCTTGGTTAACGGTATTCTGGTCGTATCCTAAAAGCATCATAGCTTTATTATATATATCAAGTCCTGTCATGCTCCGTCTCCTTTGCATCATTGATTTCGGTAATCAGTCCGTCTGTATCACTGATAATACCGGAGGGCATACGCTTTACAAACTGCTCTTTGGTTATAATTCCCTTATCATAAAGCAGATTAAGAGCGTTTAATACCTCATTGTCAGAGTAGGGTGCCCCTGAGGTTGTATAAACCTTAGCGTTTATAATAAGGTCCTTGTATCTCTCTGCATTAAAGGGCATATACCATACGCCGTTTTCATCGCTTACACGTATTTTTCTGTTTCCGTAATATGTAAGCCAGAAATCAACCCAAATTCTCGATATCTCTTCGATAAAACCGTAAAAGCGGTTTTTTATTAATCCTATAGGCATAATTGCGGCGTTTCTCATAGTAGCAAGAGCGGCAGCATTATCCGCCTTTGAGTCACCGAGAGCCACCTCATTTGCGCCGCTTTGGGTAAGGGTATTTTCGATAAGGGTGTTTATACTGGTATCAAAGCTCTCGCTTACAGATGCGGGGGTTATATATTTTATTGAACCTGCCACATCCTCATTAGTTCCGTAAACCTTAATGATTTGACCAGGCTCATTAGTTATTTTATCGGTAACCGTATCACCGTTTACCACCATAATCGGCATTCCTGCCGTCATTTTAGCCCATACATTTGCCGTTATCATTCGGTTTATCGCTATTTGGTTGGGGATTAAGTATGTTACCTCACTCTGTCCGTAAATATTACCCTTACTTTTCTCCCAGGTAAAAAGTGCTAACGGATATCTATGAAGCCCTGTATCAAATTCGGGGCGGATAATAGCACCTTCTATAGACTTTATACATTTAATTGTATAATTTCCGAAGGAATTATATTCCTTATAAAGCCTTGTTAGAAGGGTGATTTTACCCTGAATTGATTTTTCATCAATTAAATCAATCGTTTCCGTAGTGCATCCGAATTTTAAAGCCTCACGCTTAACATCCTGAGCACTCACTTCACTTCTTATAATAATATATGGTTGATTTTCCATGTTTTCCTCATATGGGTCACCGAAAAACACATTTTCAATATCAAGAAGCTCACATTCAATATCCCCCTTAATGGGAATATTCTTTTCCTTACCGCCGTAAAGCCCCGTTAATATTTCAGAATTCCAATAGGTGTAAATTACAGCATTTCCTGTTATATAGGCGTTCCGCAGAGCTCTCTCGCAAAGACGTTCAAAGCCCGTTCTTTGGGCCGTTACCTTATGGTAATCTCCAAGGGTTGACATTACTACGTTGATTTCATCATTAAGTGCCTCACCCTCAAATTTTTCCTTTTTGCCCAAAGCAAATTCCTTTTTCTGAGAGGAAATGCCCTTTCGCATAGCGGTTGTACTGGTAATACCGTCTGCACTGAAAACAACATTTACAGGACTGCCTAGGATGTGCGACATCTTATAGTCACCGATTCTTTTGATTATATTATGGCGCACAAGTGGTCTTTCGTTGCCGCATTTGGCTCCGTGCCATTGGTCGCCGATAAAAAACCGCTCGTTAATTCGGTTTTGCTCATACATTCCTCTCGAACCCAAGGATTCTTTGAAAATCAAAGCATCTTTGTATTCCTTAAAAATTTGCTCAGAAGTTAATTTCATATCGCAATTCCTTTCTTTTTTGAAAATAGGTCGGAATTATCCGACCTATTTTCGAAAGCCTTTAAATTATTCTACGGTTATCTCGGCAACATCGGAGTTAATGCCGGCAATACCGTCTACAATAACCTTAGCAAAGAAGTAGTATTTACCTTCTTCAAGGTCTGCGGGTATATTCATAGCCGCATCAGTTGCGCCCTTAACCTTAACTGCACCGCTGCCGTTTAAGTTGTTGCACTGATACCACTGGTATGTAAGTGCGCCTTCAGACTCAGCGTTTACCTCTAAAGCTTCGGTAATGTTACCTGCAGTAACGGTGTTATCCTCAGGCTGCGCTGTAATTGTAACGGCTGGAGAAACCCAAGCCCATACAGCATCAAGACCGCTCTTCTTTACAAATACATCGTAATATACTCTGTAATCGAACTTATATGCATCAGCGTCGATGTTCTGCTCAGGAGTGAATACACGCATCTTCTCGGTCTTTTTAACCAGGTGTGCGCCCTTCTTAGGACAAACGAGCATATAAACCTCTCTGGCATTTTCACCGGGGATAAAGCCACCCTCAGCGCCTGCCTTGAACTGATAAGAGGTCTTCATTCTCTCGCTTACAACGGGAATAATGGCAACACCGTTTATTGACTTAACCTTAAGATTAATATCTCCCTGCTTGAAATCAGAAACGGTTATCATCTTAGAAATCTCGGTAGAATTCTGTAATGCTGCAAACATATAGCTATCAACGAAGGCTACGAGCTCCTCGTCATACCCTACAACCGACTGTACCTCATTAATAAGCTGACAAAGAGCCTCATAAGGCTTGCTTATATCACCGTCAATGGTGTTGGAACGGGTTGCGGCAAGACCTGCAAGCTTAGAGATAACATAAGCATCACACTCAGGAACAACCTTGGTGCGTACATATTCGCCTAAAATCTTTCCTGCGAGGGTTGAAATGCCGCTTTCATCCATATCCTCACGGTCTATCTGCAAGGAACGGGCACGGTCCATAGACATTGTATAAGAAGCGTTAGAAACGGTTATTGCGCCACGAGAAAAACCGGTATCACGGTCATAATCGGCAAGACCCTGAAAATCAACGTCAGGGATAATAACTGTCTTAGCACCTACAAACTTTGTTGCAAGGGCGTTATCGGCAAAAAAGCCGGTAGCACACTTGCTAGTAAACATTTTATCGAGTTCTGCAGAGTATCTTACTGCATTTTCAATTGAATTTATCATAAAATTCTCCTAATTAATATTTTTACGGGGTTATCCCCATAGTCCTTTTAAAAATCCATCAGTGGAGGTGTTGTTCACTGTGGCACTGTTCTGGGAGCCTATGCTTGAATTTTTACCGTTTTTATAGTTACGGGCAATTTCACTTTTCTCCCTTTCCATAAGCATACGGTAGCGCAAAAACTCATCCAATAAATTAGTTCCCTTTAAATTCACCTTTTCCAGCACCTCTTCAGGTACATCAGAAAGCTCTTTTATTTCGGGAAAATTCTCCTGAAGCTCATCGAAGCCGTTATTTGCACCCTTTGGTGCCGACTTTTCAAGCTCGAAAATATGCTTTGCAATCTCCTCATTACCTCCGCACCTCTCTGTAAGACTCTTTATCTTATCATCATTTCGCTGTCTCTCAAGGGCTGTAAGATATTCGGAAACCCCAATGCCGTTTTCCTTTGCCAATATCTTTATGCGCTCGTAATCCGATGAAATCATATCGAATTTCATACCCTTTTGGGCAAGATTGCCCGCTTCGCTTAAGGTTAAATTCTTTATTTCTTTATTAAATTTAACCGGAACTGTTATTTCCGGTGCATCCTCCGGTATGGTGGCCGTTTCCTGCACTGCCGATAAATCTTCGGTCTGCTCAGGTAGGCATTCCTTTAATTCTTCAGCCATTTTGTTCCTCCTATAGTTGCTGTGTGCCGTCGTAGCTTAAAAAGTTTCTGTATTCCTCATCAAGCAAATCATCGGTACCAATATTTGCCGTTTTTACTACTTCTTTCGAAGGTCGCCTCGGGAAATTGAAGCTTCCCAGCATAAAGCCCGAAAGAAAGGAGGCAACGGCAACAGATATTACGGTAATTACTGTCATTAGTCCCAACCTCCGCTGAAATCATTTTTTGTTATTCCCGTACTGTACTTTTGCGGTTTTTTACCGTCCTTGTCAGGATGAAAGTATTTTACATCCTCAAAGGCATATCTCAATGCATCACACAAATGATTTTCTGTATCCTTTGGCAATCTGAGTCCGTTTTCTCCCCTTTTATCATCATAGGTATAAGAGGAAAGCTCCCTTATCATATTGATACATTTAGGATTAACGGTTATCTCGTATTCACTTATTTTTGAAATGCCGTTGAGTATACTGTCCCTACCCTTTACCGATGGCATTATTCTTGATATACCCATCCTCCGCAAATCGTCATTGGATTTGGGTTCGGCACTGTCTGCCCTGATTCTCTCTTTGGCAAAGCCCATAGCGGTTATTCTATTTGCAATATCGCAGTTAAGCATCCGCTTTTCATAAAATTCATCGTATATATAGATTTTTTTATCGATGGGGTTTGCCATAAAGGCAACAAAGGCCGTAGGGTCGTTTGTGTATCCGTAATCAAGACCAAAAAAATGCTTCCATTTATATAATTCCTCTTCGGGAATATCCAAAATATCCGCAGTCCAGTTTTCATATACAAGACCCTCCGATATTCCCCAATTTCCGAGTCCTGCAACATCATATTTTCGCCGATTTGTCTTTTTCATTCGCTCAAAAACGGCTAGGTCGGTTGAGTCGAGAAACTCGTTAACCATATAGTTGGTGGAAAAAACCTCGGTATCCTCCAAAGGTTTATCAAAGAAACGTTTTTTCAACCAATGGGAAGCACTCCATGGGTTAAAGGTAAGGGTTGTTTGCTTAAAAAGCGGCGGCTGAATATTTCCTCTCGGCATAGATAGGTCAAGCTTATCAAAATCTGATTCATGGGCGATTTCGAATGCCTCCTCTATCCACACAAAGTTCAAATATCCTATGGGAACGGTTGTGGAAGCAAGCTTTAATACATCATCAAAGCCCCGAAACAAAATCTTTTGTCCCGTAGGCTTGAAGGTCATCTCCAAAGGAGAGACCGTATTTTGCCACAGATGACTGACTCCCAATTTTTCCTGTGCCCATTTAAGCTGAGCAAAGGTTGAATCTCTATGGGTGTTCATAACCTGACGGACTACAAGCAGATTACTGTTTTTATATTTCATTATCCGGAATATGAAATTTAGTGCAGTAGTGGTGCTTTTTTTGCTACCCTTACCGCCCTTTAAAACACGGTATCTTTTCTTGCAATTCCAAAATCGGTTATATCCCTTTCCCACAATTTCGGTAATTTTAACTTCTGATGTCATCGATAATCATCACCGCACTTCTCTGTTCCATTTTGTCACCCTTTTCACTCACAATCGAGCGCAGCTCCTTTATGGCTGCCAAATCTCCGCTTGAAGCCTTCTTATATAAAGCAATCATCACGGCGGTCTTTCT
>JAFPAV010000024.1 GCA_017390725.1 Clostridia bacterium | reverse complement strand
TGATAGTATATCACACACGTTTCCGAAAGTCAACCCTTTTTTTCAAAAAGTTTTAATTTTTTATTTTATCTATTGCTCCCTTTTCAAGCCGTGAAACCTGAGCCTGTGAAATTCCTATTTCTTCCGATACCTCCATCTGGGTTTTCCCCTGCATAAATCTTAAAGAAAGTATGGTTTTTTCCCTTTCGCTTAGGTTTTTTATTGATTCTTTAAGGGATATTTCATCAAGCCAATTATTATCATCGTTATTGTCTCCTAATTGGTCCAATACAAAAATAGTATCTCCCCCATCAGAGTAAATTGGGTCGTAAATCGAAACAGGGCTTACAATGCTTTCAAGGGCAATAACCACATCCTCGCAGGGAATACCCAGTTCATTTGCAATTTCGCTGACGGTAGGCTCAGTTTGATTTTTTGCCATTAGTCTTTCCTTTACCTGCATAGCCTTATAAGCTGTATCCTTTATTGAACGGCTTACCCTAATAGAACTGTTATCCCGGAGGTACCTTCTTATCTCACCTATGATCATCGGAACTGCATAGGTTGAAAAACGGACATTCTGGGTTATATCAAAATTATCAACCGACTTTATAAGACCTATACATCCAACCTGAAACAAGTCATCAAGGTTTTCTCCACGGGAGGTGAATTTTTGTATAACGCTTAAAACCAACCTTAAATTTCCGTTTATCAGTTCTTGTCTTGCTGAAGCGCTTCCCTCTTTTACCCTTTTAAGAAGCTCGGTTTTTTCCGCCTCCTTTAAAACCGGTAATTTTGATGTATCTACCCCACAAATAGAAACCTTGTTTATATACATATCGGCACCTCCGTAATCACTAATAAAATTATTACCCTCTACCGATACTAATAAACTTTAAAAATATTTTTTATTTCGACAAATTTCACTTGATTTTTTAATATTATAGCAAATATCTAACAACAATAAAAAAATCCCTGATCTTCCAAAAGGAAAATCAGGGATTTTAATATTTTCTTTTACCAATGGCCGGGGAAATAAATGTCACCCGAACCTCCGGAATCAGTAGGCTTAGAAAGCTCCTGCTTTAAAGCAACTAAATCCTTTATATTTATCTTGCCATCCTTATTCATATCTGCCGTTCTTGTATTATACTGCAAGGGAACGCCCAGAATTGCTTTTTGCAAAAGCACCAAATCTGCTGCTTTAAGCTGTTCGTCGCCATCCATATCCCCTACCATAGTATAAGTGGGAACATTAACATCAATTTCCTGTGCTCCTACCGATATAGGCAGCGCAAGAACTATAAGAATAACCAAAACAAGGAGAATTGCTTTATTTAAAATTTTCAAGGCCAAACCCTCCGCTTTCAAATACTATATTTATATTTTATTATTCTTTCAGTGGGTTGTCAAGCCTGTTTCGTTTTCAATAATTAAAAGTCGGTTATATTTAGCAACTCTATCGCTTCTGCAGGGCGCTCCCGTCTTTATCTGGCCTCCGTTTACCCCTACAGCTAAATCGGCTATTGTTGTATCCTCCGTCTCTCCCGAGCGATGGGAAATTACAGTAGTATAACCGTTCTTTTTGGCAAGTTCGATTACCTCCAAGGTTTCACTCAAAGTTCCTATCTGATTAGGTTTGATAAGAATAGAATTTCCTGCACGGTGCTCTATTCCCTTTTGAAGCCTTTCGGTATTGGTTACAAATAGGTCATCTCCCACTAGTTGGATTTTATCACCTAACTGTTCTGTCAACTTTTTCCAACCCTGCCAGTCCTCTTCAGCAACACCGTCTTCAATGGAAATTATTGGATATTTTGATATAAGCTCTTTATAATATGCTATCAGCTCGTCGTCTGTCTTTGTAATATTTCTTTTAGGTAGGTGATATTCTCCGTCCTTATACCATTCACTGGAAGCAACATCTAAAGCAATTTTTATACTTTCTTCGGTATATCCTGCATTTTTTATGGCCTCACATATAAGCTCTATGGCTTCCTCATCAGAGCCTAGATTTGGCGCAAATCCGCCTTCGTCGCCAACCCCCGTAGACATACCTCTCTTTTTTAGTAGGCTTCCGAGAGAGTGATAAATTTCACTGCATTGGCGAAGTCCCTCTGCAAAACTTTCCGCCTTGTATGGTACTATCATAAATTCCTGGATATCAATATTATTAGCCGCATGGGCACCGCCGTTTAAGATATTCATCATCGGCTTAGGTAAAGAAATCTCTCTTCCGTTTGCTATATATTCGTATAATGGCACACCCTCACTCTGAGCTGCCGCTCTGGCCTTGGCCAAGGAAACGGCGAGCATAGCATTGGCTCCTATTTCCGCCTTGTTTTCGGTTTTATCGAGGGACATCATAATTTCATCGATTTCCTTTTGTTTTGATATATCCATACCTATTATGGCAGGTGCGATTTTTCGGTTTATATTTTCAACCGCCTTAAGAACACCCTTTCCCAAATAACGATTTTTATCATTATCCCTCAATTCATAGGCTTCATAAGCTCCTGTTGAAGCTCCCGAAGGAGATATCGCAAATCCGATACTGCCGTCCGCAAGAACCACCTTAGCGCCAACAGTTGGATTTCCTCTCGAATCTAGAAGCTCATAGCCTGTCAGGGATATTATCTTTTTATTTTCCATATTTTTTCTCCTTTAGATTTTTTATTATCATTTCACAAAAAATTCCAAATATTATAAGTAATTAAACTTGAACAAATTGTATAATAATGATAGAATTATAGTGTATATACTTTTGGGGAGGTATCTTTGATGAATACCGTTAAAATTCTTCACTGTGCAGATATACATATCGGTGCTGCGCAAAGCTTTCTCGGTACCCTTGCCGAGAAAAGAAGATATGAGGTTTTAATGACCTTTGAACGAATTATAGATATGGCAAAGGAAAATGATGTTAAAATAATAGCCATCGCAGGCGACCTTTTTGATTCTAATAACATTGAAAAAAGCTTTATTGATGCAGTTTTCAATAAAATTGCCTGTGTTCCCTACATTAAAATCGTTGCAATATGCGGAAATCACGACCCGCTTGACAGTAATTCCCCTTTCAATTCCAATAATCTGCCCGAAAACCTTTATGTTTTAGGCAGCGAGGATGAGGCTATAACCTTTGAGGATATTAAGACAAGGGTTTACGGTCGCTCCTTTGGTTTTTGCTATGAAAACGGAAGAGAAAAATTTTCCATAATTCCCTGTGATAATGAATACATTAATCTCATGCTTATGCACGGTGACTTTAAGGCAGACCTTAAATCCAATTATAATGCTATCTCCCCTGAATTTATTAAAAGCTCATCTATGGATTATATAGCCCTTGGACATGTACATAAACGCAGTGGGATAGAAAAAATAGGCGATACCTTTTTTGCCTATTGCGGATGCCCTGAGGGACAAGGCTTCGATGAGCTTGATCAGAAGGGCGTTTATATGGGAAATATAGGCAAAGGCATTTGCGAGCTTGAATTTGTGCCAATTAATAAGCGCCGACATATACATATTATAATTGATATTTCCGATTTAAACAATGAAAACGAAATTCCCGATAAAATACTTCGTAGCATCTCAGAAACCTTCGGAGAAAATTATCCTGAAAATCTTTATAAAATTGACCTTACGGGAGAATTACCCGAGGATTTTGATATATCATTAAGTGAAATTGCCGAGCGACTTTCCGATAAACTTTTCTTTATTAAGCTTCGGGATTATACCGAGGTTTATATTGATAAAGAGGCTTTGGCCAAGGAGGCATCCTTAAAAGGTATTTTTGTTAAAAATATGCTCAAAAAAATAGAAGAAGCGCAAGATTCTGAGAAGATTATTCTTCGAAAAGCTCTAAGCTTAGGATTAAAGGCTTTTAAGGGTGAGGTGTCTTGGAATGAAGATTAAAAAAATATACATATCTGCCTTTGGAGGGCTTAAGGATTTTTCTATGGACTTTTCCGATGGCTTTAATACCGTTTTCGGCGAAAATGAAAACGGTAAAAGCACCGTTATGTCCTTCATAAAGATGATGTTTTACGGCAGTAGCACTGCATCGGGGCTTAAAAATATGCGAAACCGCTATAATCCGTGGGATGGCTCCGATATGGCAGGAAGCATAACCTTTGAGCATTCGGGCAGAATGTTCCGATTAGAAAGGGAGTTCAAAAAATCCAACTCAACCGATAAGGTTGTTTTATTCGATATTGATATGGGCGCAAAACAGGTTGTGGCTTCTGATATCGGAACAGTGCTTTTTGGCCTTTCTGCAGGTGCATTTGAACACAGTATATTTATCGGCAGCGCACCCGATGATAATATTGATAAATCTACCGAGGGTGAAATCAATGCCAAGCTTTCGAATTTAAGCTCATCGGGCAACGAATCCGTTTCCTTTACCGAAATTTTTTCAAGAATAGAAAATGCAAGGCTTTCCCTTAATTCAAAAAGCGGCAAAGCAGGTATTCTTGATAAAAACCGAATAAAGCTTAAGGAATATGAAGATAGCTTTGTTGCGGGATACGAAGAGATTATGCACATAAAGGCATTAAAGGAAAAGGAAAAACAGCTTTGCAAAGAAATTTCCGAGCTTGAGGCAACTGCAAATAAGCTAAAAACCGAACTTTCCCGTGCAAACGATGTGAAAAATTCCGAAAAGCTAAAAGAACTGCTTTCTATAAAAGCTGAACTCGATGAATTAAACAAAGGGCTTGCCCTTAAAAACGGTAAATTTATAGACGAATTATTTGTACGTTCTATTATGTTCAGCATTGGAAAGATTGAAAACACCGAACAAAAGCTACTGGCTAAAACAGATGAAGAAAAGCTTTTAAAATCTAACCTTGAAATTTTAGAGCATCCTTCCGAGGATATGAATCCCGAGAATGCGCAAAAAATTTCCGATAAACTTGCCGAAATTCATCAGAATATTGAAAATTGCGAAAATGATATCAAAACTAAGGAAGAATGCATATCAGAATTGCAAAAAGAATTATCCAATGCACAAAACACTAAAAAAAGCATCGGTATACCCCTTTTTATTCCCGGTATTTTCTTGGCGCTTGTGTCGGTAGTACTGTTAATATTAAAGCTGAACACCTTTGCTTTTATCGGCTTTAGTTTTGGCATTTTAGCAATAATTCTTTCCATTACAATTAAAAAAATCGATAAATCGCTTATAAATCGCCTAAATGCTTCCATAGCGGATAACGAGAAGCTATTATCCGAGTTAAATCTCGGTAAAGAATCCCTCATTACAGAAGAAAAATCCCTCAAGGAAAAAAGGGATTTAATAAATTCTGTTCTAAATAACAATACGGCACTCATCGAAAAGCAAAAGGATGCACTTAAAGATTGCAGTGAACAAATTTTAGCATTATTATCAGCTAAAAACGAAGAAACCGAGAAGCTTCTCGGATTTTATTCAAACTATAAATCGGCTTGCGATATCGAGGAAATAAAGGCAGAACTTGAAAAGCTTTCCGATGCCGCATCTAAGCAAAAGGAATTAAAACAGCAGTTAAATTATATAGCCAAGGACCTTGATAACATCTCCTATGAGGAAGCGCAATTAAGGCTAAATGAATTAAATTCAGATGATATTACATCTGCAGACCTTACTGAGCTTTCCTCCTCTGCCGAAGAAATTGTTAATACCCTTAACGCAAAGAAAAGCGAGTTGGCTGCTCTTTGCACAGAGATTAGATTCATTGAGAAAAACACACCTAATCCCGATGAAATTAGCGCTAAAATTATGCAACTCAAGGAAATAATTTCGGCTCAGAATGAATTTTGCGAATATTCAAAAATCGCTATGGATATTTTAACCGATAGCTTTGCTGAATTCAGAAGAAGCTACGGCTCACAGTTAGAGCAGGATACAACCGAAATTTTTAAAGGCCTTACTGCCGGAAAATATTCCAATGTTAGTATATCGAAATCCTTTGATGTAACCGTCGAAAAGGCTAATACCTTTGGTACAAAGGAAATCGACTACCTCAGCAGCGGAACTAAAGACCAGGTATATCTCAGTATGAGATTAGCCCTTGCAAAACTTATGTCTGATAAAGACCTTCTGCCCATTTTCTTGGATGATTCGTTGGACAGATATGATGATTCAAGAACTGTAGCCGCTTTAAACTTTTTGAAAGAATTTGCAAAAGACAGTCAGATAATTATGTTCACCTGTCATAGCTTTATTGCTGAAAAATCACGTGAACTTAATGCGAATGTAGTAAATATTTCAAAATAAATTTTTCCCCTTGCAAAATCTTTTGATTTGTTATATAATATAGATTGACTGTTTGATATATTTAATTATCAGGAAAAGAGGCTAATGATGAACGAAATTTCTTTATCGTATCTTTTTAAGCTTGCCTTAAAGAGAATTTGGATTATTATACTTGCTGCAATTATTCTCGCAACAGGAGTTTTCTGTTATTTTAACTTTGCAGTATCGCCTATTTATAAGGCAACCGGTTCTATTCTCGTAACTAACGGTGCTATCACATC
>JAFPAV010000023.1 GCA_017390725.1 Clostridia bacterium | reverse complement strand
CTCTTTTCGGTATCGGACTTAACAGACCTCTTGATGACGGAGCGATAAATCTTATAAAAAAGATAAATAATCAAAACGCTCAAAGAATAGCCATAGATATACCAAGCGGCGTAGAAGCTGATTCGGGAGCAGTTATGGGAGTGGCTGTAAAGGCTGATATGACGGTTACTTTTATCGCTCTAAAGCCCTGCTTTCTATTGCCCGAGGGCTCGGATTATTGCGGCAAGGTTGAGGTTGCGGATATTGGAGTAAAACCCCATAAAGCCGATTATTATACTATAGAAAAACCAAATTTTACTGACCGACGCCATAATTCCCATAAAGGGAATTTCGGTACAGCTACTATGATTTGCGGAAGCTACGGTATGTGCGGAGCGGCAATTCTTGCGGCAAGGGGAGCACTTAGAAGCGGCGTAGGTATATTAAGGGCGGTAATTTGCGATAGTATCTATTCGCCCTTTACTGCGGCGGTGCCTGAAGCGGTTTGTGTTCCCGTAAAAACAGGGGAAAGCGGAACGGCTGACAGTGATGACAACAAAATATATGAGCCTCTTTCCTCCTGTAAGGCAGTTCTTATAGGCTGCGGCATGGGAAATAATGAGGATACGCTTAAAATTCTTCAAAAGGTTATAAAAAAAGCCGATTGCCCGATAGTTATCGATGCTGACGGTATAAATGCTCTCTGCCGACGCATAAATATTATAAGAGAAGCGAAAAAAGAGATTATTTTAACCCCTCATCCCGGTGAAATGGCAAGGCTTTGCGGTGTTACAACCGCCGAAATAGAGCAAAACCGAATTTATTATGCTTCAAAAACGGCGAAGGAACTGAATGTTATTTTGGTGCTTAAGGGCGCAAACACAATAGTTGCATTGCCTGACGGTAAAATTTTCTTTAATACAACGGGAAATCCGGGTATGGCAACCGGCGGCAGCGGTGATGTTCTTGCGGGTATAATGGTATCCTTATTAGCACAGGGTATGGCTTGTGAGGAAGCGGCAAAGTCTGCGGTTTATATCCACGGCGCCGCAGGGGACTTAGCGGCGAAGCAGTTCGGCGAAATGGGAATGCTGCCGTCAGACATAATAAATAATCTTTAATTAATGGCTTCTCCAAAAGGAGAAAAGCTTATGAAAAAGATAATTGCAGTATTTTTATTTATTTTTCTGTTAGCAGGGTGCTCTGTGGGTACCGAAACCGTACCCGTTACGGAGAATCTCAGCTTTAATACAAGGGTTCATTATTATAACGAAACCTATGAAGCCGAAGCTCTTATTGATGCTCAGGGTAATATGACCTTTGATATAACCTCTCCCGAGGATATAAAGGGCTTAAGACTTGAGTTTACAGGTGATGAGCTTAAGTCCACCTTTGACGGACTTGAATACACCGAGAAAAATCCACAGCTGACGGGTGCTTTCGGAGAGATAAATAAAATTTTCAACGATATCAGAAGCGGCGATAAACAGGCAAGAACCGATGATGGGGAGTATTTCGTTGAGGGTAGAGTTGACGGCTGCGAATATGATTTAACCGTAAGCCCTGCAGGATTGCCCATAGAATTGGATTCTGATTGCGGTGACCTTGAAATGGATATTTTCGATGTTAAAATTACGGAATAAAAAAGACCGGACGAAACCGTCCGGTCTTTAATTTTTGAATTACTTAATCATGCTTGCAACTTCGCTTGCGAAATCGTCAACACGCTTCTCAATACCTTCGCCCTTTTCATAACGGGTGAAGGAAGCAACCTTAATGTCAGCGCCGAGCTCCTTAGCGGTTTTCTCAACATATTTACCAACGGTAAGGTCACCGTCAATAACGTACTGCTGCTCAACAAGGCAGTTTTCCTTGTAGTATTTGCCGATCTTTCCTTCAACGATCTTACCGAGAACCATATCAGGCTTGCCTGCCATCTTAGGATCTTCCTTCATCTGAGCGATAAGGATTTCCTTTTCTTTCTCGATAACCTCTGCAGGAACAGAAGCGATATCAAGATAAGCAGGGTTCATAGCGGCTATCTGCATTGCAATGTTTTTACCCATAGCAATGAGAGCTTCGTTATCGCCTGCAACCTCGGTTTCAAAGTTAACAAGAACACCAATTTTGCCGCCTGCATGAACGTAAGAAACAACCTTGCCCTCAACACGAACAAAACGGCGAATCTTTATATTCTCACGAATGGCAAGGAAAAGCTCCTGAACCATTGCTTCAACGGTCATACCATCCTTCTCGCAAGCGAGAAGAGCATCCATATCAGTAGGATTCTGCTCTGCAACAATAGCTGCAACCTTAGCGGCGAGAGCCTTGAATTCTTCGCCGTTTGCAACGAAGTCGGTCTCAGCGTTAAGCTCAACCATAACGCCAACGCCATCCTTAGTGTAGGTGCAAACAGTACCCTCAGCGGCTACACGGCTTGCCTTCTTAGCCTGAGAAGCAAGACCTTTTTCTCTTAAATAATCTGTTGCGGCATCCATATTACCGTCACACTCAACGAGTGCCTTTTTGCAGTCCATCATACCGCAACCGGTTTTTTCTCTTAAAGCCTGAACATCTTTAGCTGTAAAAGCCATTTCAATTACCTCCGTATAAATTTACAGTGGCAGGGCTTGCCTGCCACATAAAAGTTTAATTATTCAGCAGTTTCTTCTGTTGCCTCGGCAACCTCTTCAACTACTTCTGCAGCCTCTTCAGTTGCTGCAGTTCCCATTTCAGTACCCTGTCTGCCCTCAATAACAGCGGCAGCGATGGTTTCTGCAATGAGCTTAACGGCGCGGATAGCGTCATCGTTGCCGGGGATAACTGCATCGATTTCATCGGGATCGCAGTTGGTATCAACAATAGCAACGATTGGAATACCGAGCTTCTTAGCCTCTGCTACTGCGATTCTTTCCTTGCGGGGGTCAACGATAAACATTGCGCCGGGGATCTTCTTCATTTCCTGAATTCCGCCGAGATATTTCTCGAGCTTTTCGATTTCAAGATTCAACTTAACAACTTCCTTCTTGGGAAGAAGATCGAATGTGCCGTCATCTCTCATAGCACGGAGCTGGTTAAGTCTTGCAATTCTTGTGCGGATGGTTGAGAAGTTGGTAAGCATACCGCCCAACCAACGAGCGTTAACATAGGGCATTCCGCAATGCTCTGCTTCTTCCTTAACGGAATCCTGAGCCTGCTTCTTGGTTCCAACGAAAAGAATATCTCCGCCTTCTGCTGCTATGTCACGAACGAACATATAAGCCTCGTTAAGCTTCTTAACGGTCTTCTGAAGGTCGATAATATAGATTCCGTTACGCTCTGTGAAAATGTACTCTGCCATCTTCGGGTTCCAGCGTCTTGTCTGATGTCCGAAATGAACACCGGCTTCAAGAAGCTGTTTCATTGATACTACTGCCATAAATTTTTCCTCCTGAGGTTTAACCTCCATCCTGCTATGGTTCGGAATATGCCTTAGTATTACGGCATCACCTGACCGAATTAAAAGCAGAATGTGTGTAATTTTTTCGCTATGTATCCAACATAGCCGATAAATTATATCACAATCAAAAATATTTTGCAACATTTTTTTGGAAATATTTGAAAAAAATTGGGATTATTCAATAAAAAATATTTTTTCGGTTGACATTATCCCTTAAAAGTACTATTATTATAAAAATATTTATGAGAAAAGGAGAAAAATTATGGCATTTTATTTCAGTGAGGTTTCTCATACCTTTAATGAGTATCTTTTGGTTCCGGGTTATTCCTCTTCGGAGTGTGTACCAGCCAACGTAAGTCTCAAAACACCCCTTGTTAAGTTTAAAAAGGGTGAGGAACCTGCTATTTCTATGAATATTCCTATGACCTCGGCAATAATGCAGTCGGTTTCGGGTGAAAGATTAGCGGTTGCATTGGCAAGAGAGGGCGGAGTATCTTTTATCTTCGGTTCTCAGAGTATAGAGGATGAGGCTGCAATGGTAGCAAGAGCCAAGGCTTATAAAGCAGGCTTTGTTGTAAGCGCATCCAACGTAACCCCCGATGATACCTTAGCCGATATACTGGCTTTAAAGGCTGCGAACGGTTATTCCACCGTTGCTGTTACATCGGATGGTTCTTCAAACGGCAAGCTATTGGGTATTGTTACCAGCCGTGATTACAGGGTTAGCCGTATGTCACCCGATACCAAGGTTTCGGAATTTATGACTCCTCTTGCAGACCTTATAACTGCCGATGAGGATACAACCCTTAAGACTGCTAACGATATTATCTGGGATAACAAGCTTAATTCTCTTCCCATTGTTGATAAAAACGGAAATTTAAAATATTTTGTTTTCCGTAAGGACTATGATGCCCATAAGGAAAATCCCAATGAATTGCTCGATAAGGAAAAGAGATATATTGTAGGCGCAGGTATTAACACAAGAGATTATGCCGAGCGTGTTCCCGCATTGGTTGAGGCAGGGGCAGATGTTCTTTGTATTGACTCCTCCGAGGGATTTAGCGAGTGGCAGTCAAGGACTATTGATTTTATACGTGAAAAATACGGTGATACCGTTAAGGTTGGCGCAGGTAACGTTGTTGATAAGGAAGGCTTCCTCTTCCTTGCTAAAGCAGGCGCTGACTTTATAAAGGTAGGTATCGGTGGCGGCTCTATCTGTATAACCAGAGAAACCAAGGGTATCGGTAGGGGACAGGCTACTGCTCTTATCGATGTCTGCAAGGCAAGAGATGAGTATTTTGAGGAAACCGGAATTTATGTTCCCGTTTGTTCCGATGGCGGTATCGTTCACGACCATCATATGACTCTGGCTCTCGCTATGGGCGCAGATTTCCTTATGCTCGGCAGATATTTTGCCCGTTTTGACGAAAGCCCCACAAACAAAATCAATATCAACGGTAACTATTATAAGGAATATTGGGGTGAAGGCTCCAACAGAGCAAGAAACTGGCAGAGATATGACCTTGGCGGAGATAAAAAGCTCTCATTTGAAGAAGGCGTTGATTCCTATGTTCCCTATGCAGGTACATTAAAGGATAATGTTAACCTTTCACTCAGCAAGGTTAAGTCCACAATGTGCAACTGTGGTGCTCTTACCATTCCTGAGCTCCAGGAAAAGGCAAAACTTACACTTGTTAGTGCTACAAGTATTATCGAGGGCGGAGCCCACGATGTTATCCAGAAGGAAACATCTTTGGGTACAAGTAAATAAAGAAAAACAAAAATCCGCAGTGAAAACTGCGGATTTTTTTATGCCTATTAGTAAACAATTTCAATATTAACGCTGTCTTTGCCCTCGATTTCAGAAAGAGGAATTTTATTTCCTTCGATTCTCTTACCGTCAATGATAAGAGCTTTGCATCTTGCATTTTCGAAGGGTAGCTTGCCCGAAACAACGTTCATTTTAATATCTCTGTAAATTCGGGTGTATTTAAAGCCGTCCCAATAAGCGGGTACGCAGGGGTCAATAACAACACTGTCATAATCAGGGCGGAAGCCTAAGATATACTGGGTTGCTGCAACATACATCCAGGAGGCTGTACCGCTGAGCCAGGAGCCAACGCCTAATCTATTCTTGGGGTGGCAGGGGGCTATCATGGAGGAGGCGTAAACATAGGGCTCTATGAAGCAGTCATCAACCTTATCGTCCCTCATAGTGGGGAGCTCACGGTGATAAAGTGAATATGCATCCTCGTTTCTGCCGAGTATTGTTTCGGCTATAATTGCCCAGGTGCTTGCGTGGAAGAAAAGTCCTCCGTTTTCACGAACACCCGCTTTAAGTCCGAAATAGCTCTTGTTGGGAATATCGATACCTGAGGAGGCGGGAGCGTGGGAGGTTACACCCATATCGGTAAAGAGATATTTCTTAACGTTTTCAAAGGCGGAATTGCCCTGTTCGGCACTGGGCAAGCGGCTGAGCACCGCCCAGGATTGAGGGTTAAGGAATATCTTGTTGAATTCATCCTCATCGGTACCGTATTTTTCACCGTAGTCGGTAAAGCCACGTAAGAACCATTTACCGTCCCAAAGCTTGTTGTAAACGCTTTCGCACCAGTTGTAATAATCCTCTGCCCAGGATAATTTTTCAGCATCGCCGATATGCTTGAATAAAAGCTTCAGTTCATATGCGGCGTGGGCTGCCTGGAAGAATACAAAGGAGCTTTCTCCCTTGCCCTTAATAGCGATATTTTTAAGAGAGTCATTCCAGTCGTTATGCAGGAATAGGGGAATATCGTGCTCACCTGTGTGCTCACGGGTGAATTCAAGTCCCTTTATAAGGTGTTCGCAAACGGTAGCCTCGCCGCCGTCAACATAAGGTACCTTTTCGCTGAGGAAGCCATAATCTCCCGTTTCACGGATATATGAGCAAACCGAGAATATACCCCAGATATGGTCATCCGAACGGCCACCGCCACTGGATTCACCCGTTCCGGGATAGTAAACAGCCCTTGCATCACCCCTTGAATACTGGATAGAAAGAAGGGTTTTAATTCTCTCCTTAACCTGTTCGGGTATGGAGTGAATAACGCCCAGAACATCCTGCATACTGTCACGGTAACCCCAGCCTCTGTCAAGACCTCTTTCATAGTAAGAGATAAATCTTGACCAGTTAAAGGTCATGCGGCACTGATAGGGGTGCCAGCAGTTTATCATGGTGTTCATTTCTTCATCGGGGGTTTCTATCTGTATTCTGTCAACGTGGTCTTTCCAGAAATCGCAAAGCTCGTTGAAATCCTTTTCGGCATCGGCAACAGCACCGTCAATAATACCTCCGATTTTTTTGGAATCATCGGTTATGCCCACAATAACATAAAATTCTTTTTCTTCTCCTGCTTCAAGGGTGATATCGGCGCAAACGCTTCCGCAGCAGTTATCCGCATTAACGGTGGTGTTGCGACATTCGCCCTTTTCAACGGCGATAGGATTGCTTTCGCTTCTGTATCTGCCTATGAAGATATCACGGTCACAGTCAAAGCCTGCAATAGTGAGATTTGTTCCTATAAAGCTTAGTCTTTTATCGACGTTTAGCCAGTCATCCGAGGGGTCAAATACAGCGGCATTTCCCTCGTTCCAACCGCTCATAAAGTATCTCGGCCAGTCGCACTGTATATCATACTGAGCCTTATAGCTTGAAAATTCAATATATGTAAAGGCACGTAAATTTCTCGGCTTATCGGTATCGTTTTTAAGGGTTACCTTCCATACCTCATAGTCCTTATCAAGAGGTATAAAATAGGTTGTGTTACTGGTAATGCCGTTGTAAGCACCCTTGATTTTGGTGTAGCCATGACCGTGGCGGCACTCATAGGAGTCAAGCTCCTTCATAACGGGCTGCCAGGAAGCAGACCAATATTCGCCGCTATCCGTATCACGAAGATAAAGATATCTTCCGGGACGGTCCCAAGGAATGGAATTGAAACGGTAACGGGTTATTCTGTGGTTACCCGAATCCTTGTTAAAGATAAGTCCGCCTGCGGTGTTGGTTATTATACCGCTGAACTTTCCGTTTCCGAGATAGTTGAGCCAGGGAGCGGGGGTATCGGGTCTGGTTATAACGTATTCTCGGTTTTCATTGTCGTAAAATCCGTATTTCATTGATTTTCAACCTGCCTTGCTGTCAAATTCTACCGTCATTATATATAATATATAGCAAAATATCAAGATATTTTTCAAATATATAAAATTATCTTGACAAACGGTATGGTTTGGTGGGATAATAAAGAAAGTTATAAGGATTATTATGCCTTATATCTAATTCAATTTTTGGTGATGTTATGCGCATTATTACCGGCTCTGCAAAGGGCAAAAGACTTATAACCCCTGATGGCAGAGATGTCCGCCCTACCCCCGATAGGGTTAAGGAGGGAATCTTCAGCGCTCTTCAGTTTGAGCTTGAGGGCAGAAGAGTTCTGGACCTTTTTGCAGGCTCAGGTCAGTTGGGTATTGAGGCATTAAGCAGAGGGGCACAGAGTGCAGTATTTGTTGATTCATTAGCAAGCTCGGTAAAAATTGTGCGTAAAAATCTTGAAATTTCAGGCTTTGAGGATAAAGCTCGGGTGCATCAGGGGGACTATTCTTCCTTTACTGCTGTTACTAATGACCGTTTTGATATAGCCTTTCTCGACCCGCCCTATGCGTCAGGGTTGCTTGAACCTGCACTTAATGCTGTGGCAAAGGTTATGAGTGATTATGGAGTTATCGTCTGTGAGCATCCTTTAGAAGTGGAGCTTCCCGAAGCTGTGGAAGATTTTAAGGCAGTCCGCCGTTACCGTTACGGTAAGGTTTACGTCACCTGTTACAGAAAAGAGGAAACGGCATGAACATAGCTATCTGTCCCGGAAGCTTTGATCCGGTAACGATGGGGCATATAGATATAATAACGAGGGCTGCGAATATGTTTGATAAGCTTATCGTTGTTGTTATGAACAATGCCGCAAAAAAATGCTCCTTCACCCCTTATGAAAGGGTTGAAATGATAAAAAAATGCGTTGGGGACCATAAAAATATTGTGGTTGACTGTTATGACGGTCTTTTGGCGGAATACGCCGCCGAAAAGGGTGCCAACGCCATAATCAAGGGTTTACGTGCTATGTCTGACTTTGAATATGAGTTTCAGATGGCACTTGCCAATAAAAAACTTAACCCGAAGGTTGAAACGCTGTTTTTAACAACGGCGGAGCAGAATATGTATCTTAGCTCAAGTATGGTTAAGCAGATTGCCAGTATGGGTGGAGATATATCGGGTTTTGTGCCTGCAGTTATATTGGATGATATAATTGATAGGATAGGAAAATAGAAAATGCAATTAAAATAATAACGGAGGAAGAAAAAATGACATTGGATGAATTATTGGAACAGTTTGACGAGGTGCTTGACAGCGGTATAAAAATCCCCGGCAAAAAAACCGTAGTTGACATTGAGAAACTTCGTGCCGTAGTTGATGATATCCGTCTTAACATCCCTGCAGAAATCAAGCAGGCTAAGGGTATCGTTGCAGACCGTGCAGACATTATAGCTAACGCTAAGCGTGAGGCTGATGCTGTTATCAGAAGCGCAGAGGAAAGAGCAAGAGCTATAGTTGCTGAGCAGGAAATCGTTAAGATGGCTCAGGAAAAGGCTGCTGAAATCATCGCAAATGCACAGACAAAGAGCCGTGAGATGCGCAAGGCCGCTCAGGACTTTGTTGATGATATTATGCGTCGTGCAGACGAGGGACTAACCGCAAATGTTGCAGAGGTTCGTAAGACCAGAGCAGCCCTCAAGCATCAGGTTCCTACTGCTGCACCTAAGGAATAATTTAATGTTGACAGGGGCTTTCGTCCTCTCAGGATGAAAGCCTTTTTGTTGTTTTTTATCTTTTTTAAAGGGAGCAATAAAGGTGTATAAAAATATATCTCCTAACGTAAATTTTGTTGAGGAAGAGAAAAAAATAAAGGAATTCTGGGATAAGGAAGGGATATTCGAAAAGAGTATCGTTGAGCGTAAGGACGGGGAGCCTTATGTTTTTTATGACGGTCCTCCGACCGCCAATGGCAAACCCCACATAGGTCACGTTCTCACCAGAGTTATTAAGGATATGATACCCCGTTACAGAACCATGAAGGGCTGTATGGTACCCCGTAAAGCCGGTTGGGATACCCACGGTCTTCCCGTTGAGCTTGAGGTTGAAAAGCTTTTGGGACTTGACGGTAAGGAGCAGATCGAGGAATACGGTCTTGAGCCTTTCTTAGAGCACTGTAAGGAAAGTGTTTGGAAGTATAAGGGTATGTGGGAGGATTTCTCCAAAACCGTTGGCTTCTGGGCTGATATGGATGATCCTTATGTTACCTATCATAACGACTTTATTGAATCGGAATGGTGGGCATTAAAACAAATTTATGATAAGGGCCTTTTATATAAGGGCTTTAAAATTGTGCCCTATTGTCCCCGTTGCGGAACCCCACTTTCCTCTCACGAGGTAGCGCAAGGATATAAAAATGTTAAGGAGCGCAGTGCGGTTGTTCGCTTTAAGGTAATAGGTGAGGAGGCTTATTTCCTCGCTTGGACCACTACACCCTGGACCTTGCCCTCCAACGTGGCGCTCTGCGTTAATCCCGATGAGAGCTACTGTAAGGTAAAGGCGGCTGATGGTTATACCTACTATATGGCTGAAGCCTTGCTTGATAAGGTTCT
>JAFPAV010000022.1 GCA_017390725.1 Clostridia bacterium | reverse complement strand
TCCAGAGCGCAGATGACCTTGAAGGCATTTCTGGATACTTGCAGTGGTAGTAGGTATGTTCCAGGGAGGAATTCAGGCTCTTTCTCGTTCATATTTTACAAAGATTATTCCTGCAGAAAAATCGGGTGAGTATTTCGGACTTCTCGATATCTGCGGTAAAGGCGCTTCTTTTATGGGAACCTTTGTTGTAAGCTTTGTTGCCCAGATTACAGGAGTTCAGAATTTGGGTGTAGGCTCTCTGGCAGTATTCTTTATTGTAGGTCTTATCTTGTTCAGACTCTCGGCTAAAAAGAATTAATGAAAAAACCCCGTATCCAAAGATACGGGGTTTAAAATTTAATATTTACATATTGGCTTGGATGTACTCAACAACATCACCGATAGTTTTGAGGTTTTCGATCTCTTCATCGGGGATTTCAACGTTGAATTCATCTTCAATAGACATTAAAAGTTCAACAACATCGAGGCTATCAGCCGATAAATCCTCTTCAATTTTTGTTTCCATTGTCATCTGGGATTCTTCAGCATCAAGCTGGTCAGCAAGAATCTTTTTAATTTTTTCAAATACCATAAATGGTCCTCCTAATTAAAATGGTCTAATCAAATAATATGGTTTTCTAAGCATTTTGTCAACATTTTTTTGATAAAAACTTTAAATATTCGAAAACAGTTGCAAAATTATTAAATATAATTTATAATTAATCTAAATGTACTTTACGAAAGGTGGGACAAGGGTATTTTTACCCTGTTTTATGGCAAACGATAAGCTTGTAAAATCCATAACCGCAATGGATGAGGATTTTGCTAAATGGTATACCGATGTTGTAATCAAAGCAGAGCTTATAGATTATTCTTCGGTTAAGGGTTGTATGATAATCCGTCCTTACGGATATGCAATCTGGGAAAATATTCAGAGTATTATGGATGGTCTTTTCAAGGAATGCGGACACGAGAATGTTTATATGCCGATGTTCATTCCCGAGAGCCTTTTACAAAAGGAGAAGGACCATGTTGAGGGCTTTGCCCCCGAGGTTGCTTGGGTAACCCACGGTGGCGAAGAAAAGCTTGAAGAGAGACTTTGCGTACGTCCTACTTCCGAAACCCTTTTCTGTGACCATTTTAAGAATATAGTTCATTCCTACCGTGATTTGCCTAAGCTTTATAATCAGTGGTGCAGTGTTGTGCGTTGGGAGAAAACCACCCGTCCTTTCCTTCGTTCAAGAGAATTCTTATGGCAGGAGGGACACACACTTCACGCCACCGAGGAAGAGGCAAGGGAAGAAACCATTCGTATGCTTAATATATATGCCCGTTTTGCTGAGGAATATCTTGCAATGCCCGTAGTAAAGGGTGTAAAAACAGCTAAAGAGCGTTTTGCAGGCGCTGAGGATACTTATACTATCGAGGCTTTAATGCACGACGGTAAGGCTTTACAAAGCGGAACCTCCCACTATTTTGGTGACGGTTTTGCAAAGGCATTTGAGATAGAATATACCGACAAAAATAATAATCAGGTTAATCCTTTCCAGACCTCTTGGGGAACAACTACAAGACTTATAGGTGCGGTAATAATGACCCACGGTGATGATTCGGGCCTTGTTTTACCCCCCGCTATCGCTCCTATTCAGGCAGTACTTATTCCTATTGCATCCCATAAGCCGGGGGTTGTTGAAAAAGCAAACGAGGTTTATGCAAAGCTTAAGAATATATGCCGTGCTAAGATTGATGGCAGTGAGCAGTCTCCAGGTTGGAAGTTTGCAGAATATGAGATGAAGGGTGTTCCGCTTAGAATTGAGCTCGGTCCCCGTGATATAGAGAATAATGTCTGCGTTGTTGTAAGAAGAGATAATGGTGAGAAGACCGTTGTTTCCCTCGATGAGCTTGAAACAAAGATTCCAGAACTCTTAACTGCAGTTCGTGACGGACTTTACAATAAAGCTCTTGAACGCCGCAGTAAGATGACCTATGATGCTCATTCTCTTGAAGAAATGGCAGATATTGCTGAAAATAAACCTGGCTTTATCAGAGCTATGTGGTGCGGTGAGCGTGAGTGCGAGGATAAACTCAAGGAGGTTGCAGGTGTAACCTCAAGATGCATCCCCTTTGAGCAGGAAAATATTGATGGTAAATGTGTTTGCTGCGGTAAAGAAGCAAAGCATATGCTTTATTGGGGCAAGGCTTATTAAGATTAACAGTCTGACGATTTTCGTCAGACTGTTTTTTTTAATCGTTGTATTCATATTCGGTAATGCTATCGGCTATTTCTGCAAATATTTGGGCGCAGCTGAATTCCTGAAGAGACATATCCTCGGAAAAAACTATAACGGTGTATTTAGGTTTATCTGCAGGGAAAAACCCGCAAAACCAACTCTGATTAATTTCAACCGAGCCCTTATATTTTCCCGTTTGTGCCGTTGAGGTTTTGCCTGCAGCTGTGGTAAGGGATGGTTTCGCTTCTTCGGCGGTACCGTCCTCAATAACCTGAATAAGGGCATTTTTAAGAATATCGGCAGTGGTATTGCTCATGACCTTGGTGGGGGAAGAACGCTTTTCTTCCTCCATTATTCCATTTTTAAGGGTGGCCTCAACAACGGTGGGGGAACAATATTCACCACCACTTGCAATGGAATTATATAGATTTAACAACGAAACAGGGGAGAGTAAAAGTTGTCCTTGTCCTATACTGAAATTTGCAAGATTACCTTTATTCAGTAAAGTATCATTTGAAGGCAGATTTCCTGTGGCTGTGGAAATACCGTTACACAGCTCGATACTTCTGCCAAACTGTAGTGATGATGCGGTTTTATATATTGATTCGCCGCCCGTTAATGCGCCAAAGGTATAAAAAAATGTGTTGCAGGAAAGGGCTATTGCCCTTGTGATATTAACTACTCCGTGTCCGCTTCGCTTATGGCAGTTAAAAAATCGGTTGCCGATTTCGAGATTTCCTACACAGTTGTGAGTGTGGGAGCTGATATTTTTTTCAAGACCCGCTGCCGCAACACAAAGCTTAAAAACGGAGCCTACATTGTAGGCGCTGGTTGCTCGGTTGAGTAGCGGAGAGTCCTTCGCTTCAAGATAATCGGCAATGTTAGTGCAGTCAAACAAGGGGCGGCTTGTTATTGCTCTTATCTTGCCGCTATTGCTTTCACAGACTATAACTGCACCTTTTTTTAACTTATTTGCAGACTGTTCAACCAAATTTTGAATATTTATATCAAGGGTCGTTATAACCCCATTGCTCATTGCAAAATCACTGTTTTCTATAGTGGGTGTAATACCTTCTAAAACATTGCCTAAACCGTCAGAGGTGTAAACAAAGTCAACGTTACCATCACAGTATAAAATATCGTCATAAGCCTTTTCAAGACCGCTTACGCCGTGTCCATCCGAATCGGTATAACCAATTAAGTGTATTGAGGGAGTTTCAGAAGAATTATGCTCAAATATTTCGGTGAAGGCAATACCGTCACATTCAGTTTGGTTTTCAACCTCGCATAAAACGGGTTTTCCGTCCTTTAACATATCGAGGGTGCTTTCAAGCTCTGCTCCCGATAGCAGATTACTTATTCCCGTTATTGCCCTGGGTGTTGCTGTAACGGCTGCAACCGTCTTTTTTTCACTGTTGGTAATGGGAATCATATTGCGGTCATAAATAGTACCTCTTGCCATTCCCGCAGAAAGACGCAACGCCGATTGCTTAGCTTGAACCTTGGTGTAATCCTTTGTTACTATAACCGTTAGTCTTAATATACAACTGAAAAAGAAGCAAATAATAAGAAAAAAACATATACCGCTTCTTTTTTGAAACATTTTATCATAGCTTTTAGACATAAAAAAACCTCCGTGTATATTTTTACCACGGAGGTTATATTTTAATCAGCCTTCATTCGAAGAAGAGCACCTTTTTTGATAGGTCTGTCAAAGGGGATTTTTACCTTCATCATAGGGTGGGGAGCGGATTCTATCAAAATACCGTTCTCATCAAAAAAGGTTTCTCCCGAAACCATAAAGGGAGCATTGCCCGGTTCAAGACAGTCAAAAATCTGTCCTTTAAGGAATTTATTTTTAACGGTTGCTATAATAAAGCCATCCTCATAGCCGTCAACAATAGCAGCTACGGAATAATCCCTTATATAGCCTGCATTTTCATAGGTCTGAGCATTTTGTGGAGTGCCGAAATAAAATCCGGTTGAATAGGTGCGGTGGCTTATTTTATCCAACTCTTCGTTAACCCAACTCGGCAATTCCCAGTTTTCAGGATTACTCTTAAGACTATCTAATGCACCCCTATATGCATTGGTGGTTACCGCAACATAATAATGGGATTTTGCTCTGCCTTCAATCTTGATACTGTCAATTCCCGCCTTAACCATCTTATCAAGGTGGGGCGCCATACACATATCATTTGCATTTAAAATATAGGTGCCCTTATCGGTTTGGGTGATATCAAAAAACTGACCCGGACGCTTTTCCTCCATAAGAGAGTAGCTCCAACGGCATGGCTGAGCACAGTCGCCCCTATTAGCATCTCTGCCTATCATATAGCTTGAAAGTAAGCATCTTGCCGAAAAGGATACGCACATAGCCCCATGGGCAAAGGCTTCAAGCTTTAGGCTCATAGGTGTTTTTGCTCTTATCTCGGCTATTTCATCGAGAGACAACTCACGGGCTAAAACAACCCTATCAGCCCCCATATTATGAAAAGCTCTTGCTGTTTCGTAATTTACTATTCCCGATTGCACCGAGATATGAAGCTCACAAGAGGGGGCATATTTTTTAACTAGCCCCATCGTACCGATATCTGAAGCGATAATCGCATCGGCACCTGCCGCTTCAATGCTTTGAAGAAATGCGGGGAGTCGTGCCATTTCCTCGTTATGAGGAATGGTATTACAAGCAATATGAACCTTAACCCCGTTTTTGTGGGCATATTCAATACCTTTAATGAGGTCCTGCTCACCGAAATTCGATGCAGCAGTCCTCATTCCAAACTCTTCACCTGCAAGATAAACTGCATCTGCGCCGTAATCAACGGCGGCAATAAGTCTTGTTAAATCACCTGCAGGGCATAAAAGCTCAGGTATGTTTATCTCATTAGTCAAAATACTCATAAGTCCAGTTATTTCCTTGCTTCAGGCGTTTTACGGTTGCCTGTTGTTCTTCAAAAGTTTTGTGATAATAGAATTTACCGTTGCTATCGGTAACAAAGTAATAATAGGGTATATCCTTAGTCGGATAAAGGGCCGCCTTAATAGCATCTATACCGGGAGAACAAAGGGGACCCGGGGGCAGACCCTTGATTTTATAGGTATCGTATCTACCGTCATCATTGCGGAAGGATTCACCGTAATAACAGGTGGGGGAGGAGCCCAAGGTGGCAAAATTGTCGCTATTTAATCTGTTATAAAAGATAGCGGCAACATTAGCCATCTCGGAGTTGCTTTCGCCTGCCTCCATCTGAACGATGGATGCCATAGTGAGAATTTCGTTCATTGAAAAGCCTAATTTTTCGGCCCGCTTAAACATTTCATCACTAATTCGGTTTTCTGTTTCCTTTATCATTTTTTCAACCGCAAGAACAGCGCATTCCTTAGAATCGTAGGAATAAAAATCATAGGTTTCGGGGAAGAGATATCCCTCAAGCTCGTGATAGGTTTTACCAACATTAACATTTTTAAGAAGCTTGGAATCGAGCTTAACATCATTAAGAGCGGCAATAAAATCTGCCCTTGAGCAAACCCCTGCCTTTTCAAGCAGTGTTGCAATACCCGGTACGGTAACATCCTTGCCGTTAACGTTCTTTGTATAATCATTTATTCCTGTTCCCTCAGGGATAGTAACGGTAACACTTTCTGCCTTAGCACCCTCGGTCATAAGCATTTCGCAGATTGATTCATAGCCTGCCTCGGTATTAAAGGTGTAAACACCGTATTTGTATTTACCGTCAAAACCTTTAAGTCTGGAATAAATTCTGAAGGCAAGCTCGGATTTAACCGCTCCGCCTTCATTTAAGCGCTTTGCTATGCCTGCGGTTCCCATTCCTTTATCTATTTCAACGGTGCAATTATCGCCTCTGCCGAAGCCTATACCGAGATAGTCAGAGCCAACCACAACAACACCAAAGCCGATTCCAACCGAAATCAGCAAAATAGCAATTATCCAAATTGTGTTTCGGATAATGTGCTTTCCTCTTTTTTTAGTTTTCACAGGCATTTCTTCCTCCTCTTCAAGGATGGGGAAGCCTTTGCCGATTATAAAATCATCTTCATTGTTTTGGGGATTTTTGTTAATGTTATTATCCATATTAATCCTCTTATTTGTATATCATAGTCTGCTTTAATTTTTCAATTTCTTCGGGAGAGTGTTTAAGTGTATTCAGTATTTCAAAGCCAAAATCAAATGCGGCGCCAACACCCTTTGCGGTGATGATATTACCGTCACGCACAACGGTATCGGATGAAATTTCGGCACCGATAAGCTCATTTTCAAAACCGGGATAGCAAACGGCTTTCTTGCCCTTTAAATATCCGAGGGAGCCTAAAATCAAGGGAGCGGCGCAAATAGCGGCAACCAAAACACTCTCATCCATAGCCTTGGTTACAAAATTAGTAACAACACTATCTTTTTTAAGATTAAGCGTTCCGGGCATTCCGCCGGGTAATATAACGGCTTCAATGCTATTATCAAAGGCTATTTCGTCTTTGAAAACATCGCAGATTACCGAAATTCCGTGGGAGCCTGTAACGGTTTTACCCGTAACCCCTACAGTTTTAATTTCCACAGATGCTCTTCTTAGTATATCTATGGGAATAAGTGCTTCGCACTCTTCGAATCCGTCAGCTAAAAAAATATAAACCATAATTAATCTCCGTAAACAGATAAAGCCTCTGCCAAAACATCCTTTGCAATATCCTCGATGCTTCTTGCTTCGCCGCTTTCGGCACAGTTTATTATGCTCCAACCGGAATATTTAGCGGTAAAGCAGGCGGCATTTCTGCATTTTTCAAGATATTTAACATCACTTTCGTGAATATCCTTTTTGTTTTCATCGCCCTCGTATCTTTTGGTGAGAAGCTTTTGGGAAACCTCTATGGGCATATCGAGGAAAATAACCTTATCGGGCTTAGGAATACCGATTTTGTTATATTCAAAATCATAAAGCCAAGATAGAAAATCCTCCCATTTATCCTCGGGCAGCTTGGATGCCTGATGGATGGCGTTTGAGGTGGTGTATCTTCCCGAAACTATTGTTCCACCGCTCTCATAAAATTCGCCCCAGTTTGCTTTGTATGAGGCATAGCGGTCAACGGTGTAAAAAACCGAAGCGGCATAGGCGTTAACATCATCGGGCTTGTCGCCAAATTCTCCGCCTAAATACATTTTAACAAGGGCGCTTGAATTACTTTCATAATCGGGGAAGGATACCCATTTACAGTCCTTACCCAAATCCTCAAGCCCTTTAAAAAGCAAATCTAATTGGGTGGACTTTCCGCTGCCGTCAAGCCCCTCTATTACTATAAGCTTACCCATTTTTCTTTAACTCCTCGTAATAGGCTCTAACCTCTTTGATTTTTCCACAGGTCATTTTACCCTCGGGACAAGGACCCGTAAGGCAGGAGGGACCTGCATTTTTGAAGAGGTTGGGAGCAACCTCGCTTACCAATTTAAGCATCTGGTTAGCAATATCCTGAATTTCCCACTGTGCACGGTTGCAGCAACGGTGACGGAAGAAATTATGGAGAGAACGGGCATTCATAGTCATAACCATCTGAGTTGAACAGGAATTTGGAAGAACAAAACGTGCATCCTCAATAGCCTTTTTTTCTGCAAGACGGGCGGCAGTTTTCTCATCCTTACCTTGGGCTAAAAATGTCTTTATATGCTTTTCCTTAAGGATAGCCGAAATACGGTCATAGCATTCCTGGTCCTTTATCATAAGCTCCTCATAAACCTTTTTAGCCTCTGCATCGGCTTCAATTTCGGGGGGAGTTATGTATTCAAAGCAGCCCTCACGAACATAGCGTTGGCTCTTTACCGAAAAGGATGCCATACGATGTCTTGTTATCTGGGCAAGTAAAGAACGGGAAACGCCCTCAATACCAAAGGTAAAGCTTGCGTGCTCAATAGGACTTTCGTGCCCTATCTCCGAAAGCATCTCAACAAAGGATGCTGCCTTTTCATCAGTGAGGTTATCTCTGAGCCCTGTAATAGAAGATGAACTGTAACAAAGTTTTGCCGCCGAGGCTACGGTATGCTCGGGAGCGGGAGTATGTGCAAGAAGAATTACACTAGCCATTTTTTATTCCTCCGTAAATATTATCTATATTACTATAATGATTGTAGTTTGTCGAAGCGCTTTTTAGCGTTTCGACAAGCCACTTGACAAGTGGCTTTGGCAAAATCAAATGGAAAAATTTGATTTTGCACGACACCCATTGCAATGGGAAAGGGCAAATTTTCAAAGAAAATTTGGTTTAAAATCAAAGATTTTATGTCGAAACTTATCAGTTTCGACTCCCTTTTACCATTATATCAAATCTTTATTTGTATAGCAATGAGTTTTTAGGCAAGAGTGGCAAAAAACTCAATTTTTTTAGATAATTTTCTCAATTTGTAAAAAAATGATGAAAAATGTATAGAAAAGAAGGTCAAAAATTATGAATAATTTTTTTAAAAAGGGCTTTTTTGAAAGAGAGTTTTATGGTATGATATATATGTCAATATGAATTCGGAGGTATTATTTATGGCAACGGTTAATTTTAAGCACACTCCTTACGGTGACCTTGCTCTTATCAGCATGAGAGGATGCGATGATATTTCAGCTAAGGTTGACTATTATCTTAAGCAATGGAGAAACATTCCTGATGACGAAACTTTCGTTATCCCTGCAAACTGTCCCAGATTCGGAACAGGCGAAGCAAAGGCTGTTCTTAAGCATACAGCAAGAGGCTTGGATGTTTATATAATCTGTGACTGTTTTAATTACAATGTTACATATAAAATGTATGGACAAACTGTTCCTATGAGTCCTGATGATCATTTCCAGGATTTAAAGAGAGTTATAGCAGCGCTCGGCGGCAAGGCAAGAAGAATAACTGTAATTATGCCTATGCTTTACGAGGGCAGACAGCATCGTAGAACCTCAAGAGAATCTATGGACTGCGCAATGGCTTTACAGGAGCTTGTTGCAATGGGCGTTAAGAATATAGTAACCTTTGATGCACATGACCCCAGAGTTAACAACGCAATTCCCCTTGACGGTTTTGATAATGTACAAGCCGCTTATCAGATGATAAAGGCTTTACTTAAGACCGTTCCCGACATCAAGCTTGACCGTGACCATACTATGATAGTTTCCCCCGATGAGGGCGGTATGGGCAGATGTATCTATTATTCCTCCGTTTTAGGCTTAGAGCTTGGTATGTTCTATAAGCGCCGTAATTACTCTGTTATCGTAAACGGAAGAAATCCCATTGAGGCTCACGAATTCCTTGGTAACGATATAACAGGCAAGGACCTTATCCTTGTTGATGATATGATTTCCTCCGGCGAATCTATGCTTGATATCGCCGCTAAGCTTAAGGAAAAGGGAGCAGGCAGAATATTTATATTCTCAACCTTCGGTCTTTTCGTTGAAGGATTGGATAAATTTGATGAGTACTATGAAAAGGGACTTATCGATAAGATTTTCACCACAAATCTTATCTATCAACCCGATGAGCTTTTAAGCCGTGAATGGTATTGCAGTGTAAATATGGCTAAGTATATAGCTTTATTGGTTGAAACCCTTAACTATGATAATTCCATCAGCAGTCTGCTTGACCCCGTTGACCGTATTAAAAACGCTGTTGAGAAATATAACAATAAATAATATCTTAGAAATAAAGAAGCAAGGAATTTTCCTTGCTTCTTTTTTAATCCTTATTAAAGTCTTCAAGTATCAGACCTTCATTTTTTTCAAGCGCCCAGTTGATATTCCATTCGCTGGTGAAAATAAGAATATTGTTGCCCTTAAAGTCCTGTACCCATTTGGTATCGGATGTAAGGTTGAGGTTTTTAACCTCAACATCCTTGTTTCTTATCCAACGGATATACTGATAGGGCAGATTATTTCTTATAACCTCAACATTATATTCGTTTTTGAGTCTGTATTCTAAAACCTCAAACTGAAGAACACCAACAACTCCAACAATAACTCTTTCCATACCTGAATTAGGCTCGTGGAAAATCTGGATAGCACCCTCCTGAGCTATCTGCTCAACACCCTTAACAAACTGCTTTCTCTTAAGGGAATCCTTTTGCTCTATCATAGCAAAATGCTCGGGAGCAAAGGTGGGGATTCCTTCAAATTCTACCTGGTTTTTTGAGGTGCACACCGTGTCGCCGATGGAGAAAATACCGGGGTCAAAAACACCGATAATATCACCGGCATAGGCTTCGTTTATAATCTGTCTTTCCTCTGCCATCATCTGCTGAGGCTGAGAAAGGCGCATACTTTTTTTGCCCTGTACGTGGTAATATTCGGCGCCTCGTTCAAATTTACCCGAGCAGATTCGCATAAAGGTTATTCTGTCACGGTGAGCCTTGTTCATATTTGCCTGAATTTTAAAAACAAAGGCGGAAAAATTATCATCAAAGGGACTTACTTCACTTCCGTCAGAGGATACTCTCGGTAGAGGAGATGTGGTCATCTTAAGGAAGTTTTCAAGGAAGGGTTCAACACCGAAATTTGTAAGTGCGGAGCCGAAGAAAACAGGGGTGAGCTCACCTTTTTGTACCTTTTCAAGGTCAAATTCAAAGCTCGCGCCATCCAGTAACTCTATCTGGTCAACCAATTCGGCACGTTGGTATTCTCCAATAAGAGAATCCATTTTTTCGATATCGGTAATATCACAGGGAATAGCGGTAAGCTTTTCCTGACCTCTGTGGAATTCATTAAAGGTGAGAATTTGACGCTTATCTCGGTCAAACACTCCCTTAAAGCTAACACCACATCCGATAGGCCAGTTAACGGGATATGTTCCTATTCCAAATTCCTTTTCCAATTCGTCCAATAATTCAAAGGGGTCTCTGGCTTCTCGGTCAAGCTTGTTTATAAAGGTGAAAATGGGGATATGGCGCATAGCGCAAACCTTAAAGAGCTTTCTTGTTTGCGCTTCAATACCCTTTGCCGCATCTATAACCATAACAACACTGTCGGCTGCCATAAGGGTACGGTAGGTGTCCTCCGAGAAATCCTGGTGACCGGGGGTATCGAGTATATTTATGCAAAAGCCTTCATATTCAAACTGCATAACAGAGGAGGTTATGGAAATACCTCTTTGTTTTTCCAAATCCATCCAGTCGGAAACAGCGTGCTTGGCAGTGGCTTTGCCCTTAACCGAGCCTGCGGTCTGAATAGCACCGCCGTATAAAAGAAACTTTTCTGTTAAGGTGGTTTTTCCGGCATCGGGGTGGGAGATTATAGCAAAGGTACGTCTGCGGGAAACCTCACGTTGTAATTCACTCAAAATAATAACTCCTAATCAGTGTAAAATAAAAGGGATGTTGCTTTTGCAACATCCCTTAGTTTACCACATATGGAAAAATATATCAAGAATTTAAATGGATATCTTTTTAAGATTCTTTTTATTAGATGCGATATTGTATTTTTCTATAAGCTCTCCTACAAGCTTATCAAAATATTCAGCGTATTTTTCATCAAATACCGAAGCCTTCCAAGCGGAAAGACCATCCCCCTCATAGAGGATAATATACTTTCCTTCGGCTCCCGATACTATTTCACAGTCGCCAGGCTTTCTCTGCTCTGAAAATACCCATTCCTCGGCAGTCGCTTCAAAAACACCTGTCTTAAGGTTTTTATATGATCCGTAGTTAAACTTGCTGTCTAAGTCCTCACTGTAGGTAACAGCAAGGGTTTTAAAACGATTTTCTAAGTTATCTGCTTCGTTTATTTCATCGTAAATGTTGTTTATAAAGTTTTCCGCATATGCTTCGCTGCCGTAGGTTTTATTAGCACAATATATTATTTTGATATTCTTTGTTGCATAGTCTTCCTTGGAAGGATTGGATTTTAACAGATAGGCAGTACAGCCTTTATCGGTTTTTTCTATATAAAAGTCGTCCTTTTTAGCATCGGTAGAAAATGCGAATTTATCCAGTGCATCCTTTTCGCCAAAGCGGTAGCTGGAAATCATATTGCTTGTTATCAGTGCATTTATAAGGTTTTCATCAAGCTCGGTGTCGTAGTTTTCGGCATAATCCCTTATAATGTCAGAATTTATAGCCGATATACACTCATCGGATGTATTTTCGTTAGTTAAATTCTGGTAGCTTTCTTCAAATTTAAAGCTATAAACAAGAGCGCTTACGGTGTTATATTTTTGAGGATTCTTATTGTATTCGGCTTGGTAATCCTCATCAGAAATACTAAAATCCTTCATCAGAATATCCTTATATTTTTCGGCTAAAAGCTCCATAGAAAGGCAATCTCTGATATCCTTTTCGGTTACGCCTCTGCCGTACATATATTCATAATATTCAAGCTCGGTTTTTTGGCCTGACTTGGCATTACTCTTGTATTTTTCAATCAGATAATCTATTTCATCAAGGTCAGCTTTTGCAAGTTTAATATCATTTTTCTCTGCTTCCTCGCAAAAAGCTGTAAGAGTTTTGATATTTTCCTCGGTAAGCTTCATAAAATGGTCATACCAAGAGCCATCACCGTAATAGCTTTTTTGTTTTTTTAGGGATTTTTCCGATGAAAGCTTCATATCACCCAAGGATTCATAGTTTTTATTTATAAAATCTCTGTATTCCTCATAAAAGAAATAGGAAACCATAGCGTTGTTTATTTCGTAATTATCGGATGAAACCGAAACGTTTTTTCGCAAAAAATATCCGTTGTCAAGAAGGGCGTTTATACCTAAGTAAAGTGAGGTTATAACAATTAAAACTGCAACCGCACAGGCTGATATTACAGCCGCCATACGGTTAAGCCTCTGCTCGGCTTTTTTCTGAGCGGCAAGTCTTTCCTGTCTTTCGTTTTCTTTGGCTTCCTTTATCTGTTTTTTTCTGCTTGTTTTTCCCATAAAGTCCTCCGAATATGTAACAGAATAATACGAGTGGTGTATTCACCACTCGTATTATTATACATTATTATTTTTGATTATTCAACCACAGGATTAAAACCTAAATCCTCAATGGCTGACACCGCTTTTGCAAGACAATGGTCGCATCCGTTTATAATAACCTTTTTTTCTTCAAGTATTACCTTGAAATTAAGCTCCTCTCGTGACAGTGCGTTAGAAATTCTTTTAACACAGCCTTCGCACATCATCCCGTCAACTCTGATAATCTTTTCCATAACTATTCTCCTTATTTCATTAGTTTTTGTAAGGTTTTAATAAGCTCATCAATAACCTCATCATTACCCTCTCGTATACCATCGGCAACGCAGGTGTGAATATGGTTTGAAAGAAGCTCACGGTTAAAGGCATTAAGCGCCGCACTAACTGCAGAAACCTGAATTAAAATATCGGTACAATAGCAGTCATCCTCCAGCATACCTTTAATTCCTCTAATCTGACCCTCAATGCGATTAAGCCTATTTATAAGACTGCGGTATTCAGCATTTTCACGGTGCTTATGCTTGGTGTTACAATTACATTCACTCATAACTTTTTACCCTTTCTTCCAAGTCTTAATGCGTTTCCTACAACACAAACCGAGCTTAGCGACATGGCAAGTCCTGCAAGCATAGGATTAAGCAAAGGACCGCCAAATGCATAAAGCACGCCTGCCGCTATAGGAATGCAAATTGTATTATAACAAAAAGCCCAGAATAGATTTTCCTTGATGTTTTTTATAGTAAATCGGCTTAAATTTATGGCTTTGGATACATCTAACGGGTCATTCTTCATAAGCACAATATCGGCGGATTCAATAGCGATATCACTGCCCGAACCGATAGCGCAGCCTATATCCGCACAGGATAGGGCAGGGGCATCGTTAATTCCGTCACCTATCATCATAACGGGTCCGTATTCTGCTTTAAGCTGTTCTATAATACTTGCTTTTTCGGTGGGCAGAACCTGAGAAAAAATAAGGTCGGATCCGAGAATTTTACCAATATGCTCCGCACAAGCCTTGTTGTCACCTGAAAGCAGAACAGTTTTTATACCTGATTTTTTGAGTTTTGCAAATGCATTGACAGATGTTTCTTTTAGCTCATCGGCAACTGCTATAATTCCCAAGATTTCTTTGTTTTCGCAAACGAGCATTACAGATTTACCCTCGCTTGATAACCGACTTTCTTCATCCAAAAAATCCTTAGAAGAAATGCCGTTTTCTTCCAGTAAAGCCCGGTTTCCTACAAGAATTACTTTATCGTTTATCGTACATTTAATACCCTTTCCCGAAATGTTTTCACTGTTTTTAACGGGGACAAGTTCAATGTTTTTCTGTTTGGCATAATGGGTTATAGCCTTGGAAATGGGATGGTCAGATACTGCTTCTGCCGAGGCGGCAACCTTTAAAATCAATTCCTCATCATTTCCTAAAATATCTGTAAGGGTAGGGGTGCCCTTTGTAACGGTTCCTGTTTTATCAAAAACGGCAACCTTTATTTTGTGTATCGCTTCGAGGGCTTCGCCGTTTTTTATCAATATGCCCTTTGAAGCGCCAAGTCCGGTTCCAACCATTATGGCTGTAGGGGTTGCAAGACCTAAAGCACAGGGACAAGCAATAACAAGAACACTTGTAAAAATCTGCAAAGCAAAGGAAATCTCCTTTGTTGCTATAAGCCATACAAGAGAGGAAATAAGCGCTATTATGATGACTATCGGAACAAATACCCCCGCCACCTTATCGGCAACCTTGGAAATGGGGGCTTTTTTGTTTTGCGCATCCTCAACGAATTTAATGATTTTAGAAAGGGTTGTATCCTCGCCGATTTTGGTTACCTCTATATAGATAACTCCGTTTAAATTGAGGCTTCCACCCGTAACGGCATCACCTATGTTTTTTTCAATAGGTAAGCTCTCACCCGTAAGCATGGATTCATCAACTGAGGTGGAGCCTTGCGTTACAACACCGTCAAGAGGTATCTTTGCTCCCGGCTTAACAAGGAGCATCATACCGGTTTTTACATCCTTGGTTGGAACCTCAAAGATATCATTTCCCATAACTACAAGAGAGGTATCGGGGGTTAATTCCATCAGTTTTTTTATAGAGTCGGCAGTTTTATTTTTAGAACGCTGTTCAAGGTGCTTTCCAAGCATAACTAGGGTTATAACAACTGCAACGGATTCAAAATAAAGGCTATGAACTGTGTGAGGATTATAGGGGATAGAATAGGTCATAACTATACTGTAAATAAAAGAAGCGGTAGCCCCTATAGCCACCAGGGAATCCATATTCGGATGCCCTTTAAAAAGGGTGGAAAATCCAACGGTGAAAAATTTCTTACCTATAAACATAACGGGAATGCAAAGCAAAATCTGTGTAAGAGCAAAGCCGTATGGATTAGTATTCATATTAAATATTTCGGCAACAGGGATGTTTTTAAACATCATCTGTCCCATAGAAACATAAAGAAGAGCAGCCGATAAAATAAGAGCGGTTACTATACCAAAAAGCCGGTTTTCTTTTTTTGTTTCTTGCTTTTTTATATTATTATCGCCGCTTTCAAGCCTTGAAATGCCGAATCCTGCCTTCTCTACAACACGTATAAAATCTTCTTCGCCCGTTTTTGTTTCATCAAAGCTAACCGTCATTTTTTCGGTTATAAGATTAACTTCACAGCTTGAAACGCCCTCTATTTTTGATACAACTCTTTGAACAGAGGAAGAACAGGCGGCACAAGCCATGCCGCTGATTTTATAAATTTCGGTCTTCAAATTATCACCTCTTAATTAAAATTATATACCCCATAGGGGTATTTGTCAAATGATAAAAAATGGATTACCGAAGCAATCCATTAAAGTATAAAAAGCTCTAAAATAAATACCATAGCGCAACAGCTTACCGCAACTCCGAACAGTCCCACCTTGAAAAAGGCAAGTGCTATTCCGATAACTAATGCCGCAAGTCCCGACCATACGCTTCCCGTGGCTTCAATGATAGCGGGGAAGGTCATAACCGACAGTGTAACATAGGGTACATAGTAAAGAAAAGAACGTAAAGTAACATTTGTTATCTTTTTACGGATAAGCGTAAGCGGTAGAATACGGATAAGTGCGGTAACCGCCGCCATAGCAAATATGTAAATATAGGGATTAATCGGCATCTTCGGCTTCCTCCTTTATGGGAAAGAAAATTGCGGCTGCCAAGGATAAAATAACGGTTAAAATTATAATCCTGAAGCCCGAAGAAATAGAACTTAAAAGGGGAAGCTTGGAAAAAGCAAAGCTTAAGGTCATAGCGGCTATGATAAGACCTGCAATAACCTTGTTTTCCTTTGCGGGAGGGATTATTATGGCTAAAAACATTCCGAAAAGTCCAACACTTAATGCACTTACAATGTTGGCAGGCAAAAGATTACCTAACACAACTCCAAGACAGGTGCCTGCCGCCCAGCCTGGGATGGAAACACTCATAGCACCGTAATTATAAAATGGGTTGAGAGTACCCGGAACACACACAGATATGGCAAAAATTTCATCGGTTACATCAAAGCCTATCAGTAAGCGATGCCATATAGAGGTTTCGGGGGCAAGCTTCTGACTTAATGCGCAGGACATTAGAAGATATCTTGCATTAACGATTATTTCCATAATTACAAGCTCAATAAGGGGAGCGGATGCGGCTATCAGCTCAAAGCCCGCATATTCGCCCGCCGAAGCATTGGTAAAAAGACTGGCAACAGTGGCCTGAACAGCAGTCAGTCCCGCATTTTTTGCCGCAATACCAAGAGCAAAGGAAACGGCGAAATAGCCGAGTCCTATGGGAATACCATCTCTAAGTCCTCTTTTATACCAGTTAGAGTTGACCGACATATTTACACCTTCCTTTCAAAATAATGGTTAAAGGAAGTCGAAACTTATCAGTTTCGACAAACTATAATCATTATAAACGCAGTTCTTACCGAACTGCGTTTATTTTAGTTCTTTAAACTCTGCATAGGAGCAGGGATTCTTCCTGCTCTGTCAATGAATTTTTTGGGAGAAAAGTTCATATTAACATTCATAACGGGGCCGCTTCCGAGAAGTCCGCCGAATTCGAGCTCCTCGCCGTGCTTTTTACCGATGGCAGGGATAACTCTAACGGCTGTGGTTTTTGAGTTTACCATACCGATAGCCGCTTCATCGGCAATTATGGCCGAAACGGTTTCGGCAGGGGTTTCACCGGGAATAACTATCATATCAAGACCAACCGAGCAAACGGCGGTCATAGCCTCCAGCTTTTCTATGAGAAGGTCTCCGGACCTTGCGGCATCTATCATACCTGCATCCTCACTTACGGGGATAAATGCGCCCGATAATCCGCCAACCGAGGAGGAAGCCATAACTCCGCCCTTTTTAACCGCATCGTTAAGCATAGCGAGAGCGGCGGTAGTTCCGTGAATACCGCAACGGCCAAGTCCCATCTCCTCAAGTATATGGGCTACCGAGTCACCAACAGCGGGGGTGGGGGCAAGGGAGAGGTCAACGATACCGAAGGGAACCCCCAGACGACGGGAGGCTTCGGTTCCTACTAACTGTCCCATTCGGGTTATCTTGAATGCGGTACGCTTAATAACCTCGGCGATTTCACCTAAATCACCGTCAGGACATTTCTTTATAGCCGCCTGAACAACACCTGGGCCTGAAACACCTACGTGGATAACGCAGTCAGGCTCGCCAACACCGTGGAAGGCGCCCGCCATAAAGGGGTTATCCTCAACTGCGTTGCAGAAAACAACCAATTTAGCGCAACCGATACAGTCACGGTCAGCCGTTATTTCGGCAGTCTGTCTTACTATCTGTCCCATAATTTTGACAGCATCCATATTAATTCCTGATTTTGTAGAGCCTATATTAACTGAGGAGCAGATATTCGTGGTTTCGCTTAATGCCTCCGGAATGGATTTTATAAGCTCGATATCGCCTGCAGAAAAACCCTTATGTACCAAAGCCGAATAGCCGCCTATAAAGTTAACACCGGTGGCATCTGCTGCCTTTTGAAGTGCCTTTGCGTATTTAACGGGGTCACCGCCCGAAGCTGCAACTATCATTGCAATAGGGGTTACGGAAATTCGCTTGTTGATAATCGGGATACCGTATTCCTTCTCAATATCCTCGCCAACCTTAACGAGATTTCCAGCAAGACGGGTTATTTTGTTATATATTTTTTCGCAGGACTTATCACAGTCCGAATCAATACAGTCAAGTAGGGAAATACCCATAGTTATGGTACGTATGTCGAGATTTTCTGACTGTATCATATTTATGGTTTCCATTATGTCATTTAAATTAAGCATTTACGGTACCTCGCTATATGCGGTGCATAGAATTAAAAATATCCTCGTGCATAACACGGATATCGGTGCCGATATCCTCGCCCAACTTTTTCATTTTATCCGAAAACTCATTGAAGGAGCAGTTTGCACCTGAAATTTCGGTAAGCATAACCATTACAAACATATCCTGTAATACCGACTGGGTTATATCAACGATATTAACGTTGCACTCGGTACAAATATTGCTTACCTTGGAAATGATACCAACTGTATCCTTTCCGATAACAGAAATAATAGTTCTCATAAAAAATACTCCTTTTTTATCAAGTTTCGTATTATTTTAACACAATGGAAAAATAATATCAATTAAATAATGCTGAAAAAAGGGAAAAAAGGCTAAAAAAATGAAAATATTGTTAATTTTTTCTCGATGTATATTGATTTATTTTAAGAGTTAATATATAATATATAATGACCGCATATGGTATTTTTTCACTGTGTGGTAAGAAAGTTTAAAAATAATTTATATAAAGGAGTAACCACTATGACCCAAAACAAAACCGTTATCAAATGGTTAGACGAGATGAAGAGTCTTGTTAATCCTGATAATGTCGTATGGATTGACGGCAGCGAGGAGCAGATAGAGGCCCTTCGTGCTGAAGCTGTTAAGACAGGCGAAATGATTAAGCTCAACGAAGAGAAGCTTCCCGGATGCTATCTTCACAGAACAAATCCCAATGACGTTGCACGTGTTGAGGACAGAACCTTCATCTGTTCAAGAGAGAAGGAAAATGCAGGTCCCACAAACAACTGGTGTGACCCTAAGGAAATGTATGAAAAGCTTTACAGCATAGCTAAGGATTCCTATAAGGGACGCACGATGTATATCATCCCTTATTCAATGGGACCCATCGGTTCTCCTATCGCTAAGGTAGGTATTGAAGTTACCGATTCTATCTATGTTGTTCTTAATATGGTTATTATGACAAGAGTAAGCACCAAGGTGCTTGATGTTCTTGGTGACAGTAATGACTGGGTACGTGGTCTCCACTGCAGATGCGATATCGATCCTGAAAACAGATATATCTGCCATTTCCCTGAGGATAACACCATTATTTCTGTTAACTCCGGTTACGGCGGTAACGTTCTTTTAGGTAAAAAGTGCTTTGCGCTTCGCATAGCTTCCTATCAGGGCTGGAAGGAAGGCTGGATGGCTGAGCATATGCTCATCTTAGGTCTTGAAAATCCCAAGGGCGAGGTTAAGTATATTGCAGCTGCATTCCCCTCTGCTTGCGGTAAGACCAACCTTGCAATGCTTATTCCCCCCGAGTATTTACGTAAGAAGGGCTATAAGATCTGGACAGTTGGTGACGATATCTCCTGGATGAAGATAGGTCCTGACGGCAGACTTTATGCTATCAACCCCGAGAACGGTTTCTTCGGTGTTGCTCCCGGAACAAATGCTCATTCAAACTTCAATGCTCTTGAGAGCACCAAGAAGAATACTATCTTCACAAACGTTTGCTTAAATCTTGATGATAACACAGTTTGGTGGGAAGGTCTTGATAAGAATCCTCCCGAAAACGCACTTGAGTGGAAGGGCAATCCCTGGAATCCCTCAATGTTCGTAAAGGCTGATAAGTCTACCTATGCTGCTCATCCTAATTCACGCTTTACCGCTCCTGCTAAGAACTGCCCCTGCATTTCTGAGGAGTTTGATAAGGGCGCAGGCGTTCCGATTTCTGCTATTGTATTCGGCGGACGTCGTGCTAAGTGCGCACCCCTTGTATATCAATCAAAGGACTGGGTTAACGGTGTATTCGTTGGTTCTGCAATGGCTTCTGAGACTACTGCTGCTGCAGCCGGTGCTGTTGGTGTAGTTCGCCGTGATCCTATGGCTATGCTGCCCTTCTGCGGATACCATATGGGTGATTATTTCACTCACTGGCTTGAGATGGGTGAAAAGCTTGGTGATAAGGCTCCCAAGATATTCAATGTTAACTGGTTCCGTACCGATGATGAAGGCAACTTTATCTGGCCCGGATTTGGTGACAATATGCGTGTTCTCAACTGGATTATTGACCGTTGCGAAGGCAAGGCTGATGCTACTGAGACCGCTATCGGTTATGTTCCCAAGCCTGAGGATATTGACCTTACAGACCTTGATATGGATATCGAAACCCTTAAGGATATCTTAGAGGTTGATAAGGAAGTATGGACTAAGGAAGCTGCTGAAATTGAAGAGCACTACAAGAAGTTTGGTGACAGACTTCCCGAAGAGCTCCGTGAACAGCTCAACAACCTTAAAGAAAATCTTGCTAAGATGTAATTAAAATAAAAACTCCCGACAGTAATTGTCGGGAGTTTTTTTAAGCCGAAGTCTTAGTTTTCAAATTATTTTTAGAAAAATACGAGCATAAAAATGAGATAATAAATATTCCGCTTACCAAAACCGTAGGAGCAAAGGATACGCCTGAATGAATATAGCTTTCTTTTCCTATCAGTGAAAAAACAATTCTCGGAAGGGCATCCACAGCACAGAAAATTACACTGCAAAAGCCCGTTGCGATGAGCTTTCTGAAAAGTCGGTTATCGTCGATATCATTGTTGAGCTTTGCAAAGTTTGCCATAAATATAAGCGTTAGACAATGGGATGCAAGGGTTATAAAATTATCAACAATTAAAGATATAGCCGAAATAGAGGTAAATATACAGATAAGTCTCATTATCCAATAAAGGGCGGGGACGATAAAGAAAATTTTAGGCAGAGGATAGTTAATAATCATTTTAAGTCCATACAGTAAGAAGAACACGGCTGCAAAAATACCTAAAATATCAAGGGTTACTATCTGCCAGATTCTAATGCTTTGGGTGAAGGTTTCGGTTAGAATTTCAAAGCCTATTGAAACGCCTAAAGCTAACGAACAAATACCTGTTACTATCCCCACACGAGGTGCCCTCGGCGGCCTTTTATAGGCAGTAAACGAAAGCAGAACATTAACGGCGCAGGCAATTATAATCAAAGCTATGAGGAAATACCCTAAAAATTCATATCCTATATTGAAAAATCCCGTGGTGGGGTCCTCTATGTAAATGAGCTGCAGAAATCTTGCCGAAATACATACGGGCAAGGTTATAAGAAAGAAAAATAATAAATTTTTAAATTCCATTCGGTACTCTCCCTAAAGTAATTAAAAAGTTCATTTAATCATATATTTTATATTAAGTATTTTATTCCTTTAGGAAGAAAAAGTCAATAGCGGAGGATAATATGAAAAAGGTATTAAGTGTTACGATGGTTGTATTAACAATTATGCTGTTTATTCCCTTGATTTCCTTGAGTGGGGAAGTGGTAAAAAAGGACGGAAGTGTAAAGCAAACCGAGGCGAAAACGAAGGAAAAGACTGAGACAGTCAAGCTTTATAACCCGCAAAACGGGGAAACTCAGCTTATTGACATGGATGAATATATTTTCGGTGTTGTAGCGGCAGAGATGCCTGTGCTTTATGAAATTGAAGCCCTTAAAGCACAGGCGGTAGCAGCATATACCTTTACATTGTTTCGAAAAAACGCAAATAAGGAAAAGGATTATGATATAACCAGTGATTTCACAGTAGACCAAAGCTATATATCAAAAACACAAGCTCAGGAAAAATGGGGAGATAAGGCGGAGGAATATACTGAAAAGATTGAAAAAGCCGTAAGTGAGGTGTCGGGACTTGCCATAACCTATGATTCTCTTCCGATACTTGCTGTTTATTCTGCCTCCAGTTGCGGCAAAACTCAAAATGCCGCTGATGTATGGGGAGGGAAATATCCTTATCTTGTTTCGGTGGATAGCGAGTGGGATAAGCTATCAGCGGATAATATATCCAAAGTAACAATTTCTGCTGATGAACTTAAAGCTAAGCTTTCATCCTTAGTTCAAATCAGCGGAGATACCACCGAGTGGATTAAAAATATAACAAAAAACAAGGCAGGTTACGTAACCTGCCTTGAGATAAGCGGAAAAGAAGTTTCCGGTAACGATATAAGAAATGCCTTAGATTTAAAATCCTCAGCCTTTGATGTGTCCCTCGGTGAAAGCGCTTTTACATTTACAGTATCAGGATACGGCCACGGCGTTGGCATGAGCCAAACAGGTGCAAACGGTATGGCAAAGGAATCCTTTGATTATAAGGAAATACTTTCCCATTATTATACCGATTGCAAGATAGAAAAAATAGATTAATCCAAATAGTATTTGAGATAATAAAGCCAGTCGGTACGGCTGAAATAATGAAGACCTTTTCTTACGTGATAACCGAGTTCTCCGTTATGCAGACAGTCGGGGGCAGTAAGGTATTCATTGTTATGTATAAGACCTGAAAGGCCGTAAAGCTTGTAAACCTCAGAAGCTGCCAAGCAGGATAAAAATTCTGATTTAGGATCTGCCCAGATATCCTCTTCGGCACTTGCAACATAAAGCTTTCTCGGTGCTATTGCCGATAGGAGGAAATGCTGATCAAATGGGATAACCTCTTCTTCGAAAACATATTTTTCAAATTTGGGACAGAACCAGTAACCAAATGATTTATGTATATCCTTGTAGGTTTCTCCAACCTTGCCTCTGATAATTGCGGCTCCGCAACAGCCTGAATCGTTGGATGCGGCAGACATAAAACGGGTATCTAAAGCTCCGGTAAGGAGGACGGTTTTGCCTAGTCTTGAATGACCTATAACTACAACCTTACTGCTATCAAGCTCATCTAAGGTTTCAATGAAATCCATCACTCTCATTGCAGCCCATGCCCACATAGCGATTTTTCCGGGGTCATCACTGTTGTGACGTATACCGTCGGGGAATAAAACCCCTGCAAGACCGTTGCTGAAATCTCCGTTATCCGTGGTTATATCTTCATAGTAGAAGGATAGAACGGCACAGCCGTTATCAACCAATTCTTCGGTTGGCTGATGTTTATCTGGAACCTGAGGTCTGAAATTTATCTGAACAAAGGTAAGCTTGGGCTTCTCAACAGGCATGGTATAGGAAACAGGGAAGGAAAATGTGCCGTTTTCAAGCTCACAGGTGATCATTATTTTTTTAAGGTTTGCTTTATAACTTTTACGAAAAGTATTATAACACAGTTAACTTAATAAGTAAACAAATAAAGCAATGTTTTTTCGCAACTTTTCGTTAATGGATAAAACTTCAAGATACCCCATAAATAAAGACGTTTTAAAGCTGATTTTTTACTCTGCAACCGACAGTTGACAGAAAACCGCCATTTTAAGTTGCTTGACTTAGGTATATTGCGGTATTAAAATGAAAACAATAAAAAATGATATCACCAGGAGGAAAAGCTAATGACAATAGGCCAAAAAATAGCAATTTTAAGATCGTCTATGCATATTTCTCAGGAACAGCTTGCGGAAAAATTAGACGTTTCCCGTCAGTCAGTTTCAAAATGGGAGTCGGATCAGTCACTTCCTGAGGTTGGTAAAATTTTACAGTTATCAACCCTTTTTAACGTAACGGCTGATGATTTATTAAGGGAAGAAATTCCCCTTGAGCCTACCTTTACTGAAAATCTTTTCCGCCCCAAAGAGTCGGTTGTTTTTGGAAGTAAATATTTCGGAACAGATGGCTTCAGAGGCGAGGCAAATGTTAATCTTACCGCATGGCATGCCTTTAAAATAGGTAGATTCTTAGGTTGGTATTATTCAAATCCTATTTCGGGCTGCAGAAGACCTAATCATAAGGCAAGAATAGTTATCGGTAAGGATACCCGCCGTTCAAGTTATATGCTTGAATATGCTATTGTTGCAGGACTTACCTCTTCGGGTGCGGATGCTTATATGCTTCATGTAACCACTACCCCCAGTGTTTCCTATGTGGTGCGTCAGGATAATTTTGATTGCGGAATTATGATTTCAGCATCCCACAATCCTTTTTATGATAACGGAATAAAACTGATAAACGGCGCAGGGGAAAAGATGGATGATTACACCCTTGCTTTAATAGAGGATTATATTGACGGAAATCTTTCAAATCTCGATATAAAGGAAAATGACATTCCTTTGGCTTCGAGAGATAAGATAGGAAGAACGGTTGACTATGTTGCAGGTAGAAACAGATATGTAGGATATCTGATTTCCATAGCCGCTAATTCATATAGAAATTTATCGGTTGCTCTTGACTGTGCAAACGGTTCTTCCTGGATGATAGCAAAATCCGTTTTTGATGCACTGGGAGCTCAAACGCATATTATAAATGCTTCTCCCGATGGAGTTAATATCAACGAGCAAGCGGGTTCAACCCATATAAATTCTCTTCGTAAATATGTTAGGGATAATCATCTTGATGCAGGCTTTGCTTTTGATGGAGATGCAGATAGATGTATTGCTGTGGATGAAAAGGGTAATATAATAAACGGTGACCATATACTTTATATAATAGCCAACCGTTTACGCTCAAAGGAATTGCTTCCCGGCAATACGGTTGTTACCACAATAATGTCTAATATGGGACTGTATAAGGCTTTTGATGAAGCAGGAATAAATCATATCCAAACAACAGTTGGGGACCGTTATGTTCACGAAGCAATGATGAAGAACGATTATTACCTTGGTGGTGAACAATCGGGTCATACTATAGTGAGAAAATACGCTAATACCGGAGACGGTATACTTACAGCCATAATAGTTATGGAAGAAATTGTAGAGCGTAAAACAACACTTAGCAAATTAGCTGAGCCTGTGGTTATGTATCCTCAGTCGGTTAAAAATGTTGCAGTAACAGATAAAACTGCCGTTACATCTGATGAAAAGGTTCTGGCGTTAGTTGATGAAATATCAAAGGAACTGGGTAATGACGGAAGAATTTTACTCAGAGAAAGCGGTACAGAGCCGGTTATCAGGGTTATGGTTGAAAGCAGCAGCCAAAAGCTATGTGAAGCCAAAACAGACAGTGTGGTAAATCTTATAAAGGAACTCGGTTACGGAAAATAATTTATTCGTTACGGAGGATTTCTTTAATGTGCGGAATAATCGGAAGAATAGGAGAGGGCAACTCGGTATCCTATGTAATAGAGGGCCTCAAAAGACTCGAATACAGAGGATACGATTCAGCAGGTATTGCCGTTGTCAGCGGGGAAGAAATAATTCAGTGCAAGGCACAGGGCAATATTTCTTATCTTGAGGAAAAAATCGACAATATTAAGCCTATTGGTAATTTATGTATCGGTCATACCCGTTGGGCTACCCACGGTAAACCAAACGAAAAAAACGCACATCCCCATTCCTCGTATGACGGAATGTTTACCATTGTTCATAATGGTATTATTGAAAATTCAAGCAAGCTTTTTAATGATATAATAGGAAACAGAGATGTTTTAAAATCCCAAACAGATACCGAGGTTATAGCCCATCTTTTAAGTAGGTATTACAGTGGGAAACCACTGGATACTATAGCCAAGGTAACGAAAATACTGGAGGGCTCCTTTGCATTAGGTATAATATGCAAGGATTTTCCTGATACGCTTTTTTGCACCGCTAAGGCGAGTCCCTTGGTTGTGGCACGGGGTAAAAAAGGATGCTTTATTGCTTCCGATTCGGGAGTTCTTTCGGGTTTTGCGGATAGATATTTATCTGTTTCTGACGGAGAAATTGCAGCTATCAGAAGCGGTGAAATCACTGTTTTTGATAGCTGTTTAAATATTTTAGAGAAAAAAAGCTATCTGATAGATTCAAATTATACCGATGACGGCAAACAAGGCTATGAGCATTATATGATGCTCGAAATTAAGCAACAGGGAAAAGCGGTTAAGGATACATTATCTTCAATCATTGAAAATAATGATATTTTTTTTGAAAAAGTAAAATTAACCGAAGAATATATAAGAAACGGACTTAAAAGTATAGTGTTCATCGCTTGTGGCTCGGCATACCATGCAGGTATGGTGGGAAAAAATGTGGTTGAGAGTCTGTGCGGTATAAATAGTAGTGCTGAAATAGCATCCGAATTCAGATATAGCAAAGCCTTGGTTGATAGCTCAACCCTTGCAGTGTTTATAAGTCAGAGTGGAGAGACGGCCGATACCCTTGCCGCACTTAGAGTAGCAAAAGAAAAGGGAGCAAAAACCTTATCTATTGTTAATGTGAAGGAAAGTGCCATAGCAAAAGAGTCGCAAAGCGTAATTTATACCCTTGCGGGAAGAGAGGTCTCGGTTGCTACAACTAAAGCTAATTCGGCTCAGCTTGCGGTTATATATGCACTTGCTATTTATATTGCGGAAAAAAGGGGAGTTATCAGTAGCGGTAAGGCAAGTGACTATAAAAAAGAACTATTGTCACTGCCAAAAAAAATAGATGAAACGGTGAGCAATACCGAAGAGTCAGCTAAAGAAATGGCAAAGCTTTTATATAATCAGCAGGATATCTATTTTATAGGCAGACAAAATTCCTACGCCGTATCACTGGAAGCCTCCCTTAAAATGAAGGAGATAAGCTATATTCATTCCGAAGCATATGCGGCGGGGGAGCTAAAGCACGGAACTATCTCTCTAATAGAGCAGGGAACAGTTGTTATTGCTATAGCCCATAACAGCGAGGTTCTGCAAAAAACCTTGAGTAATATAGCCGAGGTTAAAGCCAGAGGGGCAAAAACAATTCTTATAACCGATAACAAAAAGATAGAGAAAAACGGAGAAATTGATGAAATAATAAGGGTGGATACAACTCTAAAGGAATTTTCTCCCTCTCTTTTGGTTCTTCCTATGCAGCTTGTAAGCTACTATACTGCAAAGCTTCGGGGCTGTGATATAGATAAACCTAAAAATCTTGCAAAAAGCGTTACAGTGGAATAAGCCGTCATATGATGGCTTATTTTTATTGAAAAAAGATTGTATATATGGTACATTATTAATAAAAAGGAGGAAAAAACAATGGAATTTAATGTAAATAGTCCAATTTTGTTTATAATGGTTGGAATTCTCATTGCCATTGTGTTGGCTCAATCGATATATTTTCTTGTAAAAGCCGTAAAACGAGCCAAGGAAATCGGTATTTCAAGTGAAACCGTTAAAAAAACTATTTCTTCATCAGCGGTATTTACTATTGCTCCCGCAATAGCTGTATTGGTGGGGGTTGTAGCGCTGTCTAAAAGTCTCGGTGTTGCGTTGCCATGGCTCAGACTTTCGGTTATCGGTTCTATTACATACGAAACCGTTGCAGCTAACAATGCTTTAACCGCTGCAGGCTTGGGAGCAGGCTCTACGATAACAGATGCCTCTATGTATGTAACTGTATTGTGGGTAATGACCTTAGGTATAGCTATCGGTCTTATCTTAGTTCCCTTTGTAACCAAAAAAATTCAGGGCGGTATGAACAAGATAGGAATGAAGGATAAAAAATGGGGAGAAATCTTCAATAATGCAATGTTCCTCGGTATGATTTCCGCATTTTTAGGCTATGTTTTCTGTGATGTTTCGACCGTATTCAGCGGTGATTTATCAGGCCTTACTCCCGTTTGTGTAATGTTGGTTTCGGCGGTAATAATGGCAGTTTGCGGTCTGCTTGCAACCAAACTCAAAATCAGATGGTTAACCGATTATGCTCTGCCACTGAGTCTTGTAGGCGGTATGGCAGCGGCTATTCCTCTTGCAGAAATTCTTGGATACGAGGTGATTAAGTGATGGAAAATAAAAAACAACTTACTTATCTCGAATCCGTACATAGAGATGGCAAAATATGGGGAATTATAATCTGTTTCCTAATCCTCTTATTCCCATTAGCCGTATCGTTTATATTTGGTGCTGTTCCTCAGTGGAAGCCCTTGGCTCAAGGCCTTTTTGCAACTCTGCCTATGTATTGGGCAGTGGGACTTGTTGAGATTTTCACCTATGTTCCCATGCTCGGTGCAGGAGGAACCTATCTTTCCTTTGTAACAGGTAATATTTCTAACCTAAAGCTTCCTTGCGCCGTTGATGCAATGGAGAGGGCAGGGGTTAAAGCAACAAGCGAAGAAGGAGAAATTATTTCTACAATTTCAATCGCTGTTTCCAGTATTGTTACAACGATTATCATAATTATAGGCGTTATTCTTATAGTTCCACTCACTCCTATTCTTGAATCTCCCGTTTTAGAGCCCGCATTTGATTTAATACTTCCCGCACTTTTCGGCGGTCTTGCAGTAGTATTTATTTCTAAAAATGCAAAGCTTTCCATAGCGCCCATTATGTTGATGCTTATATTGTTCATCTTTGTTCCCGCACTCAATAAGGGTACGGTTGGAATTATGGTCCCCGTGGGAGTACTGTTCACAGTGGCGGTTGCCAGAATTATGTATAAAAAAGGAAAACTTTAAATGGAAATACTGATTATTGTTTTAATAGTTTTAGCGTTATTTTTAATCTTTATAATCTCAAGAGCGCTTTGCTTTAACCCTAAGGAGGGTATAAAGACCATAGAACAGGAAGAAAGCTTTAATGGTGAAAAAGCGGTTGAAAGTCTCTGCGAGCTTGTTCGCTGTAAAACCGTATCCTATAGGGATAAAAAGCTTGAAGATAATTCCGAATTTCAAAAGCTTATTTCAAAGCTTCCCTTCCTATATCCGAATGTTTTTGAAAAGTGTAGCTTTGAAGAGCTTGAGGATAGAGCGCTTCTCTTTAAATGGGAGGGTAAAAACCATAATGAACCTACCGTTCTTATGGCGCATTACGATGTTGTTCCCGTAAATGAAGAGGATTGGGAAAAACCTGCCTTTGATGCCGTTATTGAGGATGGTGTTATCTGGGGCAGAGGAACTCTTGATACAAAGGCTACCTTTAACGGAATTCTTTTTGCCGCAAATCATTTAATAGAACAGGGTTTTGTTCCCGAAAATGATATTTATTTTGCCTTTTCGGGCGGTGAAGAGATAAACGGCAAGGGAGCGGTAAATATTGTCGATTGGTTCGAAAATAACGGCATAATTCCCGCCTTGGTGGTAGATGAAGGCGGAGCGGTTGTCGAAAATGTTTTCCCCGGAGTAAAACAGCCCTGCGGACTTATCGGTATCGCAGAAAAGGGTATGCTTAATCTTGAATATAAGGTTAAATCAAACGGAGGTCACGCTTCGGCTCCTAAGCCCCATACCCCTGTGGGTGTTTTATCGGCGGCGTGCTGCAGAGTGGAGAACAAACCCTTTAAATCTCATCTGACCAAACCCGTTGCCGCTATGTTTGATACCTTAGGTCGTCATTCCTCCTTTGTTTACCGAATGATATTTTCAAATCTATGGTTATTTAAACCCGTTCTTGATATGATTTGTAAAAAGAGCGGCGGCGAGCTTAATGCACTTATGAGAACAACGGTTGCATTTACTCAGATGAGTGGAAGCAAGGCGGCAAATGTTATTCCGCCTGAGGCTACTATGGTCTCAAATATGCGTCTTAATCCTATGGATACTATGGATAGCGCAGTTGAGTATATAAAGAATACCGTAAATAACGATAATATTGAAATAAGTGTTATTGACGGTATGAATCCAAGCCGAGTATCTGAGCTTGACTGTGAAGCATATAATAAGGTGGCTACAGCAGTTGCAAGTACCTGGAAGGGATGCATAGTTTCTCCCTATCTTATGGTGCAGTGTTCGGATAGCCGTCATTACGGCAGAATTTCCGATAAGGTTTACCGTTTCTCTGCAATGGATTTAACCTCAGAGGAAAGGGCAACAATTCACGGAAATAATGAAAGAATAAGAATACAGGCCGTTAATAAAACGGTTGAATTCTATATCCGTCTTATAAAGCAATGCTAAATAAAATCCCTCAGGAAATAAAATTCCTGAGGGTTGTTTTATGTGGTTTGAACTTAATGATACGAATTGAATATACCTGAAAACTGATATTTTCTAAATTATAATACTCTTTCTGAAATTATTTTGCAAATTGCAGAAACGTTGGCATTTTTAACAAATTCAAATTTTACCTTTCCAAGTCCAGAAAACCAAAGTTCTAATTCGCTATCTAAATCAAAAATTCCAGCGGTTTCCACAGAGAACGCTTGGATTTTACTGTAAGGCAAAGAAGTGAAATCTTTTTTTGTTCCAGTAAGTCCTTGCACATTTATTGCAATAATTCTCTTGTTGGTAAAAACCACACCATCACGAATACCTTTAAAAGTAGATAAAATGCTTTCTCCATCTGCAAATGTAGCAGATATCAAAGAAGAATATGTAGAATTATCTACTGCTTTTAACTTAAAATAACTCGCATTTTTAAAATCAATCATTTCAATACCCCCCTTTTCTATTATTTTAACATTAAAGTCTAAAAAAAACAAGGTAAAACCGCAAGATGTTAGCGATATTTTATGCTTACACACATAGAGATAAAATATTCGCACATAAAAAAATAACAAGTTAAACCAAAAGGTTCAACCTGTTATTTTGGTGCCGATGACCGGACTTGAACCGGTACGATATTGCTACCGAGGGATTTTAAGTCCCTTGTGTCTGCCTATTCCACCACATCGGCATATTTAATATGATATCCTAAACCTTATCATTTGTCAAGTGAAAATTCCGCTTT
>JAFPAV010000021.1 GCA_017390725.1 Clostridia bacterium | reverse complement strand
CAAGAAAGTATTTCTTCTCGCTTCAAGAACATCGGTTATAAAATGCTTTTGCTTATAGTTTTTGATAAGTGGAATAGAAACGCCTATCCACCAAACCGCAACTATTGTAAAGGCTATCATCATAGCCGTTGACATTGTAATACCGATTAAATCGGCGCCGAGCACTATACCAAGGCAAAGGACGAAAGGAATACAGCTTCCGATATATCCCCAAGCATATCCCTGAGAGGAAACGTTATCCATACGGTCCTCCTCGGTAACATCACCAAGCATAGAATCATAGAGAACGATACTAAGGGAATATCCTATCTTTGCTATAACATATATAATAAGGAATATCAGCCATTGCTTTGCCAATCCCAAAACAAGACATCCTACCGCTCCCAACAATATACAGGCAACAAATAAAGGCTTTTTATGATTTTTCTTGTCAGCTACGGTACCGAGAATCGGACCTAAAAGCGCCACAAAAAGTGTTGAAATTGAAGCCGCATAGCCCCAATACGCAAGATAATCAACCTCACTGATTTTAGCCGCAGTTGCCAATGAATTAAAATATATGGGCATAATTGTTGCTATAAGCAGGGTAAATGCCGAGTTACCCACATCGTAAAGAATCCAATGCTTTTCAAGCTTTGTTAATTTGAATCCCAACTTTTTTCTCTCCTCTCAGAATCAAAATTTAATTTAAATAAATCATCAGAATAAATAAATTCAGGAAAATTTTCAATAGCAGCTACCGCTATATCAACCGCTTCATTATAAAGCTTACTTAATTCCTTGTTGCTTTCTTCACAACGAGAATCTGCCGTCTTACTCATAATAAGTCCGCCATAATCATCGCTCTTGCCTATTACTTTGAAAGCCCATTTTAAAATAGGTGTATCTATACTTAAAATTTTACCGTAAAAAATATAAGATTTAATTGCCCTGTAAATTCTGTTCCTATTAACAAACCCAAAAAATTCAGCTATTATTCGGGCAGAAGTTTTATTTGGTTTTATATGCTTTGTTAAGGTGGTTTTAAGAGGATTTTTATTTTCTTTTAGCACATTAAATCTATCAAACTCTGTTTCAATAGTCGTATGAGAAACACCCTTGCTTTTCACATACTCCTCAACAAAGCCGTGAGATTTCGCATCTAGCACAAAATGGCATAAAAATCCGTAAATATAGCTAAGGTGCTCTTCCCCACTTTTTTCGCACACCTTCACTACAGATGAAAAAAACTCCTCTCCTGATATGCTATGCATAGAATATCCGTATTTAGATACCTTATTGGGTATATACGGACAGTAATAAAAAAGAATATCAGGCCCGTGAAGTCCTATATTGAATAAATCGATGTTTTTTTGGATTTTTTCTTTTTTTTCGGAAGAAAGCCTTTGCAAAACATCCTTTCCAAAACAATAATGAGCATATGTTGCAGGAATAGTTTTCACCTCTTTCAAAATACATTATATATTCTATGCAGTTTTTCTGCAAGATAAATTTAAATACTTTAAATAAAATAAAAAAGACAAGGGAGGGTGAAATCACCTTCCCTTGTGAAATATAATTATTTCTATATGTTTTTAATTATTCAGCAGAGATAGCCTCAACCGGACAGCCGGCAGCACAAGCACCGCAATCGCAGCACTTATCAGCATCAATCTCATAACGCTCTGCACCCTCAAATATAGCATCACAGGGGCAACCTGCAGCACAAGCGCCGCAGCTAATGCAAGCATCAGAAATTACATAAGCCATCACAAACACCTCCATAAAGTTTGTATCTTTATTGTAACAACAAATTATTAAAAAAGCAAGGAAAATATTATTCCTGTTTTTCTTCCTGAGTTTTCTTATTCTTATGCTTTCTGGAAATAAGCTTCACATCATCTCTGTGAACCTTCATCGGCATAAAATCACTGTCATTAAGCTTAACTATAAGATTACCTGTTATGAGGTTGGCATCAATTACAGTACCCATACCCGAAGAGGTCTGAACAGTTGCGCCAACATTAGGGGTAAATGAGTTAAGATACTCATAAGCATCCTGCTCGTATTTAAGGCAACACATAAGTCTGCCACAGCTTCCCGAAATTTTGGTTGGATTAAGGGAGAGCCCCTGCTCCTTCGCCATTTTGATAGACACAGGCTGAAAATCGTTTAAGAACTGCTTACAGCAATAGGGCTGACCGCAAATTCCGATTCCGCCGAGCATCCTTGCTTCATCACGAACACCTATCTGACGAAGCTCTATTCTCGTATGGAAACGGGCAGCCAAATCCTTAACCAGTTCACGGAAATCCACTCTGCCGTCAGAGGTGAAGAAAAATACAACCTTAGTGCCGTCAAAGGAATATTCAACCTCAACAAGCTTCATATCAAGCTTATGCTGAAGAACTAATTCTTCGCAAACCTTAAAGGCTTCCTTTTCCTTTTCCTTATTATCCTCAAACTTCTTTATATCCTTTTGATTAGCTGTACGCAATACCTTCTTCAAGGGCTTTACGATATCCTCATCCCCAACCTCATGATTGGCTTCGCTTATCTTGCCAAATTCATTTCCTGAGGCGGTTTCAACGATAACGCTATCTCCTATTTTAAAGGCCTTACCGTCAGGATTGAAATAATATGACCTTCCCGACTCTTTAAATTTTACCGATACAACCTCTGTCATCATTTCTCTCCTTAGAAAATTTCAACTGCTTTGCAGATAATACCTGCAAAGAACAAAGAAAGATTTATATTTGTTTTAAGATTTTTTTCGTATAGTGTAACCGCTTCGTAATATTCGAACATTTTTTTAGCGGTGATTTTACTCTTATATTTCTTCTTTATAGCCAAAGAAATTTCGTATTTGATTGCCGCTACGAATCCATCAACCCCTACCCTATCCTTCTCATAGGTATGGGCTATTTTCATCATAGATAACTCATCCTTTTTAATAGCCGCCTCTAAAAACTGCTCTGCCGCTACCTTAACGGCATTTTTACTGCCCGATAAAACATTAAGGGCAGTTCCTATATTAAAACCGCAAGAATTAAGGGCTTCCCTTATATCCTTTTCGGAAAGCTTATCGGTTTTACCGCTAATATATTTCACCGCTTCATTTTCCTCAGGAACACTAAGGGAAAACAAAACACATCTTGAAATAATAGTATCAAGCAGCATTGCTTTTGTTTCGGCAATAAGGATAAAAATTATATCTGCGGGAGGTTCTTCAAGAACTTTCAAAAGAGTATTCTGCGATTGCTCGTTCATAGTATGAGCACCGTCAATAATAAACACCCTTCTTGCCGCCTGATGTGGCTTTACATAGGCTTCGGCTATAAGCTCCCTTATCTGAGCTACAGCAATACTCTTTTTACCTGTCGGCGCCGCTATTGTTGCAATATCTGGATGAGAATCAATATCTGCTAAATGACACTGAGCGCACTTTAAACAAGGCGCATTATCACCCGAACAAACTGCAGCTGCCGATATATATTTTGCAAGTGTGTGCTTGCCCAATCCCTTTTCGCCCTCAATTATAATTGCATGTGGGATTTTTCCGCAGGCGATAGCACCGCATATTGCACCTTTAACCTTACTGTTACCTACAAGCGGAAAGCTCATAGTACAAAACCAACCTTTTTCATAGCCTTAAAATAAGTTTTTCTGGCAACTCTTTCGGCTTTATCTGCGCCGAGTCTGTAAAGTCTTTCAAGCTCACCCTTATCGGATATAATCTTATCGTATGCCGCCTTTATAGGAGCTAATTCATCGGCAACGGCTTCGCCTACGGCAAGCTTGAAATCGCCATAGCCCTTGCCTTCAAATTCTCTCTCTATTTGTTCGTTGCTCTTGCCTGTAACGGCAGAATAAATACCTAAAAGATTTGAAATTCCGGGCTTATCCTGTGAATATCTTACAACTGTTTCAGAATCTGTTACAGCCCTCTTGAATTTGCGGATAATATCATCCTTACTGTCAAGTATAGCAACCCAAGAATTTACATTTTCATCCGATTTGGACATCTTTTTAGAAGGGTCCTGCAAAGACATAACCCTTGCTCCCGTTTTGGGAATATAAGGCTCGGGAACTGTGAACACATCCCCGTAAATATTGTTAAATCTTACAGCTATATCCCTTGCAATTTCAAGATGCTGCTTCTGGTCAGCTCCAACGGGAACGAAATCAGGCTTATAAAGCAGAATATCTGCCGCCATTAAAGCAGGATATGCAAAAAGTCCCACATTGATGTTATCGGCATGTTTTGCCGATTTATCCTTGAACTGAGTCATTCTTGACATCTCGCCAAACTGAGTATAGCAAGACAAGAGCCATGCAAGCTGTGCATGCTCAGGAACATGGGACTGAATAAACATTGTATTCTTCTCGGGGTCAAGACCCAAAGCCAGCATTATGGCAAAGGTGGAATAAATCTGACTGCGAAGCTTGGCAGGCTCCTGACGCACTGTTATTGCGTGCAGGTCTGCTACAGCGTATGTACAGTCAAATTCCTCCTGCATTGAAACCCAGTTTTTAAGCGCACCAAGATAATTTCCAAGGGTTAACATACCGCTTGGCTGAATGCAGCTTAGAACCTTTTTTTTCGTATCCTTTTCGGTTATCTGACACATTTTAAATCAAAACCTTCTTTAAAAAACTAATAATTATTTTATCATATAAATACTGTCTTTACAAGGGAAGATTAATCCTTTGAGATTAAATCCCTTACAAGGGTATAAATTATCCATAGGGCAAGTAAAGCTAACAAAACCGTTACGATTATGAGAGTATATCCGTTATTCGAATTTGAATTATGATTAAGGAAGCTATCGCACTCATAACCGTCAAATACCTTTTCCATATACTCTGTATCAGAATTTTCCGAGGTATAAAAGCTAAGTGTATAAAGATTTTCGTTAGCAACGGTTACGAAGCTTGTTAAGGTGTATTTTCCGCCGCTATCGGAATATCTATTTTCAAAAACTATAAATTTCTGAGAATTTTTTTCAGTTAATTTGTATTTTGAAGAAGCCTTGATATCCTCTGCAAAAACATCCTCTATTTCACCGTCGGTTAAAAATGAAATATTGCCTAATTTCTCAGAAAAATTGCTCTTTGTTCGGCTTATTCTTATCTGCTTGGAGTTATCCTCATTAACCGCAAGATAAATTATTCCGTTTGAGGAACAGTATTCTTTTAAATCTTCTGTTTCTTCCCCTGTTATCTTAGATACCTTTTCCCTATCGGAAGTATTGGAAAAAACATAAAAGGTCTCATCGATATCCTTCATATCAACAGAGGCGTTTGCCGCCGCACTTATCGGAAAAAGCACCACAACTGCAAGTAAAACGGCAAAAAGTATTTTTATTTTCAACTTACTCACCTATATAAGATTATTCTGCTTTTTAGCGGCAGTTAGGGTATTCTGCATAAGCATTGCTATAGTCATAGGTCCAACACCGCCGGGTACAGGGGTTATAGCAGAGGCTATTCCCTCAACCATATCAAAATCAACGTCACCGCAAAGTTTTCCGTCAACCCTGTTCATACCAACATCTATTACAACTGCACCTAATTTTACCATATCTGCAGTTACAAATTTAGCCTTTCCTACAGCGGCGATAAGAATATCGGCACTGCGGCAGATTTCCTTTAAATCCCTTGTTCTGGAGTGGCATATAGTAACCGTTCCGTTCTTATGTAAAAGCAACATTCCCATAGGCTTACCAACAATATTTGAACGGCCTATAACAACACATTTTTTACCCTCAACATCAATACCCTCATATTCAAGCATTTCCATAATACCTGCAGGTGTACAGGGAACAAAATCATAATCTCCTATCATTATTCTGCCAACATTATGGGGATGGAAGGCATCCACATCCTTTTCGGGAGATATGGAATCAATAACCCTTTTTTCATCTATATGGGAAGGAAGCGGCAACTGGCAAAGTATACCATTTATGCTCTTTTTACCGTTAAGCTCTGCTATAAGCTCCAAAAGCTGTTCTTCGGTAGTGCTTTCGGGAAGCGCATATTCCTCAGAAATTATACCTAATTCCTCGCAGGCCTTTTTCTTATTTGCAACATAAACCTTAGAGGCAGGATTATTTCCTACGATAATTACCGCAAGACCAACATCTATACCTCTTTCCTTAAGGTCTAACACACCCTTTGCAACCCTTGCCTTAACGGCGGTGGATATACTTCTTCCATCTATAATTTTACTCATTTTCTTCTTCCACACTTTCTTTAAAAACAGGAACATATTCCTCTTGATTTTTATTTTGTATTCTCTTGCGAACAATAAATATTGTAACTAATCCTGCGATACAGAGTAATGCCGAGAGCAGACAGGAAACCCTTATTCTGCCAAGCATCAGGCTATCGGTTCGCAGAGTTTCAATAATGGCTCTGCCAAAGCCGTACCACGCACAGTACATAAGGGCGATTTCGCCGCTGAATCTTCTTTTTTTACTGAAATGATTAAGTACAAAGAAGCCTGCAATACACCAGATAGATTCATACAAGAAGCAAGGATGAACCAGTCCCTCGCCCATCTGGGCTATTGTTCTGTCAGACTCCATTCCCCAGAAGCTACTACCTGTGAAATCACCGTAAGCCTCCTGATTCACAAAGTTTCCCCATCTGCCTATTCCCTGACCTATGAGGAAGCCTATAGCACCGATATCAAACATATCAAGTATTTTTATCTTTTTTATATAGCACATTACCGCTCCCGAAGCAAAGGCACCGATAACTCCGCCGTAAATAGCCAGTCCCGAAAAGCCTGAGGAATCTCCAAACCCAAAAAACTCACCGATACTGTTAATTTTAACACCGTCAAAGATTACATAGTAGGTCCTTGCGCAGAGAATTGATACAGGTGTTGCCACAAGAACAACATCAAGAATTTTATCATTATCTAGGCCAAATCTTTTGGAATTAAATGCTGCATAGACAATAGCAAGTAAAAATCCCGTTGCTATTATGATTCCGTACCAATAAACATCCCATCCGTTTTTACCTATAGGTAGCGTAAAAGCCACGGGACTTAAATTAAAATTAATTCCAAAAAGTGTAACGCCATAGCTCATAAATTTCATCCTTCATTTTTGGGATTAATAACCGATAAAACGCTCTTTTCATCCTCTAACAGTAAAATACGCTTATAAACATCCTCAACCGTTACCGATTTCAGATATTTCAGCTCATCAAAGGGCTCACAGCCGGTCATAGCGCAGTCAACAAGCTGCATTGCCGTTCCCTCAACACTGTTGAATCTCTTTATGACGTCACCGTACATACCCCGTCTTACCGCCTCAAAGAGCTTTTTATCAATACCGTCTTCCTTTATGCGCTGAATCTCATCCTTTATCTCCTTTGCAACAAGGGAGGGGTTTGAGGATTCACCGTCAAATATAACGGCGGCATAACCATATCCCGTAAAATATTCACTGGAAAATTCATCGTTTATAAGGCCTTTTTTAGTAAGCCTTTCATATAAAGGAGAAGCGTCTCCCGCAAGTATACCCAGCATTAAAGCAGTGCAAACCTTTTTCTTTATAGACCTTTCGGGAGAATTAACGGTTTCCTTAAAGCCGAAGCAAAACATAGGCTGAGCAACCTCAAGCTTTTGTTCAACATATCCGCATACCACGCTATCGGGCTCCTCGGCTCGTTCCCTTACAATTTCGATAGGTTTATTATCTTTAATGCTACCGTCAATCTTTCTAAGCACCTTATCGGCATCCACATTACCCGCAATGCATATAAACATATTGGATGGATGATAGAAGGTATTATAACACTTATAAAGCAAATCGCTGTTTATTTGAGCAATAGAATCAACCGTTCCCGCTATATCTATCCTTACGGGATGATTTTTATACATAGCAAGAAGCATATTAAACATAACACGCCAAGAAGGGCTATCATCATACATCCTGATTTCCTGACCGATTATTCCCTGCTCCTTTTTAACGGTTTCCTCTGTAAAATAAGGGGACTGAACAAAATCGAGCAGTATATCAAGATTATCGTCAAATCTCTCTGAGCAAGAAAACAAATAACAGGTGCGGTCAAATGAGGTAAAAGCATTGGCGTATGCTCCCGTTTGAGCGTATCTTGTAAACGCATCTCCGTCCTCACTCTCAAAGAGCTTATGCTCTAAAAAATGAGCAATGCCCTCGGGCACCTGAATCCTTTCACCGTTTACAGAAAAGCAGGTATCAATAGAGCCGTATTTCGTTCCGAAAATTGCATATGTGGAATTATACTGAGGCTTTTCGAGAATATATACCTTAAGACCCGACTTAAGCTCTGCTTTTATACAGGATTCACCTATGTTGCTTTCAAAGGTTTCTTTTATCATTATTCAGCCTCCTTTGCAACAATTTTATATACGGTATGAAGTCTTATACCCCTAGCCGCATTAACAACGTCTTCCCTTGTTATCTGTGTAATTTTTTCTGCGATACGTTGGGGAGAATAGATTTCTTTATTTGCTATCTTTAATGCATACCACAAATCAAGGGAGGACTGACTATCATCATATCCCATAAGAGAATCCTTAATGCTCTTAAGGGAGGATTCATATTCAAAATCCGTAAACTCTCCCCTTTTGATTACATCCAACTGATTAAGTATTTCCTTTTGTGCCTTTT
>JAFPAV010000020.1 GCA_017390725.1 Clostridia bacterium | reverse complement strand
CCCGAATTGATTTATATGACTTGCGGTGCCGCCGCTTCGTTGACTATTTCATTAAAGGCAATCACAAATCCAGGTGATGAGGTTATTGTTTTAGCGCCATTTTTCCCTGAATATAAGGTGTTTATTGAAAATGCGGGCGCTACCGTAAAGATAGTATCCTGTGATGAAAAGAACTTCCATATAGATTTGACTGCACTAAACAAAGCTATTTCTAATAAAACAAAGGCTATCATTGTAAATTCTCCAAATAATCCCACAGGTGCAGTATTGCCCGAAAGTGATATAATTGCACTTGCAGATTTGCTTAATAAAAAGCAAAATGATTTTCGCAATGAAATATACATATTAGCTGATGAACCATACAGAGAGTTAGTATATGGCGATATAACCGTACCGTATATACCAAATTATTACGACAATACAATAGTTTGTTATTCTTACAGTAAATCTCTTTCTTTACCAGGAGAAAGAATAGGTTATATTGCTGTTTCACCTAAAATTGAGAATAACGCAGACCTTTTTGCCGCAGTTTGCGGTGCGGGTAGATCTTTGGGATTTGTATGCGCTCCAAGTCTATTACAACATACTGTTACTAAGTGCGATGGTATGACATCCGATATTTCAATGTACGAAGAAAACCGTAATTTAATTTATAATTCTCTTACGGATATAGGTTATACTGCAATATCACCCGATGGAGCATTTTATCTATTTGTAAAAGCATTAGAGGATGATGCAAACGCTTTCTGCGAAAGGGCAAAAAAGCATGAGCTTTTATTAGTTCCCAGTGACGATTTCGGTGTTAAGGGTTTTGTAAGAATATCCTATTGTGTTTCAAAGAAGCAAATTGAAGATTCTATGCCCGCTTTTAAAGCCTTATTTGAAGAATACAACAGTTAGAAACGGTGATTTTAATGTCAGATTTAGAAAAAGCTCGTCAGATTATCAATAAGGTTGATGCCGAGATGGCAAAGCTTTTTGAAGATCGAATGAATGCTGTGAAAATGGTTGCTGCTTATAAAAAGCAGCATGGATTACAAATTGAGGATATTAAAAGGGAAGAGTTGGTTATTCAAAAGAATGCCGAACTCCTTAAAAATGAAGAATTAAGGTCATATTTTGTTAATTTTCTTCAGAGTAATATGGATATTTCAAAAGCATATCAACACAAACTGCTTGAAGGTATGCATGTGGCATTCAGTGGGGTTGAGGGAGCATTTGCAAATATTGCAGCCAACAAAATATTTCCCGATGCAGTAGCTGTTCCACATCCGGATTTTAAAGCCGCATATAATTCCGTTGTTAACGGAGCGTGCGAATGTGTTATCTTACCCATTGAAAACAGCTATAACGGTGATGTTGGTCAGGTTATGGACTTGATTTTCTTTGGTTCACTATATGTTAATGGTATTTATGATATTGAAATTGTTCAAAATCTTCTTGCTATCAAAGGTACAACAATGGATGAGGTAAAGGAAGTTATCAGTCATCCTCAGGCTTTGGGACAGTGTGCACAATACATTAAAAAACATGGCTTTCAGCCGATTGAAGCTGTTAATACAGCTGTTGCTGCAAAAATGGTAGCAGAAAGCGGAAGACACGATATCGCTGCAATCGGAAGCGATGAAGCCGCACAAAAATACGGCCTTAAAAAGCTCGAGAGCCACATTAATGAAAAAAGCAACAATACAACTCGTTTTGCTGTTTTGTCCCGTTCTCCAAAGGCTCCTTCTAATGTGGATAAACAGTTTATTATGCTTTTCACCGTAAATAATGAAGCCGGCTCCCTCGGTAAAGCCATTTCGATTATTGGTGAAAACGGTTTTAACCTTCGTGCTCTTAAGAGCCGTCCAACAAAAGAGCTAGTTTGGAGTTATTATTTCTACGCCGAAGGCGAAGGTAATATCAACAGCGAAATGGGCAAAAAAATGCTAAAGGAATTAGAAGAATATTGCAACAATGTGAGAATTGTTGGAAGCTTTGAAAGAGAAATTTCGTTATAGGATGATGTTTTATGATTATTCCGGTAAAAACCTCTACCGGCAGCTATGATATAGTTTTAGAGCGTGGTGCTTTATCACGGGTAGAGCAACATTTAAATTTAAATAGAAAAGCGCTTATTGTAACCGATAGCGGCGTTCCAAAGCAGTATGCAGAAATCGTTGCTGAAAAATGCACATCACCTTTTGTTGTAACAATACCAGAAGGTGAGTCTTCTAAGTGCTTTGATAATTATAAAATGCTTTTATCAAAGCTTGTGGAATACGGCTTTACCCGTACTGACTGTGTTGTTGCAGTAGGCGGCGGTGTTGTGGGAGATTTATCGGGTTTTGTTGCCTCAAGTTTTATGAGAGGTATTGATTTTTACAATATTCCAACAACCGTTCTTTCTCAGGTGGATTCATCAATTGGCGGAAAGGTAGCTATTGATTTTGAGGGATATAAAAATATAGTAGGTGCCTTCTATCCACCAAAGTGCGTTATTATTGACCCAGATACTTTAAAAACCTTACCTGAAAGACAAATATCAAACGGACTTGCCGAAGCCGTTAAAATGTCATTAACAAGCGATGCTGAGCTCTTTGAAATATTTGAAAACGATGATATTTTAGCTAATATTGATAAGATTATTGAGAAATCTTTGCTTATAAAAAGATATGTAGTAGAGCAGGATGAAAAAGAATCAGGACTTAGGAAAATTCTTAATTTCGGACATACTTTAGCTCACGCTATTGAAAGTGAAAACGATATGCAAAACCTCTATCACGGCGAATGTGTTGCAATTGGTATGATTCCTATGTGCGATTCTACTGTCAGAGAGAGATTAATTCCTGTACTTAATAAACTTAATTTAATCACAGCAGTTGAATGTGAAAAGGAAAAAATATTCGAAGCCATGAGGCACGATAAAAAAATGTCCGGCGAAGCTATAACAGTTATTTTTGTACCCGAAGTTGGAAGTTTCCAAATGAAAACGATGAATTTTAACGAGCTTGTAGATTTACTTAAGGGGGTTATCTAATGAAAAATTCAATAGGGAATAATGTATCTATAACCCTTTTTGGCGAGAGTCACGGTGATGCTATCGGTGCAGTGCTTGATGGTATTGCTCCAGGTATTACAGTAGATAGAGAATTTATTGCTAAACAGCTTAATTTAAGAAAACCCATAGGTGAAATTTCAACTCCTCGTAAAGAGGCAGATAATTTTAGGATTCTAAGCGGTGTTTTTGAAGGAAAAACCACAGGAACCCCTATTTGTATAATTATTCCTAATGAAAATACAATTTCCAAGGATTATTCTGCTACGAGATTTTTAGCCCGTCCTGGTCATGCTGATTATACTGCCTTTAGCAAATATCACGGCTTTGAGGATTACCGGGGCGGAGGACATTTCAGCGGAAGAGTAACCGCCGCAATTGTAGCAACGGGAGCCATTGCTATTTCTGCATTACAGAAAAAAGGAATAAAAATAGGTACACACATCAGCCGTTGCGCTGGTATTAATGATGTTGAATTTACAGACTTAGAAACCCAAATTGATTCGCTTAACAATAAAGATTTTGCCGTTATTGATGATTCAGTTAAAGAAAAAATGATTGAAAATATACTTGCGGCAAAAAAAGAGGGTGACAGCGTAGGCGGTATTCTGGAAACAGTAATTACAGGTGTGCCTGTCGGAGTTGGGGAACCTTGGTTCGATAGTATTGAAAGTATGCTTTCTCATGCACTTTTTTCAATACCTGCAGTCAAAGGTGTTGAGTTTGGTGACGGATTTGCTATTGTGGATAAAAGAGGAAGCAGCGCAAACGACGAGTTTTTTGTTGAAAACGGTGTTGTTAAGAGTAATACCAATAATAATGGCGGTATTAACGGCGGAATTTCTAATGGAATGCCAATAATTTTCCGTAGCGCTGTTAAGCCCACCCCCACAATTCATATTAAACAATCAACAATCGATTTTGAAAAAAATGAAAATAGTGAGTTATTATCCGCAGGTCGACACGACCCTTGTATTGTTCATAGAGCAAGGGTGGTTGTTGACAGTATTACCGCTATTGTTTTGTGTGATATTTTATCAACCCGTTTTGGGACAGATTGGTTGGCAAATTAAATGGAATACGGTTGTATTGGAGAAAAGCTTTCTCATAGCTTTTCAAAAATAATTCATAACGAAATTTATGATTATGATTATGAGCTTTATGAAATAAAAAAAGACGAGCTGAAAACCTTACTTACCGAGCGCAAATTTAAGGCAATTAATGTTACGATACCCTATAAACAGGATGTTATACCATACCTTGATAGTATTGATGAATTTGCTTTGAAAATCGGCGCAGTTAATACTATTGTTAATAAAAACGGTAAGCTTTTGGGCTATAATACTGATTTTTCCGGTATGTGCTGTCTTATTGAAAATTCAAAAATAGACCTTAAGAATAAAAAGGTTTTGATTTTAGGTAGCGGTGGCACTTCTAAGACTGCCTTTGCAGTTGCTTCATATCTCGGCGCTAAGGAGATTTATAAAGTTTCAAGAAAATCGACAGAATCAAGCATTAGCTATGATGATGCATATAAACTACATAATGATGCTCATATAATCATAAATACAACTCCCGTTGGAATGTATCCAAAAATTGGAGAATCGGCAATCGATATATCTGATTTTAATAAATTAGAGGGTGTTGTAGATGCAGTTTATAATCCATTGCGTACAGCTTTGGTCACATTAGCATTAAAAAGAGGTATTAAAGCCGTAGGCGGATTATATATGTTGGTTGCTCAAGCTGTCTTTGCCGCAGAATTATTTACCGATAAAGCAATTGATAATGGTGAGATAGATAGAATTTATAAAAAAATTCTTTTATCAAAAGAAAACATTGTATTAACCGGTATGCCCGGTTGCGGCAAAACCACTATCGGTAAAGCTTTGGCAAAAGAGCTTAACAAAGAGTTTATCGATATAGACGATGAAATCGTAAAAGAAACAGGTAAACCAATTACAGAAATTTTTGCCGAGGGTGGGGAAGAACTCTTTAGAAATATTGAAACTCAGGTTATAAAGAGATTTTCGGCTTTACAAAACTGTGTAATATCAACCGGTGGAGGAGCTATTTTAAAGGAAATCAATATAGATTTTCTAAAGGAAAACGGCCGTATATTTTATATTGACCGACCTCTTGAATTTTTAGTAACAACCGATGACAGACCCCTTTCCAGTAACCGAGAAATGCTTAAAAAGAGGTTTGAAGAAAGAAAGGATATCTATGAAGCTACTGCTGATTTTAAATTAAGAGCGGGCAACGATATCCATAAAAATGCTTTAGCTTTAAAAGAAGGTTTTTTAAATGAAAATTTTAGTAATTAACGGCCCAAATATTAATATGTTGGGTGTTAGGGAACCGGATATATACGGTAAAGAAAATTTTAAAACGCTTTGCAAAACAATTAAAGATTTTTCCAAGAAAAATGGTGTTTCTGTAAAATTGTTTCAGTCAAATTATGAGGGTGATTTAGTAACCGCTATTCAAAAAGCACTCGGTAAATTTGACGGTATCGTTATTAATCCCGGTGCATATACTCACACAAGCATTGCTCTTTTGGATGCAGTAAAATCAGTTCAGATACCAACCGTTGAGGTCCATATCTCTGCGGTGGAAAACAGGGAAGATTTCAGGCAAATCAGTTATATAAGAAATGCCTGTATTTCAACCATTACCGGAAAAGGAATAAACGGTTATATCGATGCAATAAAAATTCTTATGTCACACTCAGAGGCAAAATAATGGACGTAATAATAGAAAAAAGCAAAGCGGTAGGCTCATTATGTGCTCCGCCTTCTAAAAGTATGGCGCATAGACTTCTTATATGTGCCGCTTTATCGAAGGGTATAAGTACAGTTAGTAACCTTGCCTTTTCGGAAGATATTAAGGCAACCATTAGCTGTCTTCAGTCTTTGGGAGCCGATATTAAAATCGAAAATGACAAAGCAACCGTTAAAGGCATTAATTTTAAAAACTTAAAGGATAATAATTTGTTTTGTAACGAAAGCGGAAGCACGTTGCGTTTTTTAATCCCTATTTGCGCTCTTTTTGATAGAAAAATCTGTCTTGGCGGTACTGATAGACTACTACAGCGCTCATTTTCAGTGTATGAAGATTTATTTAAAAGCCAAGGGTTATTATTCGAAAAAGAAAAAAATTCAATAACGGTGCAAGGAAGACTACATAGTGGCGATTATTCAGTCCCAGGAGATGTTTCCAGTCAGTTTATTTCAGGATTACTCTTTGCTTTGCCCTTACTTGAGGGTGACAGCGTTATTAAAATTACGGGAAATATTGAAAGCAATTCATATATTTCATTAACTATAAAGGCTCTTTTACAATTTGGTATAAAAATCGACAGAGTTGACGAACATACACTCCGCATAAAAGGAAATCAAGATTTTATTTCTCAAAATGTCGGGGTAGAAGGGGACTATTCAAATGCCGCTTTCCTTGATGCATTTAATCTAATCGGCGGCAATGTACAAGTTAATGATCTGGATAAAAACAGCGTTCAAGGCGACAAAATATATAAAACAATTTTTAAAGAGCTTGAAAACGAAAATATTTCGGTTGATATTTCCGATTGTCCCGATCTCGGTCCCGTTCTAATGGCGTTAGGAGCCGCCAAAAATGGAATCACCTTAACCGGTACTCATCGTCTTAAGATTAAGGAGAGTGACCGTGGCGCAGCAATGGCGCTGGAATTATCAAAATTCGGAATTGAGGTTATAAATTACGAAAACTCAATAATTGTAAAAAAAGGTGAGTTACAGACTCCTAATTCGAAGCTTCACAGTCACAATGACCATCGAATTGTTATGTCATTATCTATTCTTTGTTCAATGGTTGACGGTGAAATTTCTGATGCACAGGCAATTAATAAAAGTTTTCCGAATTTCTTTGATGAAATTCAAAATCTCGGCATTAAAATCAAGGTGAATTAATTTTATGAAACTCAAAAAAGATATAAATATTCTTATAATTGGCTTGGGTATAATTGGCGGAAGTTATGCTATGGCGCTTAAAAAACAAGGATATTATGTATCAGCAATAACAAAAGAGAAATCAGATATTGATTATGCTCTTAAAAATAAAATTATCGATTATGGTACAACAGAAATTGAAGAGGATTTGATAGGCAACTCGGATTTGGTTATTTTTGCCCTTTATCCAGGTATCTTTATTGGATGGTTGACCGAACATCAGCATCTCTTTAAAAGCGGTGCTATTTTAACCGATGTTACGGGAGTTAAATCCTGTATTGTCCACGAAATTCAAAGTTTATTAAGGGAAGATATCGAATTTATTGCGGCACACCCAATGGCGGGTAAAGAATCATCGGGCGTTCAAAATAGCGATGACAGTATTTTTAAGGGTGCAAATTATATTATTGTGCCAACAGATAAAAACAGCGAATCAGCTATCGAATTATGCAGCGATTTAGGCAAAATATTAGGCTTTAAGGATATATCAGTTTTATCGCCTGAAAAACACGATGAAATGATAGCTTTTCTATCACAGCTTACACACTGTATAGCGGTTTCCTTAATGTGTTGCAGCGATGGCGAAAACCTGGAAAGATATACCGGTGACTCTTTTAGAGATTTAACAAGAATTGCCCGCATAAACGATTTGATGTGGAGTGAACTTTTTTCTCTAAATAAGGAAGCTTTATTATCTCAGATGGATAAATTTAAAAACTCTTTTGATGAACTTTATGAAAAAATCAAAAGCGACGATATCGACGGTGTTCGGAAAATGATGCGTTATTCAACCGAGCGAAGAAAACTTTTTGATAAGACTAATTAGAGGCGATTTTTATGAACATGAATTTTATGCGAAAGCTACCAATACCACAACAGATAAAGGCTCGTTATCCTTTGACGGCTGAGTTGCAGAAAATCAAGGAGGAAAGAGATATTGAAATACAGAAGGTTTTTGCAGGTGAGTCGGATAAGTTTTTACTTATAATTGGTCCTTGCTCGGCAGATTCCCGTGAACCTGTTCTTGAGTATATTTCAAGATTAAAAAGAGTTGAAGAGCAGGTTAAGGATAAAATCATTATCGTTCCTCGTATTTATACAAATAAGCCGAGGACTACGGGTGAAGGCTACAAAGGCATGCTCCATCAACCCGATCCGGATAATAGCCCCGATATGTTAAGTGGTATTGTTGCTATTCGTGATTTGCATATGAGCGCTCTAAGGGATTACGGATTTACTTGTGCCGATGAAATGCTTTACCCTGAAAATCATCGTTATTTATCGGATTTATTGGCCTATGTGGCAGTTGGTGCACGTTCGGTTGAAAATCAACAGCACAGACTCACAGCAAGCGGACTTGACATTCCCGTCGGTATGAAAAACCCAACGAGCGGAGACCTTGGAATTATGATGAATTCCATAACCGCAGCACAGAGTTCCCATACCTTTATCTACCGTGGTTGGGAGGTTTTCAGCAAGGGAAATCCTTATGCCCACGCTATTCTTCGAGGATATGTTGATTTTGCAGGTAAAAACGTATCGAATTATCATTACGAAGACCTTCAAAAGCTTTATGAGCTATATACTAACAGCAATCTTGTTAATCCTGCAGTAATTATTGATACTAATCATGCAAACTCAGGTAAGAAATATCTTGAACAGCCTCGTATTGCTAAAGACGTTATTTACAGCTGCAACCATAATTCCCAAATACGTTCTATGGTAAAAGGTCTTATGATTGAAAGCTATCTTGAAGATGGTGCACAAAAAATAGGCGAGCACGTTTACGGAAAATCCATAACGGACCCTTGCCTTGGTTGGGAAAAGACCGAAAATTTGATTTTAAAAATAGCCGATACTTTGAAATAATTAAAAAAGATAGTCACACTTGTGTGACTATCTTTTTATTTTTGTTTCTTTACAAATGAAAAGTCGATATATCCGTTATCGGTATCAAAGGTAATCTCATCTATTCCGTTGCCGTAGGCTATGGTTGTGTTACTAAAAGCTAACGGAACTATGTTGTAATTTTTTAAAAGCGTTTCTTGTATAACTGAAACATCCTGACCCTTGTAATCAAAATTAAACTTTTTTAAATATTCTGCAATATCGTTATTAGGCGTTACAATAGGGAATATTGCCATAACCTTTGTTTGATTATTAAGTTGACCAAGTATTTTATTAAGAGAATCTGTTTCCTCTATATTTACATAGGCCCCTAAATGATTTTGCCAATGTCCCACAAGGGCTGTAATCGAATTTTTGAAGTATCCGTTATCATAATAGGATAAATAGGTATCGGTAGGGAATTTTTTATCCTCGAATTCTTTAACAGATTCCATATAAATTTTTTTAGCAGCTGTCAGGTCATATTTTGTAAATTGCTTTACTGTGCTTTCACGGGATAAACAAACAGAAGGGAATAGAGAATCAGCAATTCTAAATCCATATTCCATTTTTTCATTTAAGAATTCACCACCGCAGAGCATTGCCAATGATTTACGTATATTATAAGGTATTTCATTTGAAATGGTTAAAATCCAACATGTATTTTCAAAGCTATGAGTTTTAAGCTGGGAATTTTCGGCTTCCTTTGTTAGCGCACAGTCAATAAATGAAGCATCAACGTCATCGTTTTGAAGTAGCGAAATAGCGGTTTCTTCCTCATTGCGTGTTAAAAATACGGCACCGTTTTTCGCTTGGAAATCTCCAATATAATTATCATTTTTTGAAAGTTTAATTTTAAAGTTTTCCTGGTTCCAACGGGAGAGCTTGTAGCTTCCGTTTGAAATAATATACTCTGAGTTTAATCCGTATTTTCCTATAGAATTTTTAAAAAATTCCTCATTGCACGGCATTGCAACCGAAGTCGATAATGTGTGCAAAAAGTTCTCGTCTTCATATTCTAATTGAAAACGGATTGTATAATCTCCTAAAACTGAAACTCCCAAAGAATTTATTGATGCATTACCTTCGGAAATTGCTCGTGCATTTTTAATTGAATAAAGCTTATATACAAATGGCGCATTTGTCTCAGGTAATACCGCGCGTTTTATCGCAAATAGGAAGTCATAGGCGGTAAGGGGAGTACCATCGCTCCAAACAGCATCCTCTTTGATTTGGAAGGTATATGTAAGGTTTTTATATTCATAACTTTCGGCAACACCTAAAACGATATCACCGGCTTCGTTTTTGCGTGTTAAACCTTCGTATATATTCCTTACAGCTATCAACTCCGAAACACTTTCGGCAGTTTGGGCATCCAATGTTTTTGGAAGCTCGTTCAACTCAAAATAAATATTTGCTTTTGAATCATATTTTGAGCAACCGCAAAGCGTTACCAACAAAATAACCGTCAATAATAGGGTGAAAATTTTGAAAAATTTATTCATCAATGCATCTCCAAAAATTGATAAAAATATTATATTATACTTTTCGGTTTTATGCAACAAATAATATTTGTTATATCTTACAAATTACATATCAAAAAATTTGTCAAAAAAATAACAAAAAGCACTTTCAAAATTATAAATTATATGTTATACTATATGAGTATACGTATGATTGCGCTTATTTTGCGGTTATACCTATAAAAATTTACAGGAGGAATTGTTTAAATGCAAAAAAAGATCAGTAATCTCCCTTTTAAGGGAACTGCTGAACAGGAACAGCAACTAAAGGCTATAATTGATGCCAGTAAGCACGATAAGAGTCTTTTAATGTCTGTTATGCAGCAGGCACAGGACGTTTATGGTTATCTCCCCATAGAAGTCCAAACAATGATAGCAGAGGGAATGGATATACCTCTTGAAAAAGTGTATGGTGTTTCAACCTTCTACGCTCAGTTTTCGCTTTCTCCTAAAGGCGAATATAACATTTCTGTTTGTCTTGGAACAGCTTGTTATGTTAAAGGTTCCGGCGATATCTTCAACAAGTTCAGTGAATTGTTAGGTATCGGTGCTGACGAATGCACCCCTGACGGTAAGTTTTCTTTAACTGCCTGCCGTTGCATCGGTGCTTGCGGTCTTGCTCCGGTTCTTACAGTTAACGACGAGGTTTACGGACGTCTTACCGTTGACGATGTTGAGGATATTTTAAAGAAATATTCGTAATATTTTACCGTAAAGGATATTTTATATGAAGATTAGTACTCTAAAGGAACTGCTTGAAGCTGAGGTTGTTTGTTGCGAAGAGCTTCTTGGTGATCACGTGTATTCCGCTTGCGGAAGCGATATGATGAGTGATGTTCTTGCATTCGTTAAGGATCAGGCTGTTCTGCTTACCGGTCTCGTTAATTCTCAAGTGATTCGAACTGCCGAAATGATGGATATGATTTGTGTTGTTCTTGTACGTTCAAAAAAACCTACCGACGAAATGATAGATCTTGCAAAGGAAAACGGCATTGTGCTTCTTACAACCAACAAAAGGATGTACGATGCATGCGGTATTTTATATAGCAATGGTCTTGTCGGTAACAAATTAAAAGAACAATGAGCGAATTACTTAATTTTCATTTCGATGTTGACGGTTCGGATTTCACATCAGCCGGTCAGGCTTCTATTCAGATTAAAAAAAGCCTGAGAAGGCTCGGCATTTCTCCCGAAATTATCAGAAGAGTTTCTATTGCTATGTACGAGGGTGAGATTAATATGGTAATTCACGCTTCAGGCGGAGTCGCTGATGTTAATGTTACCGAAGAGGCTATAACAATAATACTTGCTGATAAGGGTCCCGGCATTAAAGATATTGAAAAAGCAATGATGGAAGGCTATTCCACTGCGCCCGATAATATCCGCTCTTTAGGATTCGGCGCCGGTATGGGATTGCCTAATATGAAACGATACACAGATTATATGGATATAAAATCCGAGGTTGGTATCGGAACCACCATCACCATGAAGGTTATGCTTTAATTACGGTAGGTGTTAATATGAATAAATATGAGCATTCCGTTTATCTTGATGTTGAAAAATGCAATGGATGTACAACGTGTTTGAGACATTGTCCTACTGAAGCAATAAGAATAAGAAATAATCACGCCGTTATAGATCAGGAAAGATGTATAGATTGCGGTGAATGTATAAGAGTTTGTCCAAATAAGGCAAAAAAGGCTTCGAGCAATCCACTTTCTGAAATGGATCGTTTTAAGTGGAAAATTGCACTTCCGGCACCTACATTATACGGTCAATTCGATAATCTCGAGGATGTTGATTATGTCTTAGACGGACTTCTTAAAATCGGTTTTGACGATGTTTTTGAAGTTTCAGCTGCTGCCGAGCTTGTATCGGCATACACAAGACGTTATCTCAAAACCGAAGGTATCAAAAAACCTGCTATCAGTTCAGCATGTCCTGTTATTATGCGACTTGTAGCTTTAAGATATCCTTCGCTTAAGGAAAATATAATTCATATTCTACCTCCAATGGAGGTGGCCGCTTTTCTTGCGAGAGACAAAGCTAAGAGGGAACACCCTGAGCTTAAGGATGAGGAAATAGGTGTTTGCTTTATTTCTCCTTGTCCCGGAAAAGTTAGTTACGTAAAAAACGGTTTTTCCAGCTATGAAAGTTTAGTAGATGTTGTTGTTTCCATTAGTGATATTTATTTTCAGCTTATTAGCAAGATGGAGCCTGACAGTAATATCAAAACCCTTTCCAATTCCGGTATGATAGGTATCGGATGGGCAACAACCGGCGGTGAAGCGGCTTCGCTTTTTAATGAAAAGTATCTTGCGGCCGATGGAATTGAAAATGTTAACCGTGTATTAGACCAGATTGAGAACGGTAATATACCTCAGCTTGAGTTTATCGAACTCAATGCTTGTACAGGTGGCTGTGTCGGCGGTGTTATGACGATTCAAAATCCATTTATTGCCCGTGCAAGACTTCAAAGTCTTCGCAAATATCTACCTGTGTCTCAGAATTTTCTTTCGAGTGATGAGGATTATATACCTGATAGCTACTTTTTTGAAGAATTCCCTACATACAATCCTATCTCAAGACTTAGCAGTAATATGGCTGAATCCATGCGGATGATGTCGGAGATTCAAAAGCTTAAGGGTGAGCTTCCGGGTATAGATTGCGGTTCGTGCGGTGCACCGAATTGCCGTGCTTTTGCAGAGGATGTTGTAAAAGGTAATGCGGTTATTGATAACTGTCTTATTCTTAAACATAGACAAGCCGATAACAATTCAAAGCTTCAGGAGGAGACAGAATGACTGTAAATGAGCTTTCAAAACTCGATAATTTTACAGCCGTTAATATCTCTGACGGCGAAAGAAAAATTAACGGTGTTTATTGTGGTGACCTTTTAAGCTGGGTTATGGGCAGAGCTGAGGCTGACGATGCTTGGATTACCATTATGTCCAATGTTAACATTATTGCTGTAGCTTCCTTATCTGATGTTTCTTGTATTATTCTTAGTGAAAATGTAGAAATTGACGATGAAACGGCTAAAATTGCTTTGCAAAAACAAATAAATATACTCAAAACATCGCTTACAACCTATGAGGCTTCGGTGTTTTTAAGTAAAGTTATATGAATAAATATTATTATGATCTTCATATTCATTCCTGTTTATCTCCCTGTGGTGATACCGATTCAACCCCAAATAATATTGCCGGAATGGGGGAGCTTAACGGATTAAATATTATGGCGATAACCGACCATAACAGTTGCAAAAACTGTCCTGCCTTTTTTAAAGCTGCAAAAAGACACGGTGTTATTCCTGTTGCCGGTATGGAGCTCACAACGGCAGAAGAAATTCACTTTGTATGTCTTTTTGAACAGCTCGAGAGGGCATTAGAATTTGATGATTTCGTTTATAAACGATTAATCAAGGTTGAAAACCGCATCGATATTTTCGGTGAACAGTTAATACTTGATGAAAATGATGTTGTAATAGGAAACGATGATTTTCTTCTTTCTAATGCTACTGATATTTCTCTTGAGGAAGCTTATAAAAAGGTTTTATCTTTGGGCGGAATAATGTATCCTGCCCATATTGACCGTAGTTCTTACGGAATTCTTTCGGTTTTAGGCTTTTTCCCTGAATCTCCGCAGTTTTCCTGTGCTGAAATTCATAATAAAAATAAGGCTGAAGAATTATGTAAGTTCACGGGTGTTTCTAACGATAAAATTATATTCAGTTCAGATGCCCATTATCTTTGGGATATTAATGAAAAGGAACATTATTTTGAACTGGATGATGAACCATACAGCAGTGATTTTGTCCGTAAAAAATTATTTGATTTTTTAAGGTGAAAAAATGAAGGAATTATCTTTAAATATTCTCGATATTGCAGAAAACTCCGTTAAAGCTAAAGCTACTTTAACAGAAATTCTGCTTGATGAAACAGATAACAGGCTTACACTCACCATTAAAGATAACGGATGCGGAATGACTGCAGAAATTTTAGCCAACGTAACAGATCCTTTTTGTACTACACGCACTACCCGTAAAGTCGGACTTGGCTTGCCTTTTTTAAAGCTACAGGCGGAACAGACAGGCGGAAATCTTAAAATCGCTTCAAAGTATATTGATGATTTTCCGCAAGAACACGGTACAACGGTTACGGCAACATTTAATAAAAATCATATTGATTACACTCCACTTGGAGATGTTGTTTCAAGCATTATAACGCTGATTCACGGGCATCCCGATACAGATTTCCTTTTTTTACATAAGCTTTGTTCAAAGGAAATTTCGCTTGATACAAGGCAGGTGAGGGAAATCCTTGGCGATATACCGCTGAACAGCTTTGAAGTAATCAAATGGATAGAGGAATACCTAAAAGAACAGTATTCCGAAAATTAATTTTCAGAAAGGATGGATTTTATGAAAACATTAGCTGAATTACAGGCAATTAAGGAGAAAATGAAAAATAAAGTTGTTCTCCGTGAGGGTGGCGAAGCAATAAGAGTTGTTGTCGGTATGGCAACCTGCGGTATTTCTGCAGGCGCACGTCCCGTTCTTAACACTCTTGTTGAAGAGGTAAATAATTCCGGTCTTGCTTCAAAGGTTACCGTTTCTCAGACAGGTTGTATCGGTTTATGCCAATATGAGCCTATTGTGGAAATCATTGAAGCTGGAAAAGAAAAGGTTACCTATGTTAAAATAGACGCTGAGAAAGCTAAGCGCATTGTTAAAGAGCATCTTGATGGCGGTAAGGTAGTTACTGAATTTACCATTGCCAATCAAAACGCATAAATTTGGAGGTAAAAAAATATGATTCGTGCACATGTTTTAATTTGCGGTGGTACGGGTTGTACTTCTTCAGGAAGTCTTGATATTCAGGCAGCTTTTGCCGAAAATATCGAAAAAGCAGGACTTTCCGAGGAGGTTAAGGTTGTACAAACCGGTTGTTTTGGTCTTTGCGCCTTAGGTCCGGTTGTTATCGTTTATCCTGACGGTACATTCTACAGCCGTGTAACTACCGACGATGTTAAAGAAATCGTTGAAGAGCATCTTTTAAAGGGACGTATTGTTGAACGCCTTGTTTACAATGATACAGGCGACGATAATGCTGAAAAAGCAAATGTTAATGTTTCACTGAATGATACTGCTTTCTACAAGACACAGAACCGTGTTGTTTTACGTAACTGCGGTGTTATCGATCCTGAAGATATCGATGAATATATCGCTATGGACGGTTATGCTGCTCTTGGTAAGGTTCTTACTGAGATGACACCTGAGGATGTTATCAAATGCGTTACCGATTCCGGTCTCCGTGGTAGAGGCGGCGGTGGATTCCCCACAGGCCGTAAATGGTCTCTCTGCGCTCCCAATAAGGCTCCTCAGAAATATGTTGTATGTAATGCAGACGAGGGTGACCCGGGTGCATTTATGGACCGTTCCGTTCTTGAGGGTGACCCCCATTGTTTAATTGAAGCAATGACCATTGCCGGTTATGCTATCGGCGCTACAAAGGGCTTTGTTTATGTACGTGCAGAGTATCCTATAGCAGTTAAACGCTTACAGAAGGCTATCGACCAGGCTAAAGAATACGGTCTTCTCGGTAAAAATATTTTCGATTCCGGATTTGATTTCGACCTTGAAATCCGTCTTGGCGCAGGTGCTTTCGTTTGCGGTGAGGAAACAGCTCTTATGACCTCTATTGAGGGTAACCGTGGTGAGCCCCGTCCTCGTCCTCCTTATCCTGCAGTTAAGGGACTTTATAACTCTCCCACAGTTGAAAATAACGTTGAGACCTTTGCTAATATTCCTCAGATTATTCTCCGTGGTGCAGAATGGTTTGCATCTATGGGTACTGAAAATTCAAAGGGTACTAAGGTATTCGCTCTCGGCGGTAATATTGAACATACAGGTCTTGTTGAAATTCCTATGGGTACTACTTTGCGTGAAATCATCCATGAAATCGGCGGCGGTATACCTAATGGTAAGAAGTTCAAGGCTGCTCAGACAGGTGGTCCTTCAGGCGGTTGTATTCCTGCAGACCTTATTGATACACCTGTTGACTATGATAACCTCACCGCTATCGGTTGTATGATGGGTTCTGGCGGACTTATCGTTATGGACGAAGATAGCTGTATGGTTGATATGGCTAAATTCTTCCTTGAATTTACCGTTGATGAATCCTGCGGTAAGTGTACTCCTTGCCGTGTTGGTACAAAGCGTCTTCTTGAATTACTTGATAAGATTACAATGGGCAAGGGAACTATCGAGGATATTGACAGACTCGAAGAACTCTGTAACTACATTAAGCAGAATTCTCTTTGCGGTCTCGGTCAGACTGCTCCTAACCCCGTTCTTGCAACACTCAAATTCTTCCGTGATGAATATATCGCTCACGTTGTTGATAAAAAGTGTCCTGCAGGCGTTTGTAAGGATCTCGTTTCCTTCGTTATTGATCAGGATAAATGTATCGGTTGCGGAATGTGCGCAAGAAATTGTCCTGCTGATGCAATTACAAAGACCGATTATATTGCTCCCGGTCATAAGCTCCCATCCTATGTAATTGACGCTGAAAAGTGCGTTAAGTGTGGCGTATGTATGGGTAACTGTAAATTTAAAGCTATTGAAAAAAGATAAGAAAGGAGCCTAACTATAATGGATATGATAAATTTAAAAATTAATGGTATTGCTGTAAGCGTACCCAAGGGCTCTACTGTTCTTGAAGCTGCCCGTGTAGCAGGTGTTGAGATTCCTACACTTTGCTTTATGAAAGAAAAGAATGAAATCGGCGCTTGCCGAATCTGTGTTGTTGAGGTAAACGAGGGAAGAGGATTCAGAATTGTTACCGCCTGCGTTTATCCTGTAACCGAGGGTATGGAAGTTCTTACCAACACCGAAAAGGTACAGAAGGCAAGAAAAACCACTCTTGAGCTTATTCTTTCAACACATGATAAAAAGTGTTTATCCTGTGTTCGTTCAACTAATTGTGAATTACAGAAGCTCTGCCTTGAATACGGTGTAGACGAGGGTGCTTTTGCAGGATTTAAGCCTGTTTACGAGCTTGATAATTCTACTCCTCATCTCGTTAGAGATAATAACAAATGTATTTTGTGCCGTCGCTGCGTAGCTGCTTGTCAGGAGCAGTATGTTGGTGTTATCGGTGCTAATTACCGTGGTATTGATACTTCTATCGGCACTCCATTTGAGGTTGGCCTTTCCAACGTACCTTGTATTTCTTGCGGTCAGTGTACTGCCGTTTGTCCTACCGGTGCTTTGGTTGAAAAGGACGATACCGATAAGATTTGGGAAGCTCTTAACGATCCCGATAAATACGTTGTTGTTCAGACCGCCCCTTCCATCCGTGCAACTCTCGGTGAGTGCTTCGGAATGCCCGTTGGTACTAATGTTGAAGGTAAAATGGTTTCCGCTTTACGCCGTTTAGGATTTGATAAGGTATTTGATACCGACTTTGCCGCTGACTTAACTATCGTTGAAGAAGCAAACGAGTTGGTTGAGCGTATCAAGAACGGTGGAGTTCTTCCTATGGTTACTTCTTGCTCTCCCGGTTGGGTTAAGTTCTGCGAATATTATTATCCTGATATGATCGATCATCTTTCTTCCTGTAAATCTCCTCAGCAGATGGCAGGTGCTGTTATTAAGACCTACTATGCTGAAAAGGCAGGCATTGATCCTAAGAAGATCGTTAGCGTATCTGTAATGCCTTGTACTGCAAAGAAATTTGAAATTGGACGTGAAGATCAGAGTGCTGCAGGTGTTCCTGATGTTGATATTGCTATCACAACAAGAGAACTCTCCAGAATGATTATGCGTGCAGGTCTTAATTTCAACGCTCTTCCCGATGAAGAGTTTGATAATCCTCTAGGTGAGGATACCGGCGCAGCTGTTATTTTCGGTGCTACCGGCGGTGTTATGGAAGCTGCTTTACGTACTGCAAATGACTGGCTTACCGGTAAGGATAATACCGATATTGATTTCACTGCACTTCGTGGTACAGCAGGCCTCAAGCAGGCTACCGTTAACATTGCAGGTAACGATATAAAGGTTGCTGTTGCAAGCGGTGCCGCTGCAGCTAAGGTTGTTATGGACCGTATGAAGGCAGGCAACCCTGACGGTTGGACCTTCGTTGAAATTATGGGATGTCCCGGTGGTTGTGTAAACGGCGGCGGTCAACCCATTCAGCCTCAGTTCGTTCGTGATACTGTTGATCTTAAGGCAGTTAGAGCAAAGGCTCTTTATGATCAGGATGCTGCTATGGCTATCAGAAAATCTCACGAATCTCCCGTTGTTAAGGCTCTTTACAGCGAGTGGTATGACGGTTTTGGCGGCCATAAGGCTCACCACGACCTCCATACAAGCTATGTTGCCCGTAATAAATACGGCAAATAATCCTTTTTGAAATAAACCGACCAAGTTATCTTGGTCGGTTTAATAATAGGAGTTTTATGAAAAATTATAAATATATATTGTTTGATTTGGATGGTACTTTAACCGATCCTTCTCTAGGAATAACAAAATCGGTTGAATACGCCTTAAAAAAGTTTGAAATTCCTGTAGGAAACAGGGGAGAGCTTGAAAAATTTATTGGTCCACCTCTTATTAATTCATTTATGGAATTTTATGATTTCGATAAAGAAAAGGCTGTTAAGGCTGTAGCTGTTTATCGTGAATATTTTTCGGTAAAAGGCATTTTTGAAAATAAGATATACGATAGCATTGAAGATACGTTGGAAAGACTTAAGAAAATGGGTAAAATTATCATTTTAGCCACATCTAAACCCGAAAAATTTGCAAATCAAATACTTGAATTTTTTAAAATTGATAAATATTTTGATTTGGTTTGCGGTGCTACAATGGATGAAAAGCTCTGCGAAAAAAATGATATCATTCGGTATGCTCTATCTAAAATTGGAAATTCAAATGAAAACGCTATAATGGTAGGGGATAGAAAATTCGATATTTTAGGTGCTAAAGAAAACGGTATTGATTCAATTGGAGTTACCTACGGATTTGGTAATTTAGACGAGCTGAATTTTGCCGGTGCCGATTATATAATTTCAGCCCCCGAAGAAATATTTAATATTATTAGTTAAAAGAAGCGGATATTATCTGCTTCTTTTTTATTTTTTACACAATTTATTGTGTTAAAAATATTGAAAACTCTTATAAATAGTGGTAAAATAAATTGAATATCTATATTCTTTTTTAGTGAGGTGATATAATGAGTTATAAAAAGTGGATTATAGCAGATTTCGATAAAGCTTTTGCAAAAAAAATTGCTGAAGAATGTGACATTGATCCTATAGCAGCACTCATTTTATCATCACGTGGATATGATGACCCATTTGAAATTGAGCAATTCTTATCTGACGATCCAATTATATCTTCTCATAGGGAACTTTTAGATATTGATAAAGCGGTCGAGTGTATCAAAAATTCCATGCAAAACGATGAACTAATTGCTATATATGGAGATTATGATTGTGACGGTATTTGCGCTACCGCAATTTTTTATAAATATTTCAGTTCAAAAAACGTAAGATGCATCTATTATATACCTGATCGCTTTACCGAAGGATACGGCATTAACAGTAATGCAATTGATGCCCTTTATTCAAAGGGTGTAGGCACAATTATTACTGTGGATAACGGCATTAGTGCCATCCAAGAAATTGAATATGCAAAAACTCTTGGAATTAAGGTTGTTGTTACCGACCATCATTTACCTAAGGAAACCTTACCGGATGCTTGCGCTGTTGTTAATCCTCACAGAGATAATTCTCAATTTACCTTTAAAGATGTATGCGGTACTGTTGTTGCATATAAGCTTATATGCGCTTTAGAGGATAAGGAACCGGAAGAACTGCTCGATTATTATTCCGATTTTCTCGCAATAGCAACTATAGGGGATATCATGCCTTTAATTGATGAAAATCGTGATATTGTCAAATGTGGTATTAATAAAATCAAATATAAACCCTCTACAGGTATTGAAGCTATTATTAGTGTTGCAGGAATTACCAGAAACGATATAAATTCTACAAAAATAGCCTTTGGGGTTGTTCCTAGAATTAATGCTTCCGGAAGAATGGGAGATGCTTCCCGAGCAGTTGAATTACTTTTGTGTGATAATATATTATCCGCCCTTGAAATTGCTAATAGAATTGATGAGGATAATATTGAAAGACACAGGGTTGAAGAAACTATTTTCAAAGAAGCATGCGAAATTGTTGAAAAAAACAATTATCAATATAACCGCATTATTGTTGTTGCAGGCGAGGATTGGCATTCCGGGGTTCTTGGTATAGTTGCTTCTAAGCTTTCAAATAAATATGGTAAACCTACAATTGTTTTAACTATTGACGGAGAAAACGCTTATGGCTCAGGACGAAGCGCTGGTGAATTTTCTTTATTTGATGCTATCGATTCCTGCTCCGATATTTTGACTAAGTATGGTGGTCACGATGCAGCTGCAGGTTTAACCCTAGCTTATAAAGATATTGAACATTTCAGGTTGAAAATTAACGATTATCTCTTGAAAAATACTGTTTTTTCGCCTCCTTGTGTAAGGCTTGACTGCAAACTGAACCCTATTGCTTTATCAACAGATATCTGCTATTCGTTCGCTTCATTGGAGCCTTTTGGTCAAAAGAATCCCACTCCTGTTTTTGGATTATTTGAATGCACTATTGATAGAATCACTCCTATAGGCTCAGGTAAACACCTCAGAATATTTTTAAAAAGGGAAAATGTAACCTTCCAAGCAGTTTTATTTGGCTGTAATGAGCAAAATTTCGCCTTTCAGATAGGTGATACCGTTGATCTTGCCGTTGGACTCGAAATTAATTCCTACAATGGAAATCAAAACCTTTCAATTAAAATAAAAGAAATGCGACTTTCCGATTGTGATGAAGAAAAATTGTTTTCTGATATTTCAAAATGTGATTGTCTCTTTAGCGAAACTGATGTTGAATATTCACCAATTTCACTTAGTAGGGAAGAAATCGGTGAAGTATACAGAAGTATCACAGCACCAAAATCAAAGGAATTTATAATTAATAGATTTTTAAAAACCTTGGGTTACGCCAAGGTATATATTGCTATTGAGATTTTATGTGAGTTATCATTAATAAAATTCGATAACGGATTATTGTATCCGATTAAAAACTCTGTAAAAACTAATCTTAACAATTCTGTACTTTATAGAAAGCTTTTAGAGAAAGGAGCGCAGAACGATGTCAATTAATGTTAAACAGAATTATGAAGAACTTGTTGAATTGATGTCTAAGCAGGGCGAGAAATATGATTTCGAGCTTGTGAAAAAGGCATTTGAGTTCTGCGTTAAAGCTCATGAGGGACAGAAAAGAGTTTCTCATGAAGACTATTATATTCATCCCTTTAATGTTTCAAAAATCATCGTTTCCCTCGGTATGGATAGCCAGTCTATTGCCGCTTCTCTTTTACATGATGTTGTTGAAGATACCGAATTTTCCGTTGATGATATCAAGCGTGAATTTGGAGAAGACGTTGCACTTTTGGTTGACGGTGTTACAAAGATTGCAAGACTTAATTTTTCAACCAAAGAACAACAACAAGCCGAAAGTTTACGCAAAATGCTCATCGCTATGGGCCAGGATATTCGTGTTATCATTATAAAGCTTGCTGACAGACTTCATAATATGCGCACTATCGATGCTATGCCTGAGCAAAAGCAACGAGATATTTCTTTGGAAACTCTTGAAATTTACGCACCCATTGCCCATAGATTAGGTATTCGTCCGGTTAAGGAAGAGCTCGAAGACCTTGCTATAAAGCACCTTGACCCGATTGCTTATGCAGAAATTGAGGATTCTCTATTGCACCGTAAAAATCATCGTGAGCAAATTCTCAATGAAATTAAAGAAAAGATTCGGGAACGTTTGGAAGAAGTTTTGCCTGGTGTTAAGATTTCTTACCAAAGTCGTGTAAAATCAATTCACGGAATATACCGAAAGATGTATATTCAAGGTAGAGATTTCGATGAAATATATGATATATACGCTATCAGAATTATTACTGATTCTGTTGCGGACTGCTATAATATCCTCGGTATTATGCACGATATGTTCCGCCCGATTCCTAACCGATTTAAGGATTACATTTCAACACCTAAGCCCAATATGTATCAGTCCTTACACACAACTGTATTGAGTCGTGCAGGAATACCCTTTGAAATACAGATCAGAACCTTTGAAATGCACCATACCGCCGAATTTGGTATTGCGGCCCATTGGAAATACAAAGAGGGTATTACCGATAATGATAAGAAGTTAGAAAACCGTCTTGCCTGGATAAGAGAAATTCTCGACACTCAGGATGCAAGTACTGATGCATCTGAAATCGTTCGTACCATTAAGGTGGATTTGGCCGAAGAAGATGTTTTTGCTGTTACGCCAAAGGGAGACGTTATTAATCTTCCTGTAGGTGCTACCGTTGTTGATTTTGCTTTTGCTATTCATACTGCAGTAGGCGTTCGTATGGTAGGAGCTAAGGTTGACGGTAAAATTGTTTCTATCAGCCATAAAATTAAAACCGGTGAGGTAGTTGATATTCTCACCACAAACCAAGCAGGACACGGACCTAGCCGTGATTGGCTTAATATTGCAGTTACAAACCAGGCCAAGGCAAAGATTCGTTCCTGGTTCAAAAAGGAAAAAAGAACCGAGAATATTGCCACCGGTAAATTTGAGTTTGAAAGAGAGCTTAAGCGCAACGGAATTAATTACTCCGATGAAGAGTTAGAAGCTTATCTCGAAGAATTGGCAACACGTCAACGCTTTTCTTCAGTTGATGAATTTTATGCCGCAATTGGATATGGCGGAATCTTGCTTTCAAAAATTATGCCAAGGGTTAAGGAAGATTACAATAAAAAATCTTCTGCCACAAAGGTTGCAGAAATTACACCTATTAACAACAGTAAAGCCTCGAAATCAACCGACGGTGTTATTGTTGAAGGCATTGATAACTGTCTTATTAAGCTTTCAAAATGCTGTACGCCCTTGCCCGGTGATGAAATTATCGGATTTATAACAAGGGGACACGGCGTTTCCATCCATAAGAGAGACTGTAATAATGTTCCTAAAAATATCGCCGATGCACAGGAGCCGGATCGTTGGATAGCTGCTCATTGGGACGGTGAAGCCCATTCGGAAAACTTTATTTCTACTCTTCAAATTTCCTCAATTGCAAGAGACGGCGTTCTTCTTGACGTTATGAATACAATGTATAATATGCGAGTGCCTGTTCACAGTGTAAATGCAAGAGAGGTTAAAAACGGTAATTGCGTTATCGTTATAACCGTTAGCGCTGAAAGTGTAGAACATTTAAAGAGTATTATCAGCCGTACCGAAAAAATTCACGGTGTATTCAGTGTTGAAAGGATTAATCAGTAATGAAAGCAGTAGTTCAACGTGTTTTAAATTCTTCAGTTGAGGTTGAAGGAAATATAGTTGGCAAAAGTAAAGAAGGATATATGATTTTATTCGGCGCCGAAAGCGATGATACTACATCCGATGCCGATGTTCTTGCCGCTAAAATTGCCAATTTGCGTGTTTTCTGCGATGAAAATGATAAGATGAATAAATCTATTTTGGATATTAACGGAGAATGTCTTGTTATTTCTCAATTTACTTTATGTGCTGATTTAAAAAAAGGGAACAGACCCTCATTTATTAATGCCATGAGTCCTACCGAAGCTGATAATTTATATAATTATTTCTGCGAAAAATTAAAAGAAAACGGCGTAAAAAAGGTTGATAAAGGTGTTTTCGGTGCAGATATGAAGGTAAGTCTTATAAATGACGGACCTGTTACCATAATCTACGATACTAAAATCTGGAGAAAAAATGGAAATTAAAGTTTTACCCTTAGGCTTAATCGCCGCAAATTGTTATATGATTTCATCAAATGAGGCTGCTATAGTAATTGATCCCGGTAAGTATTCGCCCTTAGTTGCTGAATTTTTAATTCAAAATAAACCTAAGGAAAGAGCAATCTTGCTGACTCATTCGCATTTTGACCATATTTGCGGCGCAAAGCAGTTGCGTGATGAAACAGCATCTGATATTATTGTTAGTAAAAAAGACGAGGAAGGGCTTTTTAACACATATTTAAGCCTATCTGATCAATTCCACGCAAAACAAACTCCTTTTCATGCTGATAAAACGGTTATTGACGGAGAATTTATAAATATTGGTGATTTAAAAATCAAATGTATTGAAACCCCGGGACATACTCCGGGTTCTATGTGTTTTCTTATCGGCAATGAATTGTTTTCCGGCGATACTTTATTTTCCGGAAGTATAGGACGAACCGATTTCCCCGGTTCAAATCATTTTGAAATGTTAAGTTCTTTGAAAAAACTTTCCGCTTTTTCAAAAACAATTAATGTTTACCCGGGACACGGCGAATCAACAACTATAGGGGAGGAGCTACTTTCCAACCCATATTTTAGCGAAATCTAAATTTAGGCGGTGAATAATGAAACTTTCTTTGATAGGTCACAACTACAAATACGAACTTGAAAAATTGATAAGAATATTTCTGCCGTTTGAAAAAATCGAATTTTGCGATGATGAGGATTTTACAGAAAATTGCGCCATTACCAAATGCCACATTGTTGATAATAATGTTCAGCTTATTGCAAAACTCAATTTGAACGGAAAAACTGCCGATTTTTCTGATAGTATTTTAAATAACTGTGATGATTTTAATAAGGAATGCGAACGGTTATTAGCGGTACAGCTTTATAAATGCTTTGTGAAAATAACGGGCTACGGAGCGCCTTGGGGTATTTTAACAGGTGTAAGACCAGCAAAACTATACTCTCGTTTGGCTCTTGCTTTAGGTGAAGAAAATGCTGATTCATACTTTTTAAATAAATTGTTAGTCAGCAAGGAAAAGCTTGAAATTTGCAAAGAATCGGTTAAAGGAGAGGAAAAAATTATTTCTCTTTCAAAACCTGACTCATTTAGTTTATATATTTCAATTCCTTTTTGTCCTACAAGATGTACATACTGTTCCTTTGTTTCACATTCTGTTAAGCAAGCTAAGAAACTAATACCGCAGTATGTAAATTTGCTTTGTGAAGAACTCATTGAAACCGCAAAAATTGTTAAGCAATGCAATTTAACGCTTGAAACGGTTTATATAGGCGGAGGTACACCCACTTCAATCGATGCTGAATTAATTCAAAAAATAATGACTACGGTTTCTGAAAATTTTTCTTTTGAAAATGTGCGTGAATATACAGTTGAAGCGGGAAGACCAGATACAATTACCAAGGATAAACTTTTAGCTATTAAAAACGGCGGTGCTACACGCATCAGCATAAATCCCCAGACTATGAATGATGATGTTTTAAAAAACATTGGAAGAAATCACGATTCAAAACAAACTGCTGATGCCTTTAAGCTTGCAAGAAGCTGTGGATTTAACAACATTAATATGGATTTAATTGCAGGACTGCCCGGTGATACTATCGATAGCTTCGATAATACTTTAAGTAAAGTAATTTCGCTTAATCCCGAAAGTATAACTGTACATTCTTTGTCTGTTAAGCGTGCTTCTACACTTAATTCAACCGAAAGTACCGATATACTAATGGATGGCATTACTGCTTCTAAGATGGTTTTATCTGCTAAGGAAAGATTAACACAAAACGGTATTTTTCCATATTATATGTATCGACAGAGCAAAACCGTTGGTAATCTCGAAAATGTTGGATATGCCAAAAAGGGTTACGAGGGACTTTACAATGTTTATATTATGGATGAAACCCACTCTATACTTGCCTGCGGTGCATCTGCTGTAACAAAGCTCAGAGAGCCAAACGGTGCTTTTATTGACCGAATATTCAATTTTAAATACCCATATGAATATATAGATAGATTCGGAGAAATAATTGAACGAAAAAAGAATATTTGCGATTTTTATAACAAATATTTTCATTAAAATTCACATTTTAACGGAGGTTTTATTATGGATTTTTTAAACAGTATTGATCAAGCAATGAATAAAGCAAAAGAGGTATTTGATGTTGCCTGTAAAAAAACAGGTGAGGTTGTTAATACCCAAAAACAAAAATTTGATGTTTCTTCTCTTGAAAATAAGAGAGCCAAGGATTTCGAGAAACTTGGAAGCTTATATTTTGATTTAATCAAAAATGAGAAAATCGAAAACGAAAGCATCGCAGAATTAGTTGCAGCAATAAAAGAAAAAAATGAAAAAATAGAGGAATTGCAAAACGAAATTCTCAATGCCAAAAACAAGCGTATTTGCGCTAATTGCGGTGCCTATATTGAAGAATCTTCCATTTACTGTAATTCCTGCGGTGCAAAGGTAACTATTGAAGATGAAGAATAATTTTAAAATTGGCGTTATTGTGGCCGATATTGATGAATTTGCCCCTTTTGAAGAGTATATCAAGAAAAATAGCTTCGCCGAAGGTCTTTTGTTCGGGCGTAAAACACTGACTTTTTCCATTGATAATACAACTGTATTAGCTGTAAACTGTGGAATTGGTAAGGTTAACGCCGCCGTTGCTGCGGCAGGACTTATTGATTCTGGTTGTAATATCATTTTGAATTACGGGCTTTCCGGAGGAATTGGCGATAATAGACGAGGTTCTGTTATAGTTCCACAAAAATTTTTGGAGCACGATTTCGATTTAACGGGAATAGGGTACAAGCCCTGTGAAAAGCCTTTACAAAATTATATTTACGAATCGGATAAAAAGCTTAATGCTTTGATTGAGTCAATAGTAGGCAAATGCGAAAATTCTTTAGCAGTTACGGGTGACCATTTCGTGTGCTCAGCTAAAGAAAGCAGCTTTTTGGAAACTACCTTTGGAGCATCCAGCTGCGATATGGAAACGGCAGCAATTGCTTATACCTGTAATGCCGCTAATGTTCCTTTTGCAGCCATCAGGAGAGTTTCTGACAATGCTGATGAATCTGCTGTTGGAAATTACCGAGAAATGAATTCTATGGAGAAGGCAATGCCTTTCGAAATTGTTATAGAATTAATCAAAAAAATAAATATTTCTGATATTTTTTAGGAGAAATATATGTCTGATTTTCAAAATAAAAGAAAACAACAAAGCTTTGAATATGGCGCAATAATTCTTATTGTTGCAACCGCTCTTGTTAAAATCATAGGCGCTGTTTTTAAAATACCCCTTTCAAATCTGATTGGGGATTTAGGATTTGGCTATTTTTCCTCAGCTTATGATTTATTCCTACCTATTTATTCTCTCGCTATGGCAGGGCTGCCTATTGCAGTTTCAAGAATTGTTGCCGAGAATATTGCCGTTAATAGATTTAAAGACGTTAGACAGACACTTAAAATAGCTCGTAAGGCCTTTTTAGTTTCGGGTATTGTTGGTTTTACCCTAATGCTTTTACTGATATATCCCTTTGTTAAAATAACCGACCCTACAGGCAAAACTATATACAGTATTTTTGCAATCGCACCGAATTTGATTTTCTGCTGTATTATGTCCACATACAGAGGTTATTATGAGGGCCTCAGAAATATGTACCCAACGGCATTTTCTAACGTTATCGAGGCTCTGGGAAAACTTATTTTAGGTTACGGTTTTGCTTTCGTTGTAATGAAGCTTACAAATAATGTAGCTTATGCTGCTGCAGGAGCAATGTTAGGTATAACCGTAGGCTCAATGTGTGCTGCTTTGTATCTTCGTCTTAATTACAAGTTCAAAGGTGACAATATTACTGAAAATGAACTTGAAGCTTCTGCTGATGCTATTCCGCAGAGAACTGCCCTTAAGGGATTAATAGCAATTGCTATTCCCGTTGTTTTAACATCACTAGCAAATAATGTTGCTTCTCTCATAGATGTTTCAATGGTTAAGCTGCAGTTATCACAATTAGTTGAAAACAGTGCTGACTATCTAAGAGAAATGTATTCAGAATCAATAGCTGACTTTAATAGCACTGCAGCAACAAAGCTAACCGATGGGGGAATACCTACATTTCTTTACGGAATTAGAGGCAAAGCCTTTACACTATACAATTTAATACCTACTATTACATCTGTATTGGGAGTAAGTGCTTTACCTGTGCTTGCTTCTTCGTGGGTAGTTAAGGACAAATCTGCCATTAAGAAAAATATTGATTCAATTATTAAAATGACCGCTTTAATTGCAATGCCCGCCGGTATCGGTCTTGCCGCAATTAGCGGCCCCGTTATGGGACTTTTGTATAAAAGCACCGCATCGGTAGAAATCGGTGGACCAATGCTTAGTATTTTCGGTATAGCTGCAGTTTTTGCAGGTTTATCGTTACCGCTTACAAGTATGCTTCAAGCTATTGGTAAACAAAATGTGCCCGTTATAAACATAGCCATTGGTGCAGTTATTAAAATTATTGTAAATTATGTTTTAGTGGGAATTCCTTCTATTAACATTTTGGGCGCACCTATTGGAACTCTTTGTTGTTATTTGTTTATTTTCTTTGCAAATATTTTATGCTTGATAAAATTTACAGGTGTAATTCCAAGTATCATCAAAGTGTTTATTAAACCGTTAATTTCATCTGTATTTTCTGGTGCTGCTGCTTGGGCAGTAACCTCCTTATCTGATTCAAAAATCGTTACTTTGGCTTCCATTATAGTTGCAGGTATCGTTTATCTGGTATGTTTGATTATCTTAAACGCCTTTGAAGAAGAGGACTTTACCACAATACCTATGGGTAAAAGCATAGTAAAATTCTGCAAAAAGCACAAAATATTGCGTTAAAATTTGTTCAATACGGAAATTTTTGCTTGTTTTCGCCTTTTTTATGAATTATTTGCATAAAATCTATTGATTTTTTTGAAAATATATGGTAAAAATATATAGTAATCGTGGACAAGTTCTTCGGTTTAGTTTTCCTAATAACGATTTAAGTTCGTTAAAAAATTTTATGGAGGTTCTAACAATGAACAAGACAGAATTAATCGCTGCAATTGCTGAAAAAGCAGGAATTTCTAAGAAGGATGCTGACAAGGCTGTTGCCGCTTTCATCGCTACTATTGGTGATGAATTAAAGGCTGGTAACAAGGTTCAGCTCATCGGTTTCGGTTCTTTCGAAATCAGAGAGCGTGCTGCTCGTGAGGGTATCAATCCTCTTACCAAGGAAAAGATTAAGATTGCTGCTTCCAAGAGCCCTGTTTTCAAGGCTGGTAAAGCATTCAAGGATGCTGTTGCAAAGTAATTAAACCTTACTTATATAAGCCGTCCGTTACGGGCGGCTTATAGTTTTTTAGGAGTTTTTAATGAGATTAGATAAATATTTAAAGGTTTCCCGTATTATTAAGCGAAGAACTGTTGCAAATGAAGCCTGTGATGCAGGTCGTGTTTTAGTTAACGGCAAACCCGCCAGAGCCTCTTATGATATAAAAATAGGGGATGTAATCGAAATTTCTTTCGGCGCACGTCTTTTTAAAGCCAAAGTAATTAACGTTAGTGAGGTCGTAAAAAAAGAGGAAGCCGCAAACCTATTTGAAATAATTGAATAATGTAATTTTTAAAACACCCTTTGAATATATTTTTTCAAGGGGTGTTTTTTATGGAACAGGAAAGATTCAGCAACTTAATTCTTGAAAACAGAAACAAATTATCCTTATCCGCTGTTTCGGATGTAATAAATTTTGATGAAGAAACAATTATTCTAACAACCGACCTTGGAAATCTGACAATTAAAGGAAGCAATTTACATATTACGAGCTTTGATACACAATCCGGTGAGCTTAGAGCAGAAGGGGAGTTCATTGCATTAGTTTATACTAACAGCGGCAAAAAAGAAGCCTTTTTCAAAAGAGTTTTTAAATAGTTATGTGGGAGATTAATTCATATTCACAGATTTTAACGTTTTTATACTCTTTAATTTTAGGTTTTTTCCTTGGCATTTTTTATGACCTTTTAAGAGGAATGCGTTATCTTAAAAAAAATAAAAAAGTTATAACTTTTATAACCGACATAGTTTTTTGGTTATTTTCAGCTTTTTGCCTGTTTTGCTTTTCATTAGAGTTCTCAAAAGGGGAAATACGGGGATATTATTTTTTTGGAAGCCTAATAGGGTTTATAATAAATTTTCTTACACTTTCTAATCTATCATTAAAAATTTTTAAATATATTTTTTTAAAAACAAATACCTTTTTAAAGTGGATTTTTAATTATAAAAATTCTATTTTAGACAAAGTTATTTTGTTTTTTAAAAGTTTTTTCAAAAAAATACTTAAAATATGGAAAAAAGCCTTGAAAAAGTAACGGCATTTGTTGTATACTAACCATAATATATTGAGTAAGTTTGAAAGGCATTTGCTTATGGGTAGAGTCAAAAGTAACAAAAGCTATTTTGTAAGATTTTTAGTTCTCGGCGTTTGTGTTTATTTGATAGTAACCTTACTTGGTTTATGGAATACTCTCAATGAAAGCAAAGCAACTCTAAAAGCTTTAGAAGAGCAGTACGCAGCCGAAAAAAACTCAATTGAAGAATTAAGAGCGATGTTGGATGATGATTCAAATTCTGCCATTGTTGAAAAAGCAGCCAGGGAGAGACTGGGTTATGTTTTTTCGGATGAACAGGTGTTTATTGATATTTCAGGTAATTGATAATAATTTAGGAGGATATATTTCTTTTATGCAACTTGCGGTAGGTCAAATTATTGAAGGAAAAATAACCGGTATCACAAATTTTGGTGTTTTTGTTGATGTTGGTGAAGGTAAGTCAGGAATGGTTCATATTTCCGAAGTTGCCCGTACATATGTTAGCGATATTAACGATTTTTTCAAAATAGGGGATTCTGTAAAAGCTAAGGTTTTAACCATAGCAGATAACGGAAAGATAAGTCTTAGTATCAAAAAGGCGTTAGAGGAAACTAACCCTGCAGAAAAAGGTAATAATTTTAAGCGTGAAAGAAAAACCCCCGCTCCGGCTAAGATAGATTCTTCTTTCACCTGGATGCCTAAAAAAAGTGAATCTGCAAGTTTCGAAGAAATGATGAATCGCTTTAAGCAAACAAGCGATGAAAAATTTTCTGATTTAAAAAGAAAAAATCCCGATACCCGCCGTTCAAAGCGTGGTGCAATGAAATAGTATAACAGGGCGGAACCTTAGCTAATTTTGGTTCAGCCCTTGTTTTGTTATAATAAAGTTCGGAGTATTATAAAATGATAAGAGAAATTGATGTTAAAAAAATTATATCAACCGTAGAAATGCTGTGCATTAAAGCCAACAAAAAGCTTCCTTCGGATATTGAATGTTGCATTAAAAATTGCAAAATCAATGAAAACAATCCATTAGCTAAAAGCATATTACACGACCTGGAAGAAAATATAAAAGCAGCACAGGAATATGATTTACCTATCTGCCAGGATACGGGTATGGCTGTGGTTTTTATTGAAATAGGGCAGGATGTTCACGTATGCGGCGGCAACCTAAATGCTGCAATAAACGAAGGAGTTCGCCGAGGTTATGAAAAAGGTCTTCTACGAAAATCAGTTGTAGCTGATCCGATAGAAAGAATTAATACTAACGATAATACGCCTGCGGTTATTCACACTAGCGTTGTTGACGGTGATAAAATAAAGATTACTGTTGCACCTAAGGGGTTTGGCAGTGAAAATATGAGTGCATTGAAAATGTTAAAACCGTCTGACGGAAAAGACGGCGTTGTTTCGGCCGTTTTAGATATAGTTAAAGCAGCCGGTTCAAATCCTTGTCCTCCAATAGTAGTTGGCGTTGGTATCGGCGGAGATTTTGAACAGTGTGCTTTTCTTTCTAAAAAAGCCCTATGCCGTGATATAACCCTTAGAAATCAAAATACTTTTTATGCTGAATTAGAAAAAGAACTCTTAGAAAAAATTAATGAATTAGGGATAGGACCGCAAGGTTTTGGCGGCGATACAACTGCCCTTGCGGTAAACATAGAATACGCAGCAACTCATATAGCTGGGTTACCTTTAGCTGTAAATATCGGCTGTCACGTCACCCGTCACGCAACTGCGGAGGTTTAAAATGGATAATAAATTTAATTTAGTCGCCCCCTGTCTTTTTGGAACCGAAAGTATTGCTGCTTTTGAATTCAAAAGAATGGGTTTTGAGGATATCATAACCGAAAACGGCAGAATTCTTTTAAAGGGTGATGCTAATTTATTAGCAAGGGCAAATATATCATCTTCGTTTTCGGAACGAATTCTCATTAATGTAGGCGAATTTATCGCTACTAGCTTTACCGAATTGTTTGACAATGTTAAGTCATTACCTTGGGAAAACTTTATACGCAAAGACGATGCTTTTCCCGTAAACGGTTGGAGTATTTCTTCTGCGTTGCATAGTATACCTGACTGTCAGTCAATAATTAAAAAAGCCATCGTTGAGCGTCTTAAAGAAAAATACAAAATATCCTGGTTTGAAGAAACCGGTACTGAAATTAAAATTCGTTTTTCAATTCATAAGGATAAGGTTACAATGATGATCGATACCTCGGGTGAGGGTTTGCATAAAAGGGGATACCGCAGAAATTCCAACGATGCTCCGCTCAAGGAAACCCTTGCAGCATCAATATGTGATTTGGCCAGAATTTATCCTGATACACAGATTTATGACCCTATGTGCGGAAGCGGAACCTTTCTTATTGAATCCGCTATGATGGCAAAGGGTATAGCGCCAGGACTTCGCAGAAGCTTTTCTGCTGAGCGCTTTAGCTTTATTGATGAAAGGATATGGCGAGAAGAAAGAACTCGTGCGCAGGATTTGATACGAAAAAACATTGAGTTTTCGGCGGTGGGTTATGATATCGATCCAAAAGCCGTTGAATTAACCCTTAATAATGCTAAAAAAGCCGGTGTTGAAAAATATGTTAGAGCTTCTGTTGGTGATGTTAAGGATTTTGTTCTACCTAATGATAGGTGCATTACAGTAACAAATCCACCTTATGGAGAGAGATTACTGGATGTAAAATCTGCTGAAAAACTTTATAGCGTTATGGGCGAACGCTTTGTAAAGCAAGAAGGTCATAAATTCTTTATAATCAGCCCCCACGATGAATTTGAAAAGCATTTTGGTCGCACTGCAGATAAGAGACGTAAGCTTTATAACGGAATGATAAAATGTCAATTGTTTATGTATTTAAAATAAACGAAAAGAGGAAGTAAAAATTGCGATATGTCTTTATAATTAATCCGGTAGCCGGAAAAGACAAGGGTAAAGAAAAATTATCCGATGCTATTAAAAATTTCTTTAAGGATAAAGATTTAGAATTTTCCATTTCTTTCTCTGATTACCGTGGTAATATCACAGAAATAGCAAGGAGTGAAGCAGAAAAAGGGGACGATGTCACCATTTTTGCCTGCGGCGGAGAGGGAACAAGCTTTGAGGTTTTAAACGGAATATACGGATACGACAACGCCGTAATGGGTGTTATTCCTTGTGGCTCTGCAAATGATTTTTTACGGTTCTTTGATTGTAAAGATTCATTTTTAGATTTAGAGCAGCAACTTGAAGGCGAAACCGTTAGTATGGATATTATCAGAGCAGGGGATAAGTATTGTCTTAACGGTTGCTCTGTGGGTATGGATGCGATAGTTGCTAAAAATATGATTTTATATAAAAATTTACCCTTTGTTAGCGGTGGATTAGCATATAAATTAGCAATTATAAAAGCTTTCCTCGGAAAAATCGGTTTGAAATTGAAGCTTAAATTAGATAATATAGACCTTGGCGAGCGTGATTGCTTATTTGCTGTTATATCTAATGCTCCTTTTTACGGCGGCGGCTTTATGGGTGCTCCCGATGCAATACCAAACGATAACATTTTGAATTTCACTTTGGTTGACACAATAAGCCGACTAAAAATTCTTCATTTTTTGCCTGTATATGAAAAGGGTAAACATGGTAATTTAAGCTTTTGTACAATGAAGGAATGTTCTAAATTGGAGATTGAATCCGATTTGGAATTACCTATAAATCTCGATGGCGAGGTTATTATGGCAAAAAGCTTTGATTTTGAACTAATAAAGAACGGCATTAAATTTTTATTGCCTCAAAAAGCGTTAAAAAAACTGGCTTTAAATGTATAAATAGGTTTTACTTTTATTGCTGTTTGTGGTATAATATACCTAAATAACAGATTATAATATTTATAGCAAGTTAATTGGAGGAATTTAAGATGACTATTAAACCTTTAGCTGATAACGTTGTTATTAAAGCTACCGAAGCCGAAGAGACAACTAAAAGTGGCATTGTTTTAACCTCGGCAAGCAAGGAAAAGCCCCAAATTGCCGTTGTTGTTGCAGTAGGCCCAGGCGGAATTGTTGACGGTAAAGAGGTTGTTATGACTGTAAAACCCGGTGACAAGGTTGTTGCCGCTAAATATTCAGGTACTGATATTAAGATTGATAACGAAGAATATACCATTCTTCATCAGTCAGATATTTTGGCAATAGTAGAATAATTAGGAGGCTTATTATGGCAAAGAATATTATTTTTGGAGAAGAAGCTCGCAAGGCTTTACAGGTTGGTGTTGATAAGCTTGCTGATGCTGTTAAAGTTACCTTAGGTCCTAAGGGAAGAAACGTTGTTTTGGATAAAAAATTCGGTTCTCCGTTAATTACTAATGACGGTGTTACCATCGCAAAGGAAATCGAGCTCGACGATCCTTTTGAAAATATGGGTGCACAGCTCGTTAAAGAGGTTTCTGTTAAGACAAATGATGCCGCAGGTGACGGTACTACAACCGCTACAGTTCTTGCACAGGCATTAATAAATGAAGGTATGAAAAATGTTGCCGCAGGCGCTAATCCGATGATAATAAAGAAGGGTATTAAAAATGCAGTTGACGTTGCTATTGATACCATCGTAACCAATTCTAAAAAAGTTTCGGGTAGCGAAGATATAGCAAGAGTTGCCACCGTTTCTTCCGGTGACGAAATAATAGGTAAGCTCATTGCCGAGGCTATGGATAAGGTTACTGCTGACGGCGTTATAACCGTAGAAGAATCTAAAACTGCCGAAACCTATTCTGAGGTTGTTGAAGGTATGCAGTTTGACCGTGGTTATATCACACCTTATATGGTTACCGATACCGATAAGATGGAAGCTGTTATTGATGACGCTTTAATTCTTATCACCGATAAGAAAATTTCTTCTATCCAGGAAATTTTACCTTTACTCGAACAGATAGTTCAAGCAGGTAAAAAATTAGTTATCGTTGCTGAAGATATTGAGGGTGAAGCCCTTTCAACCCTTATCGTTAATAAAATCAGAGGTACCTTTACCTGTGTTGCAGTTAAGGCCCCCGGCTTTGGTGACAGAAGAAAGGAAATGCTCCGCGATATTGCCGTTCTCACAGGCGGTGAGGTTATCTCTGAAGAATTGGGTCTTGAGCTTAAGGATACAAATATTTCTCAGCTTGGTAGAGCCCGTCAGGTTAAAATCACTAAGGAAAACACTATAATTGTTGATGGTGCAGGAGACTCTGGTGCTATCAAAGACCGTGTTAATCAGATAAAGAACGAATTAAGCGTTACTACCTCTGATTTTGACAGAGAAAAGCTTCAGGAAAGACTTGCTAAGCTTGCCGGCGGTGTTGCCGTTATCAAGGTAGGTGCGGCTACAGAAATTGAAATGAAGGATAAAAAGCTTCGTATTGAGGATGCGCTTTCGGCTACCAAAGCCGCTGTTGAAGAGGGTATTGTTGCAGGTGGCGGTGTTGCCCTTGTTAATGCTATCCCTGCAGTTAAAACTCTTGCAGATTCTTTAAATGGTGACGAGAAAACAGGTGCTAATATCGTTCTCAAATCTCTCGAAGCTCCTATCCGTCAGATAGCCTTTAATGCAGGAATTGAGGGCTCTGTTATAGTTGATAAGATCGTTAATAGCGGTAAGGTTAATTTTGGCTTTGATGCTTACAGTGAAAACTATACCGATATGATTGAGGCCGGAATTGTTGACCCAACCAAGGTTACCCGTTCCGCCCTTGAAAATGCCGCTTCTGTAGCTTCAATGGTTTTAACGACCGAAAGCCTTGTTGCTGATAAAAAAGATGACGCTGCTAATGCGGCCGCAGCGGCTGCTGCCCAAGCAGGCGGTATGTACTAAAAAGTAAATACGGATACAGTCAAATGGCTGTATCCGTATTGTGATGTTTATAAACGAAAGGATTTGATGTTTCTTGGTTAAAATTTCACCATCTGTCTTAACCTCTGATTTTCTCTCCCTTGCTGATGATATTAAAAAGCTTGAGGCTGCAGGCGTTGATATGCTTCATCTTGACGTTATGGATGGTATTTTCGTTCCTAATATATCCTTCGGTGTTCCTGTTATTAAATCTATAAAGGCACATTCTAACATTCCGCTTGATGTTCATCTTATGATTGACAGACCGCACCGTTACATAAAAGAATTCGCACAGTATGCCGATTATCTAGGTTTTCATTATGAAGCGGGTAGTGATAATGCTGAACTCCTTAAGGAAATCAGAGAACTCGGTTGCAAATCCTGTATAACCATCAAGCCTTGCTCGAGCGCAGAAGAAATATTTGATTTATTACCGCTTTGTGATATGGTTCTTGTAATGTCGGTTGAACCCGGATTTGGCGGTCAGAAATTTATGCCTTCTGCTTTGGACAAGCTTTCCAAACTTAAGGCCGAAAGCGAAAGACTGGGTCTTGAAATTGAATTAGAGGTTGATGGCGGTATTAACGGTGAAACAGCACCCCTAGCTATTAAAGCCGGTGCCACCGTTTTGGTTGCCGGTAATTATCTTTTCTCGGCAGAAAATATGGCCGAAAGGGTAGATTATATCAAAAATATTTAGAAAACGCTTTTCCGTATTTTGATATGGCGTTTTCAATAATAAGATTTTTTGCATATTCATTTAAAAAAGATATTAGCAGATAAGATTTACTGTAATTATCCGCAAATTCACTGATTTTAAAAACCGATTTATTTTCATTCGAAATAATAGTCAAATAATATTTTTCATTAAATAAATATAAATTACTTTTTAGGTTCCTGGTGGCACGGCTACTGTAAAGACAGTTAATTGCTAGCGTCAATTTTTCACTGTTTTCAAAAATAAATGTTGTGATGTTACTTTTTATTTTTATTGCCGCCATAAGAACCTCCGCTTGAATATTTATTTTTAAACGGTTCAATAATACCCTTGAGGTGTTTTCCTTTGAAAAATAAGTATAGAATCTTTTTAAAATCAATGCTTTTTACAACCGGAGTTATAGTTCTTTTCTTAATTGGTTATTTTTGTGCCGGTTATTTTTCCGGCGAACTGTAAAGTGGGGAATAATATGAGTTATAAAAAATTAAAAAGCGGAACCGATGTCCGTGGTATTGCAAGTTGTCTTGGTGGCAATACTGTTGACCTTACACAAGAAGCAGTAAGCGATATATCCTATGCCTTTGTTGTTTGGTTTGTAAACAAGTTTGCCAAGGCTTCAAATGATTTAAAAATATCCATTGGTCATGATTCCAGAATAACTGCCGACAGTATTTCTTCTTCTGTTATAGATGCACTTGTTGAATCGGGAGTAACTGTACTTAACTGCAACTTAGCTTCTACTCCCGCTATGTTTATGACAACTATTGATTTAGAAGCCGATGCCGCTATTCAGATAACCGCCAGCCATCATCCTTTTGACCGTAACGGACTTAAATTTTTTATTAAATCAGGTGGTCTTGAGGGAAGCGACATTGCTGAAATTCTTGACCTTGCTGATAATGGCGAAAGGATTATTACCGATGTAAAAGGAAGCGTTTGCGATGTGGAATATATGTCTACATACGCCGCAAGGCTTCGTAAAATCATCTGTGAGTCGTTAAAATGCTCTGAGAGTGATAAACCCTTATCTGGATATAAAATCGTTGTAGACGCTGGAAATGGGGCAGGGGGCTTTTATGCATATGATGTTCTTGAGAAGCTTGGAGCCGATATAACCGGAAGCCGCTTCTTGGAGCCTGACGGTATGTTCCCAAATCACGTACCAAACCCTGAAAATGCCGAAGCGATGAAGAGCATTTGCGATGCCGTTAAGGAAACCAAGGCTGACCTCGGTTTAATTTTTGATACCGATGTTGACAGAGCAGGCTGTGTTGACAGTTCAGGTAATGAAATCAACAGAAACAGACTTATTGCATTATCTTCGACAATTGCTATGGAAAATAATCCGGGTGCTACTATCGTTACTGATTCCGTAACCTCTGATGGCCTTAAGAAATTTATTGAAAATGAGCTTAAGGGTAAGCATTACAGATATCGCAGAGGCTATAAAAATGTTATAAATAAAGCTATTGAATTATGTAATTCAGGTATTAATTGCCCCTTAGCAATCGAAACCTCAGGCCATGCGGCATTAAAAGAAAATTATTTCCTCGATGACGGAGCATATCTTGTTACAAAAATCGTTATTGAGGTTGCAAAAGGAAAAGATCTTAATGCGATTTTAAGCAGCCTTGAAATGCCCGCCGAAGAAAGGGAATGCCGCTTTAATATTCTCCTTGATGATTTTAAGGAATACGGAAATAATGTAATTGCAGAATTGGAAAAATTCGCCTCACAATTTCCCGATAGATATACTATTGCCGATGATAACCGTGAGGGTATTCGTGTTTCTACACAAAACGGTTGGTTTTTACTTCGTATGAGTGTTCATGACCCTGTTATGCCTATGAATTTTGAAAGCAATATAGAAGGTGGAATTGCTGAAGATATTAAGCTTTTAAAACCATTTTTCGAAAAGTTCCAGCACCTTGACTGTTCTTCTCTTAATTAAATTTTATCCCGAGTTTTAAACTCGGGATATTTTATTATTCTTCGTTATTTTTGCAGGAGCAGCCAAAGTTCTCGCAGTCGTCATTTCTGCGGGGCGGGAAGAAGTCGTCTGTGGGGAATTTTATTCTGCTGAATATGTCGCAAGGCTGGTCAGTTGTGCCAGTGTCACACTGTTTTTCGGGAATACAGAAATCATATACGGGAATAAGCATCTGAACGTTTCTTATTAATTGAATAATCGAGAATAAGCCTATTGTTACATAGATAGTTGTATCGCCTTTGTGCTGATTTGTGATAACCTCGCCACCTAAGAAATCACATATGCACTTAGGAATGCATCTAACATTGTCATAGCAGTCGTGTATTTCGCCTTTTCGTGCTGAAAGGGGAATAGGGTCTACTGTCTGAACAACGCATTTAGGCATATTACTGGACTGGATTGCAAGGGTGTTGCAGTTATCATCATTATCAATAACACTTGAGAATGACTTAACATTACCTTCACTGCCGTAAAGTATTACCTTTTTAGTAAATGAGGTAACACCTTTTATCTGTTGTGGGCAAGTGTTGGGGGAGGTATAAATATCAAATTCTAAACGGAAGAAGAAGGTTAAATCACAAGAGAAAAATCCTTTATGGAAATTAACCGGTTCTACATTGATATATACCTTAAGTACTTCAGCTGAACGCAATCTTACATTTGATGCCTCATTAACGAGCTCCTGAGCGTCCGGCAGGAAAAAGCAGCGCAAATCTTCAAGACAGTCTCTGTCACAGCAGGAATCGTAAACTCTGCCTACATCCACGCATACAGCTTCTTTAAAGGCCGCATCGTCAGGAAAACAGCCATTTTTAAGTTCTGCCATAAAATAGCCTCCTATCAATTTTTGAAGTTTAACTTCAATATATCTTATGTTTTCTTTAAAAATAGGTGAAAGTTTTTTAAAACTTAAAGTTTGATAGGGGAGTAAAAAAAGAAGAGCCAACAACATAAGTTGTTAGCTCTCAATAGTGTGGTAGTGCGTAACATATAAAACTTTAGACGCAAGGCAATGATTAAAAATAAAAAGAGAACCTCAATACGCGTTTGCGTGTCGAGGCTCTCGACTGGTGCCGGTGGCCGGACTCGAACCGGCACGGTGTCGCCACCGGTGGATTTTGAGTCCACTACGTCTGCCAATTCCATCACACCGGCAAATCAAATTAAATTGACCTTGATATTATACAACACATATATTATAAAATCAAGTCTTTTCTAAAATTAATTTGTGATAATACCAGGCGGGGAGCCTTAATAAATTAGACTAAATTTTTTATTAGTCCAATTATACTAAATGAATATTTAGTATAATTGAGGGGAGTATTTAAATAGTTTTTTCAAGGAATCGGCCGCAGGGGCTCTTTCGGGGCTTATATAGACACATTATTAGATATTTACAATAATATCTTATATATATTTATCACATTTCCATTAAATTAATTGTAATTAACTTTTAATAATAATTTTCAACTTCTATTATTAAAAAATTTTTTATTACCTAACATTCTTACAAAATTTATTTTTTTCTTTAAATTTTTCTCTTTTATTGCTTTTTCTTGTGAAATCTTAAAAAAGACATCCTTTAAAAATTTTTAATTTGGTACTTACCTCATTAGAAAAATTTCTATCGCCTGATAAGCAGCTGTTATTTTTTTAGTTTCAATTATTTATATTAAAAGCTATTAATTTTAATGAATTTTAATTTAAATATCTCATAAATGTTAAAAATTTGATTTTAAATTCAATTTTATTATTAAATCAAAACCAATTACTTTTTAAGTAAATTTTTTGTTTTAACCGATTACCTATCCATTTTGGAAATTATATTTTTTCAAAATTACATAATCGTTTATGATTAAGAAATCTTTATCTTCTATTTTGTTAATTTTTTAACAAAATAACCTATTATAAAAGGGACACAAAAAATGTCCCTCTTTTTAATTAACTTATAGGAATTAAAAGCATCTGCTTATCGCTAATAACATCTTCTTTAACCGAATTAATTTTTTTAATTTCTTCCTTACTGGAATTAAACTGTTTAGCTATTTCCCATATATTCTCCCCTACCGAAGGATAATAAATAAGCATCGCACAGTTGTTTTCGCAGGTTTTCTTTTCCTCAACCTTATAATCCACTATAAGCGGCATACTACAACACTCATAAACGGCAGCATTAACCTTAATATCAATCCTGATTTCAACCGTTGAAGCTCCTGTCAGAAAATAACCTATTGAAGATACCTCAATTTGCGGGTCGCATTTGCAACCGTTTTGATTAACCTCTTCCTCATATGAAAAATCAAAAATTCTTTCGCAAAACATCGGCAAATCCTGATTGTTCAGATAGATAACTCCTACAACCAAATCACCGAAAATACATATTTTATTATTGGCTATTTTAGTATGCACCTCACGAATATCACACCATAAATCAACTATGTTTTTTACTTCATCTGTAAGCTCAGTATCATATTTTAGATTACTTGTTTCAGATATATTTGCAATAATTTTATTAATATCAATGTCTTTTTTGGAAAGATTTAATCTGTTTTTCTTTGAATATGCATCTGATATAACCGCAATATCGTTCTCACAAATCGCCTCACAGCTGATTAAAACCTTAATATTAGCAAGGATACTCGTTGCTTCGCCGGAAGGCGTATTACGCAATTTAAGCTCAATAAACGCTATTTCAGCCTTTGTATTACATTTACATCCATCATTAATACCCGGCATTTCTATTATCTGACTGAAAGGAATCCTTGGTTTTAACGATTGTAAACTGCTATCGGTATCACTACAATAAAGTATCGGTAAATAGATTTCGCCCGAAACCACTACCTTATCGTTAATTATCTTTACCTCACTGATACAGCATTTTGAATCATATCGCAAAATGCTTCTTATAGGCGGCTGTCCGTTACCAACCTCGATTTCTTCCTCGATTAACAGATATTTATCAGTATTGCCTACAGGTAGTGTTGCAGGTAAAAATAAACGGTTGATTTCAATCCCTTTGTTATCGATATCCGAAATAACCTCGGTTTTATTTTTCTTTATAATATTGCATTGCAAAGAAGCAGCTCCGTGTATCTCAAGTTTTCTGCCGCTAATAGCCCTGCAATTTACATATTCACATTTCGATTTACAACAAATATTACACTCATTGATTTCGCCATCATAGTTAAAGCTTTTATTAAATGGATATTGATATTCATAAGAAAAAATGTATGATTCTTCGTTTGAATAAAGTAGGTTTATAGTGATAGTTCCGTCTATTACCACATTATTACCGTTAATATTTTTTGAAGAGATGCGTGATACTGCTCTACATTTAAGAATTTTAGAAATATCAGGACAGTAATCAGGTAACGAAAACTCTATATCAATAGGTACTTCTGCAGAGTTTTCGCAAAGCTTTTCATTATAATAGATATTTGTTTTTATGCAATTCTGCTCCATAGTAATCTCCTATCTGTTTTAAACAAAATTATTGATTACTAAATAATATTATTTTTTTGCTTAAAATATGCAAAAACTCGGACAAAAGTCCGAGTTTTTTACTATTCAAGCTCAAAAGCGCCTGTATAAAGCTGATAATATTTGCCTTTTTGTTCGATTAGAGCATCGTGTGTTCCACGCTCAATAATTCTTCCCTGCTCTAATACCATAATGACATCAGAATTTTTAACGGTTGAAAGACGGTGTGCTATAACAAATACCGTTCTTCCCTTCATAAGCATTTCCATGCCCTTTTGTACAATAGCTTCTGTTCTTGTATCAATACTGGAAGTAGCTTCATCGAGTATCATAACAGGAGGATCTGCAACGGCGGCACGAGCTATTGCAATCAACTGGCGCTGACCCTGCGAAAGATTTGCGCCATTGTTTGTAAGCTCGGTTTCATAGCCGTCAGGAAGTCTTGTAATGAAATCATCGGCACCTGCAAGCTTTGCAGCCTTAATACATTCTTCATCGGTAGCCTCAAGTCGGCCGTACCGAATATTTTCCATAACCGTTCCCGTAAACAAATTTGTTTCCTGTAAAACTATTCCAAGTGAACGGCGAAGGTCACTTTTCTTGATTTTGTTGATATTAATACCGTCATACCTAATTTTACCATCAGCAATATCATAAAATCTGTTTAAAAGATTTGTAATGGTTGTTTTACCTGCGCCCGTAGCTCCAACAAAAGCTATTTGCTGACCGGGTTCTGCATAGATATCAATATTTTTCAGAACAATTTTATCATCGGTATAGCCGAAATCAACATCATTAAGACGCACGTCACCCATGAGCTTTGTATAGGTTAAGGTGCCGTCTGTATGGGGATGCTTCCATGCCCACATACCTGTTCGCTCGTCAGTTTCTGTGATGTTACCTTCAGAATCAATTTTTGCATTAACAAGGGTTACATAACCGTCATCAGTCTCAGACTGAGCATCCATTAGTTCAAAGACACGCTCGGCACCTGCCATACCCATTACAACAGAATTAATCTGTTGAGTTACCTGATTAATATTACCCGTAAACTGCTTAGTCATATTAAGAAAAGGTATTATAATACTAATCTGAAATGCCATGCCCGATATACTGAAATTCTTCGCGCCGGACAGTAAGAATAATCCGCCAACAGTTGCAATAATTACATATAAAATATTGCCCAAATTCATAATAATCGGACCTAAACAGTTGGCATATGCATGGGCTCTGCGGCTATCCTCATATAAGGCATCATTAATCTTTTCAAACTCAACAATGCTTTTTTCTTCGTGGCAGAAAACCTTAACAACCTTCTGTCCATTCATCATTTCTTGTATGAAGCCTTCAGTTTTTCCTATCGCCTTTTGTTGGCGTATAAAATACTTTGCAGAGCCACCGCCGATTTTACCCGATACAATCATCATAATTATTACGCCGCATAAAACCACAAGTGTCATCCAGATACTGTACCAAAGCATTATTGAAAATACGGCAATAACAATAATACTTGATTGTAACAGAGCCGGAATCGACTGTGATATTAATTGACGAAGTGTATCGATATCGTTGGTATAATAACTCATAATATCGCCGTGCTTATGAGTATCAAAATATCTTATAGGAAGATTTTGCATTCCATCAAAAAGTTTCTTACGCATTTTTCCAAGGAAGCCTTGAGTAATATATGCCATTAATTGAGTATGAGAAGTTACAGCAATAAGCGAAATTACATAAAGGGAAGCAAGTAATATAATTTTGGGTAAAATTTCTTCTTTTGCCGAAGCCCAATCTCTACTTACAAACCATTCTTCAATAGCTGCAATAACCTGCTGATTGAAAATGGCGGGAATTGCTGCAGTAACAGCAGAAAAAATAATGCATGCTATTGCTATAGGCAGCAAAACAGGATAATAAGAGAATAATATTTTAATTACTCTTTTTAATGCGTTAACATTAAGTTTTTTCTTCATAGGTGGCATTTTTGGTCTAGGCATCTTCCCCACCTCCTGTTGTTTGCTGTTCATAAATTTCCTTATAAATATCGCAATTATCAAGCAAATCCGTGTGCTTTCCTGCTGCAGAAATTCTACCGTTTTCCATAACAATAATCATATCCGCATCCTGGACAGAAGCAACACGCTGCGCAATAATAATTTTTGTTGTATTAGGAATATATTCCTTAAACCCTTTGCGGATATAGGCATCTGTTTTTGTATCAACTGCGCTTGTTGAATCATCCAGAATAAGGATTTTGGGATGCTTTAACAAGGCTCTCGCAATGCACAGGCGTTGTTTTTGACCACCTGATACATTGGTTCCGCCCTGCTCAATATAAGTATCATATCCCTCCGGGAAGGATGAAATAAATTCATCAGCCCGAGCGAGCTTACAAACATCGATTATTTCTTCATCAGTCGCAAATTCATTACCCCAACGTAAATTTTCTTTAATGGTACCCGAAAACAGTTGATTTTTTTGCAATACCATAGCAACGCTATCCCTGAGGGCGTTAATATCGTATTCTCTTACATCCCTTCCGCCCACCTTAACACAACCCTCGGTTACGTCATAAAGACGAGGTATGAGCTGTACCAAAGAAGATTTACTAGATCCAGTACCTCCAAGTATGCCAACCGTCATACCGGAGGATATTTTGAGATTAATATTTTCTAATGCAAATCTTTTAGCCTTTTCGGAATATTTAAAGGATACATTTTCAAAATCAATTGAGCCATCCTTAATTTCAGTTGTTGGATTATCGCAATTTTTAAGTGTTGATTCCTCATTTAATACTTCGCAAATACGCTTCATCGATTCAGCAGACATTGTAATCATAACATATATCATTGAAAGCATCATAAGCGACATCAGAATCTGCATTCCATAAGTGAGCATCGCAGAAATTTGACCAACATCAATAGTAGTTCCACCGCTGGTTATTGCCAAATAAGAGCCAACCAACAGTACAAATACCATATTAAAATACAAGCAAAATTGCATAATGGGTGTATTAAGCGCAACAATTCGTTCTGCCTTAGTAAAATCCTTTACTATTTCTTCGGCGGCAGTTCCGAATTTTTGCTTTTCGTATTCTTCCCTTGAAAAGCCTTTAACAACGCGCATACCACGTACGTTTTCTTCAATTGATTCATTTAATCTATCATATTTTTTGAAAACACGTCTGAAAGCAGGCATCGCTTTACGGCTTATAAGCAATAATCCTATAATTAATACGGGAACTACAACCACAAAGGTAGTAGCAAGTGCGCCACCCATTATATATGCCATAATGATTGAAAAAACAAACATCATAGGACTTCTAATAGCAGTTCTGATCAGCATCATATAGGACATCTGTACGTTGGTAATATCAGTAGTAAGTCTTGTAACCAATGAGGTTGATGAGAATTTATCAATATTTGCAAAGGAATACGACTGGATTTTATTAAACATATCAAATCGAAGATTTTTTGCAAATCCTGCCGATGCTTTAGCGCAGGTTAATCCTGCAATGCCACCGCAAGACAGTGATAAAATTGCTAAAATAATTAATAAAAATCCGGTTTTTATAACCTCATTAATAGGCACACCCGATTTAATGTTGTTAACAAGGTCTGCAGTTATAAAGGGTATAAAAACTTCAATAACAACCTCACATGCAATAAAAATCAAAGTAAGTATTGAAGGTAATTTATATTGCCTTATAGATTTTGCCAGGGTTTTAAGCATCTTTTTCCTCCAGGTTTTTAATAATTTTATCAGTTATATTAAAGATTAGAATAAATTTTCAAGTTTAGCATCTTATCAAATGCTAACACGGGAATTTAACCGTTATTTTCCATTATAAAATTCAATTTTATTTCTGTCAATAAATTATGGGCAAATTTAATTCTTTTTTAACAAATAAAAATGACTGCAAAAAGCAGCCATTAGTATTTTTCTAAAAAGCTATGCACTTCACCCGAATCCGAATCTCTGAAACCCGGCAAAGTAGCTAAATTCACATTATGCAAACTTCTGAAAATATTATCATCAACGTTAGGATTAGTCTTCTTGATTTCTTTAATTAAGCCCTTGATTTCCTTCCTTTTAGAAAGGTCTTCCCTCTCGGTGCTCTCCTCTGTAAATTTACAAGCACACTGTAAAAAGTGCAAATTATTATAATTTGCCCAAGAAATAATGTCATCCTCTTTTACCTTGTAAAGCGGTCTTATAAGCTCCATACCTTCAAAGTTTGTACTGTGTAATTTAGGCAACATTGTTTTTATTTCAGAAGAATACATCATACTCATCAACACAGTTTCAATTACATCATTAAAGTGATGACCTAAAGCAATTTTATTGCAACCAAGCTCCCTTGCTTTACCGTAAAGACAGCCTCTGCGCATACGAGCACACAAATAACAAGGAGACCCACCCGATGTTAAAGTAACATCAAAAATATTACTTTCAAACATAGTGATATCAATATTCATAATCTTTGAGTTTTCGATAATCAGATTACGGTTTGCGGGGTTATATCCGGGGTCCATAACAAGAAAAACAATTTCAAAAGGCACCTTGCTAAATCGCTGAAGCTGTTGCATACATTTCGCAAGTAACATAGAATCCTTGCCCCCTGATATGCAAACGGCAATTCTATCGCCTTCTTTTATAAGGTCGTATTCCTGAATTGCACCAATAAAATTATTCCATATTGTTTTTCGGTGCTTTTTTATAATGCTACGTTCAATTTCCTGATGTTTTTCAAGTTGTCGTTTCATAATTCACCCGTAAAAAAATGTCGTTGCACTAATTATAAGTGCAACGACACGAAATTTCAATAAAATTATGCTTTTTTAGCGGTTATTGATTTAATTACAAATAGAGTTCCAATCAAAATAACGATTGAAATTGGTAAAACAACCATCCAGTTAGAAACAAATCCTGCAATAATATAACTTACAAAGGAAACTGAAGCCACAGTTATTGCATAAGGCAACTGGGTAGAAACGTGATTAATATGATCACACTGGGCACCTGCAGAAGCCATTATTGTTGTATCAGAAATCGGAGAACAGTGGTCACCACAAACAGCACCTGCAAGACAAGCAGACATACCAACAATACCAAGTTCACTGCCTACAGGGAAAATGCTGAGAACTATGGGAATAAGTATACCAAAGGTTCCCCATGATGTTCCCGTTGCGAAGGCAATACAGCAAGCAACAATAAAGATAATAGCAGGTAAGAAATTATTGAGTGCGCCTGCAGAAGCCAAAGCATTCTCAACAAAAGCACTTGAATCGAGTAAGCTTGTAGTGTTCTTAAGAGTGGTTGCCATTGTAAGAATTAAAATAGCAGGTACCATTGCAATGAAGCCCTTAGGAATGCATTCCATAGCTTCCTTAAAGGTTACAAGACGACGTGCAATGAAATAAATAACAATACCAATCAATGCAATGAAACCACCCCAAGGAAGGCCTACAGTAGCATCGGTATTAGAAAATGCATCAATGAAGTTAAGAGAAGAATCATAATTTGCAGAAGCAAATACCCACTCTTCGCCCATACATCTTCCAACATAAAATAGCGAGAATACGCAAACAGCTATAAGGAAAATTATCGGTAAAACAAGGTCGATAACTCTTCCCTTTTCGGTTGCGGGCTCATCTTCAACTGCACCAGAGAATTCACCAGTTGTAAATAAATCGCCGTTTAAAGCATTATCTTCGTGAAGCTTCATAGGACCATAATCGAATTTAGAGAATGCGAGAACGATAATAAATACAAATGTAAGCAATGAATAGAAATTGTAAGGAATTGCCTTGCAGAAAAGTGCAATGCCCTGACCGTCGGGTGCATAGGAAGCAACAGCAGCAGCCCATGAGGAAATGGGAGCAATCATACAAACGGGAGCAGCAGTAGCATCAATTAAATATGAAAGCTTTGCACGTGAAATCTTGGTCTTATCGGTAACAGGGCGCATAACAGCACCAACAGTTAAGCAGTTAAAATAGTCATCAATAAAGATAAGTACACCGAAGCAGAAGGTTGCAAGCGCTGCGCCAACCTTTGTTTTTACGTGACGAGAAGCCCATCTTCCAAATGCCTGAGAACCGCCGGCTTTATTGAGTAAAGCAACGATTATTCCAAGTAAAACTAGGAATATAAAGATACCTGAACTACCGGAAACAGCTGAAATAAAACCATCGCTAATTACTGTATCAACGGTATGTATAGGATTGAATCCCGTGGCCAAAAGACCACCGACTACAATACCTACAAAAAGTGAGGAGTAAACCTCTTTAGTGAGCAAAGCCAAGCATATTGCTACAACCGGCGGGAAAAGTGACCATAAAGTACCGATAGGGCTGGTTATTGAACCGGTTAAGGCACAAACAACGCCAAAAGCTACAGCAAATGCAATAATGAGAATTTTAGGAATAATTTTTTTTGCCTGCATAAATTTCTCTCCTTATAATATTATGTGTAAAATTTTATCATACCAGCAAAAAAATGTCAACTAAAGATATATTCCGTAAAAAAGAAAAATATCTTGTAAAAATACATATTATTTGGTATAATAAATACCAATTGACATAAGGAGGTTTACTTTAATGTCTAAAGGATTTAAAAAAAGTCTTTTTGGTTTTAATTGCGAAGAGGTTGTAGCCTACATTGAAAAAGCACATAAAACCTTTAAAGAGAAGGAATTATTATTAAACGAAAAAATTGATTCTCTTAGTAGTGAATTAAAAGAATCGAGCGAAAAAAATCTTGCTTTAACAGAGGAAAATGCAAAAATTAATGCAGAGCTTACTGTTTTTAAAGAAAAATACGCAGAGATAGAAAGACTTTCCGAAAATATCGGCAAGTTATACCTAGTTGCTCAAACAAATGCCCGCACTATAATGGATAATGCTATGTCCGATAAGGCCATTGCCGAGGAAGAAATTAATAAGAATCTTTCCCTTCTTAACAATGCTCAGGATTCATACAATGAAATAAAAGAAAATATCATTAAATCCACATATGACTTCGTTGGCGGAGTTGACGGATTGTTACAATCCATTGAAGATTCTGTTAAAAAAATCCAAGGTAATAATATTTTGGACGAAAACGCCAAAAACGAATTTGAAGCAATTTACGAGAATATAACCAAATGAATGAATATTATTTAAATTGCAGTCAGTTGAAAGAAATTTCCGAAAAGCTTAATGTTGGAGATAAGGTTTATCTTTCAGGTTGTCTTTATACGGCTCGTGATGCCGCCCATAAGCGAATTGATGAATCGTTAAACAGAGGCGCCTCTCTCCCCTTTGAGCTTGAAAATTCGGTTATATATTATGCAGGACCCACTCCAACTCCCGTGGGTATGGCAATAGGTAGTTGTGGACCCACCACTTCTTCTCGTATGGATAAATTTGCACCCAGGCTATACGATTTGGGCGTTGCCGCAACCATAGGAAAAGGTATGCGCTCAAAGGAAGTTGTTGATTCGATAATCAAAAACCGAGCATTGTATCTATGTGCTATTGGTGGAGCCGGTGCTCTCGCCGCCTTATGTATAAAAAAATGCGAAGTAATTGATTTTGAAGATTTGGGATGCGAATCGGTTAAAAAACTTGAATTCGATAATTTCCCATTGATAGTAGCAATTGATTCAAAAGGCAACAATATTTTCAAATAAAAAAGACAGAGTAAGTTTAAAATTACTCTGTCTTTTATTTTATATTTTACTCAATAAAACTTTAGCTTTACCAATTAATTTAGTGGTTACACCCGCAGGTATAAAAAGGCTGCTTCCCTTTTTCATTTCGCCACCTTCATTATTACCTTCAAATTTCAAGCTTCCTTCTAAAAGAACCACAGAAATAAAGGTATCCTTCTCAAATAATGAAACTTCACCGTTTAATTCCAGCAAATCAACCATAAACAGTTCACAAGAAGCAAGATTTCTTAATTCCCATAAATCGGTTTTCTTCACAGTTAAAGCCGAATTGTCTTTAACTTTTACAGGTTCTCTGTTAGTAACATCAATTGCTTTATCAATATGTAATTGACGGGGTTTTCCGTCAGCACCAAGTCTGCCGTAATCAGAAACTCTATATGTTGAATTGGAGTTTTGTTGAACTTCGGCAATTAAAATTCCAGATCCGATAGCATGCAGCGTTCCCGATTCAATAAAGAAAACATCGCCTTTTTTTACCGGAACTTTATTGCATACCTCTTCTATCAAGCCTCTGCTGCTTTATCACCAACACTTTCAAATCCGAATTCATCAATGAGCTTATTTCCGCCCCATATATAATCTTTTATTGTAGCTTTAAGTAATAATGGATACATTTTGTTCTCCTTGCCAAAATCTGTTAAAAAAAGCACCAACCTTTTGGTTAGTGCTTTTTGGAGCGGGTGATGGGAATCGAACCCACACGACCAGCTTGGAAGGCTGGGATTCTACCATTGAACTACACCCGCATTTAACGACAAGAATTATATTAACACAATTTTTGCCGTTAGTCAATAGTTTTTTTAAACTAATTTTAAGTTAATTTCGATGTTTTCTTTATAGGAAACAGAAATTTCTTTTATTATACCGTCACCGTTCTCAACAATAAGATTTACTATCTTATCTTCAATTTCACGGCGGATGGTATTACGTAAATCCCTTGCTCCCCTTTTGCCACCCTGACACTTTTCTGCAAGATACTCGCATACATTATTATCGTATTTTAAAGTAATACCTTTATCAGATAATGCGTCAGTTAATTCATCCAGCATAATTGCTGATATTTTAACCAACGAATCATAGGAAAGGGGTGAAAACACGACTACTTCATCAACCCTTGCAATAAATTCAGGTCTCAAGAATTCCTCCAATGCTTTTAAGCACTTTTCTTTGGAAGCCTGAGCCTGGGTTTTGCCAAAGCCTAAAAGATTTTCATTTAGGTTGCTACCTGCATTTGAGGTCATTACAATAATTGTATTTTCAAAATTTACTGTTCTTCCCTGTGCATCGGTGACACGACCGTCATCCAGTATCTGTAAGAGGATATTAAGCACATCAGGATGAGCCTTTTCAATCTCATCAAACAAGACAACGGAATAGGGTTTTCTTCTTACCTTCTCAGTTAACTGTCCAGCTTCATCGTAGCCCACATATCCGGGAGGCGCTCCGATAAGTCTTGAAATTGAATGTTTTTCCATAAATTCGGACATATCAAGCCTTATCATTGTCTCGGGCGTATCAAATAATTGCTCTGATAATTCCTTTACCAGCTGGGTTTTTCCGACACCTGTGGGACCTACAAATATAAAGGAAGCAGGCTTATGAATTTTACTTGTCTGTACACGGGAGCGTTTAACCGCTGATGTTACGGCTGCGGTTGCTTCTTCCTGACCGATAATACGGCGATTAAGTGCTTCCTCTAACTCGGATAACTTTTTAAGGTCACTTTCCTGAATTTTTGCCGAAGGAATACCTGTCCATAATTCAATTACCTTTGCCAAATCCTTTTCGGTAACTGTATTAGTAGAAGCAGCAATGCAAAGCTCATCCGCCTTTTTCTTATATTTCTCAATTTCAGATTTAATAATCGCCTGTTGCTCATAATCGGGGTTTTCAACATTTCCCTCTAATTCCTCAAGCTTAATAGAAAATTCTGCAACCTTCTTATTTGCTACATAGAGTTCATCTATTGCTTTATTAGCAAGGCTGACACAGGCACATGCTTCGTCAAGCAAGTCGATAGCCTTATCGGGTAAATATCTATCCGTAACATATCTTTCAGAAAGGGCAACAGCTTTTTTAATAATTTCATCAGGAACAACAACATTATGATAACCCTCATAATAACACTTTACGCCCAACAAAACCTTTTCTGCCTCTTTGATTGAAGGCTCTTCTATGGTTACTGGCTGAAAACGTCTCTCAAGTGCTGCATCCTTTTCAATGTATTTGCGATATTCCTTAAAGGTGGTAGCACCGATTACCTGAATTTCGCCACGGGAAAGAGCGGGCTTTAAAATGTTTGCAGCATTCATTGAGCCTTCAGAAGAATCCCCTGCTCCAACGAGATTATGAATCTCATCAATAAAGAGAATGATATTGCCAGCATCCTTGATTTCCTGAATTAAACCCTTAACACGACTTTCAAACTGTCCTCTAAATTGAGTACCTGCAACAAGACCCGTTAAATCAAGAAGCATTATTTCTTTATCTAAAAGTCTTGCAGGTGCTTCCCCATTTGCAATTCTTAAGGCAAGTCCCTCAGCAATAGCAGTTTTACCAACACCCGGCTCACCGATTAAGCAAGGGTTATTTTTGGTTCTTCTTGAGAGAATCTGAATTGTTCTGTATAGCTCATCATCTCTGCCGATAATTGCATCGAGTTTGCCATCTTTTGCCTTGGCAGTAAGATTAGTGCAATACTGTTCAAGAAAACGGCGGCGTTTTTTATCAGTCTTTTTGCCCTTATCTCCGCTTTTTTCCTTGGTTGATTCTTTTTGCGAATCATTACCTGTCAAATTTCCGAAAATCTTATTCATAAAGGGAAATGCAGGAGCAGTTCCCAAATCAAAGGTTTCGTCATTCAGTGCAGAATCATCCATATCTTCACTCATAGACATAATATCCATAAATTGGTCACTCATCTGCTCAATATCCTCATCGGATATATTCATTTTTTTAAGCATATCGTTTATAGGCTTAATTCCTAATTCTTTAGCGCAAACCAAGCATAATCCGTTTGGTTCAGCGTTAGGATTAGCCATATCAGACATAAAAACGACTGCCGGTCTCTTTTTACATTTGGAACAAAGTTTCATTAAATATTCTCCAATCATCCGCATCCACGGAAAGAAAATTAAACAATATAATTCTATACGAAAATTATGTATTTTTCAATAGCAAATTATTTCAAAAAAATTAATTTAAAAATCTTAGAAAAAATAAAGGATTTATCTAAAAAATCATTTGTAATTAACCAAAATCCTCCGCTTGACAACTTAACAATTAAATCTAATAATATGCAAACTATTAAGCAAATTGCCAAGCCTTTTAGAATACCTAATATTGCACCAAGGAATTTATTAACCTTACCCACAACACTCACAGAAAAAAGCTTATTAATGCCTTTGGCCAATAATCTGAAAAGTGGTATGAGTATTAAAATAAGTATAAAGCTAATTATGGTAGAAAATAGGTTAACAACCGCAGGTCTAACAATTTTTTCTGAAATTGCAATGGAGAGATCTGCGGCACCGTTTTTGCTTTCAGAAGAAATTATATTCAAAAAGCTATCCTCGTTAATACCGAAAAATTCCGAGTTATCTTTGATAATTGACGGAAGCTTTTCCCATAAATTTTCTCGTATTGCATTAGTATTTTCAACAATTATGCCCTCAGTTTTTTCAATAATTGCAGGCTCAACTAATTTTTCATACGCAAAATCAGATATAGGTTCGCTGACAGTTAAAGCAATTATTATAGCTGCAGCAAAGCCAACTAATTCAAGCAGCGTTCGAATAAAACCTTTTTTTGCAGAAAGGATAGCTGTTATAATTATTATTACAACAAACAGTAAGTCTAAAATTAAACCCACGAAACTACACCTCTTTACTTGAATTTAATTTTTTCAATAGCATTATCATCTATAACAGCAATTTCATATGTGCTTAAAACAAAAATTCTATCGGCACCAAATTTAGATTCTGTTTTTCTCAAAACATCACCTTTTTTGCTCAATAAGAAAACATTATTATCGCTTACGCAATAAATATGCCCTCCTCTAAGCGAGACATCACTGATTTCTCCGCTGAAATCAAATTCCGTTTTCTTTTTACCGGACTTATTAAAATATATGATTTTACTATCGGTTTTATCGCCAATACGGTTAAAAACAGCAACCGCACCGCCGGAATTAGCCACAAAATGCGATAAAGAATATTCTGAAGAATAATCCTTAATATCCTTTCCCGACCATCTCACAAAATTAATAGAGTTCTCTAAAACGCACCAAAATCCACTATTATGCGTAGTATCAATCGAATAAATTACGTTTCCTTTATATTCTTTAGAAAACACAGGGTCCGCCGAATCAAATTCAAGTATCAAAATTTTAGACACAAATTCTCCGCCTACTGCATTTATTGTTGAAACTGCAATTTTTTTGCCATTTGGTGAAACAGCAACATTATTTACAATATCCTCTGCAGAATACCATTCGTAAATAAGATTATCATTGATATCATAAACGCTGACAGCAGAAGAATATTGTTCAGATTTGGTTGCAATTGCATATACACCGCATCTGGAAATATTAGCGGTTATTATTTCGTTCTCAAGCTTAATTTTTGATTTTTCACCGGAAAGGTTAAAGACAGCGCCGTTTTGTCCCCCTTGCTCAAATACAATAACACGGGTTGCAGATTTTTTCATTGCCGGCTTTTCATAACCGTGGGCAAATGATATTAATTCTTTTCCGGATGAATTGTATGCGGTCATTTTAGAATCTGTAAGAACATAACAGTAATTATTTGCTGATTTAACATCAATTAATGAGGTACCGTATGTATCAATCGGATAGCTTCCCGCACCCATTTTTGAAAAGAAATTCTCAAGGCTATCATTAATACCCACAGGAAGGGATAGTTCAAAAATTAAAATCAGAACAACAACAAAGCCAATAAGCGTAATACCGATTTTTGTTTTACGCTTTTGCTCAAGCTTTCTGCCCTTGACGATTTTTAAAACTTTATCATCATTTAAAAAACGGGATTTAACCTTGTTATCTGTTTTGTTTTCATTTTTAGCTTTTGCAACACTCTTTTTAGCCCTTGGCGCACTGCTAAAAATCTTTTTATGCTTCTTTTTATAAACAGCCATATTTTATCTTCCTAATAAAAAACTTTATCTAAAAACAGTCCTTCAGGTGGAGCGGTAACACCCGCAAGGCTTCTGTCCTTATTGGCAAAAATTGAATCGATATCCTCCAACTGAATTTTACCGTCAGACACGCCTACCGCAGTACCCACCAAAATTCTAACCATATTATAAAGAAAACCGTTTGCTTCAACAGTGAAAATAATATCTCCGTTATCGGTATACTTACAGTTACATTCACTAACGGTACGCACTGTATCCTCCACAGTTCTTCCCGAAGATGAAAAACCGTAAAAATCATGTGTTCCAACTATCCGTTTGCAAAATTCATTCATCAATTCGGCATTAAGTTTTCTTGATACATACCAAGAATATCTGGAATCAAAAGGATTTGGATTAGTCTGTTTTATTTTATAAACATACCTTTTGCCCTTTGCCGAATATCTCGCATGAAAATCATCAGGCACAGCTTTACATTCAAGTGCAAAAATATCCCTTGGAAGAACGGAATTTAATCCTTTAACAAAGGTAACATCGGGAAATTTATCATCACAGCAAAAATGACAGTAAAATTCCTTGGCGTGTACACCAGCATCGGTGCGACTGCAGCCTGTAACATCCGGTCTTTCACCAATAAGCTTTTCAATAACATCTTGAAGAGCTTCCTGAACTGTTATACCGTTAGGCTGCACCTGCCAACCGTGATAATCGGTACCGTCATATGCAATTTTAAGTAACATTTTTTTCATAATATCACCTAAAAGATTATATTTAATAAAATCACAATTAAGCATCCTAAAACCGCAAAGCAAGAACTGTAAAAATCAATCTTCGTCAACCGCATTTGCTTCATGCGTGTTCTTCCCTCACCGCCCGTGTAGCATCGACATTCCATTGCCTCGGCTAATTCATAAGCGTGTCTTATTGAAGAAATTAGCAACGGTATCAAAATCGGTATGAGTGCTTTAATGCGTCGCATCAGACTTCCGTTTTCTAAATCCGCACCCCTAGCCTTTTGGGCGTTCATAATCTTTTGAGTTTCCTCAACAAGTATCGGTATAAACCTTAAAACTATTGTCATCATCATAGCAAGGGTATGAACGGCGTTTTGCAATCCTACATACTTTAAAGGACTAAGCAATTTTTCAATAGCATAGGTTAAATCGTTGGGTGTAGTAGTATATGTCAAAGCAGAGCTTATGAAAATTAGCAAAGCAATTCTTAAGGACATATAAAAAGCTCTATACAGTCCACCCGTTGTGATACTAAGCTTCCAAAAGGAAATCAATGCCTCTCCTTCGCCATAAAATAAGTTAATAACAAAGGTTATCAAAAGTATCGGCAAAATAGCCTTTAAATTTTTTGCATATAAAGAAAACGGTACTCCCGACACTAAAATTATGGTAAAAATTCCGAGAGCCGAAAAAAGGATTGAAAACAAATTAGAGGATATAAAGATAAAAACAATTATTAAAATTAGTAATAGTATTTTAACTCTCGCATCTATTCTGTGAATTACAGAACCGCTTTCGTAGTACTGGCCAAAGGTAATATCCTTAAGCATTAGAATCACCCGCTTTCACTTTTTTCAAGGATTCTATTGCTTTTTCGACGGTGAAAATATCCTTTTCAACGTCTACTCCTCTTTTTATCAGTTCATCAAAAACTCTTGTTACGATAGGAACATCCAATCCTATACTGTTCAATTTCACCCTATTAGAGAAAATTTTCTCAACAGTATCAAACATCTCAAGTTTTCCTTTATTGAGAACGAGAAGTTTATCGGCAATAACCGCCATATCCTCCATATTATGAGATATGATTATAACCGTAGCACCGGTAGCTTCACGGTAATTTTTTATGATTTCAATAATATCTTCTCTGCCCTTAGGGTCAAGACCGGAGGTTGGTTCATCGAAAATAATTATTTCCGGCTTCATTGCCATTACTCCTGCAATGGCAACACGCCTCTTTTCTCCACCCGATAGGTCAAAGGGAGACTTATTAAAATGCTCTTCCTTGACACCAATAATGGCACAGATATCCCTAACACATTTATCGATTTCATCATCGGCAATGCCCATATTTTTAGGACCAAAAGCGATATCTTTATAAACGGTTTCCTCAAAAAGCTGATATTCGGGATACTGAAAAACAAGGCCAACCTTGGAACGCACTTTTCTGATTTCCTTAGGATTATCCCAAATATTTTCATTTTCTAATAATATTTCACCCGAATTTGGCTTAAGCAGACCATTAAGGTGTTGAACGAGCGTAGATTTCCCCGAACCAGTGTGTCCGATTATACCGATAATCTCGCCTTTTTCAATATTGAAGCTTACATCTTTTAGTGCATCATTAAAAAAAGGCGTTGCACCGCTGTATGCATAGCTTAAATTATTTACCTTGAGTAACGACAATTATTTTTCCTCCAAATGAAGCGCCTTTTCAATAGCATCGGCTGCTTCTTTAATAGAAATTACATCGGTTGATACATCAAATCCGTTTTTCTTTAAACTATATAAAAGCTCTGTTGTCTGCGGAACATCAAGGCCAACAGATTTGAGCATTTCAACATCAGAAAAAATTCTTTTTGGTGTTGAATCTGCGATAATCGCTCCGTCATTCATAACAACGACTCTATCAGCATTTTCGGCTTCTTCCATATAGTGGGTTATAAGAATTACAGTTATATTCTTTTCCCTGTTAAGCTTTAGAATTGTGTTAATTATCTCTTTTCTGCCCTTGGGGTCAAGCATAGCTGTGGGCTCATCGAGAACAATACAGTCAGGCTGCATTGCAATAATACCCGCTATTGCTATACGCTGCTTTTGTCCGCCCGAAAGATGATGAGGTGTTGATTTAACAAACTCATACATATCAACCGCTTTAAGAGATTCATCAACTCTTTTGCGAATCTCATCCGGTTCAATGCCTAAATTTTCAGGGCCGAATGCAACATCCTCTTCAACTATAGAAGCTATAAGTTGATTATCGGGGTTTTGAAAAACCATACCAACCCTACGCTTAATTTCAGTTTCATAAAGCTCGTCTTTGGTGTTCATACCATCAACAATAACATCGCCCTTAGTTGGCTTATATAAACCGTTTATCAATTTAGCTAAGGTTGATTTACCCGAACCGTTATGACCTAATATAACCGTAAATGAGCCTCTTTCAACCGCCAACGAAAAATCTTTAACGGCTGAATGTGTGAGATTATCATCAACATATTCATAGGTTACATTTTTTACTTCAATAATATTATCCATTTTATCTTTTCCAAACCGTTGTATTTCCGCAGGGTAAAACTACATCCTTTTCGCTAACCCTTAAACCGATTTCATCGGTGAAAATCTCTCCACCTCTGTTATCAACAATATATTGCTTAACCATGTAGTTAAGTATCGTTGGAGACAGACCGCCTGTATAAGAATTCAAAAAGAAGAAAATAGCATCATCTGATAGCAGTTTTCCCGTTTCGGTCAATAACTCAGTCAATTGTTGCTCAAGCTTCCAAACTTCACCGTTAGGTCCCCTTCCGTAGGACGGAGGGTCCATTATAATAGCATCGTATTTTTTACCTCTGCGAATTTCTCTTTTTACAAATTTCAAGCAATCATCAACAAGCCAACGAACGTTTTTATCTGCCACATCTGAAGCCACAGCATTCTCCTTGGCCCACTGCACCATACCTTTTGATGCATCAACATGAGTTACAGATGCACCCGCCTTCAAGCAAGCAATCGTTGCAGCTCCTGTATATGAAAACAGATTCAGCACTGAAATTTCCCTATCTGCCTTTTTAATCAGCTCTTTTGCAAGGGTCCAGTTAACCGCTTGCTCCGGGAAAAGACCGGTATGCTTAAAGCCCATCGGCTTAAGTCTAAAGGTCATATCTTCATAATTTACGCTCCATACATCGGGAACGTTTTTAAGCTTCTCCCAGTAACCGCCTCCGCTTTGGGAACGGTGATAAATAGCATGTGCCTGATTCCAAAGAGGATTTTTTCTTTTTCCGGACCATATAATCTGCGGATCAGGTCTTATCAGAATTATATCCTTCCAACGCTCAAGACGTTGTCCAGAATCGGCATCAATTAACTCATAATCATTAAAACCTTCTACGGCTCTCATAACTTTTCCTTTCAAAACAGAGACTGTTGTACTGAATTATCATTAATACCCAAATGCTCGTAAGCAAGCTTTGTAGCACATCTTCCCCTTGCAGTTCTGTTAAGAAAACCGAGCTGCATAAGATATGGCTCATATACATCTTCAATAGTTACTGCTTCTTCTCCGAGAGCAGCTGCTAAGGTATCAAGTCCAACAGGTCCACCCGAATAATTTTGAATAATTGTTGTAAGCATTTTACGGTCAAAATCATCAAGACCGAGCTCATCAATTTCAAAGCGTGATAAAGCAGCACTTGCTGTTTCGTAAGTGATTTTTCCGTCAAATTCAACCTGGGCTATATCTCTTACACGCTTTAATAAACGGTTGGCAATACGTGGTGTACCTCTGGAACGGGAAGCAATTTCCAAAGCACCATCATTATCAATTTCAATACCCAAAATTCCTGCAGAACGGGTTACAATCTGCGCTAACTGCTCAGGGGTGTAAAGTTCTAATCTTAAAAGAACACCGAATCTATCTCTTAAGGGAGCTGTAAGCTGTCCCGAACGGGTTGTTGCTCCAACCAAGGTAAAGTGTGGCACATCAAGACGTATGGAACGAGCCGAAGGCCCTTTTCCAAGTATAATGTCTACAGAAAAGTCCTCCATAGCAGGATAAAGTATTTCCTCAACGTTTCGGGAGAGTCTGTGAATTTCGTCGATAAAAAGAACGTCGCCTTCATTGAGCGAAGTGAGAATTGCTACCAAATCCCCCTGTTTTTCTATAGCAGGTCCCGAAGTAACTCTTAAATTAACTCCCATTTCTCTTGCAATAATTGAGGAAAGGGTTGTTTTACCAAGTCCGGGAGGGCCATAAAGTAAAACGTGGTCCAAAGGTTCTTTTCTTTGAAGAGCTGCCTTGATATAAATACTGAGATTTTCTTTAGCCTTATCCTGACCGATATATTCATCGAGACTGCGAGGTCTTAGTGATAACTCAGATTCCTCATCGGCATAGGTATATTCAGGAGAAACAATACGATTTTCAAAATCCATTTCTTCTATCATTTATTATATCCCCCTTGAAAGTGTTTTAAGTGCCAATTTAATTAGTTCTTCGGCCGAAAGTGCTTGATCGAGTTTTCCAATAGCCAATGAAGCTTCGCTTTGTGAAAATCCTAGTGAAACAAGGGCTGCAACAGCTTCCTTTGAATTAGAATTAATCGATGCATTACCAACAGTAGCAATAGCATCTGTATCCGTTCCCGTAAAACTGCCAAGCTTGTCCTTGAGTTCTAAAACTATGCGTTGCGCTAATTTCAGTCCTACTCCGGCTGCACGTGTCAGCATCTTCGCATCATTACTTGCAATATACAAACTTATCTCTGAAGCTGTAAACTCAGACAGTAATGCGATACCTATCTTTGGTCCTACACCGCTGACGGAGGTTACAAGCTTATACGCCTCTAATTCCTCGAGTTCTGCAAATCCATAAAGGTCGAGCGCATCTTCTTTTACTGAAAGATATGTATAAAGAAACAACTCTTCTCCGATTCTCGGTACTGCAGATAATGTTTTTTTAGTTATAAAACATTTAAAGCCCACGCCACCGCATTCGATTATAACAGAATTTGTATCGTTAAATAAAAGCTTACCTCTTAGTGTTGATAACATTACTTCTTCGCCTCCGAATTAAGTTTTCCAACAAGATTGCCTGTGCAATGTCCGTGACAAACCGCTAGTGCCAAAGCATCCGCTGTATCATCGGGCTTTGGTATAGCCTTTAAGGATAGAAAACTCTTTATCATTTCCATCACCTGATGCTTTTCGGCTCTGCCATATCCCGTTATTGCCTGTTTAACCTGTAAAGGTGTATATTCAAAAATTGGTATCCCGTTTTCGGTAGCACACAGGAGAATTACACCCCTTGCCTGTGCAACATCAATTGCCGTAGTGGTGTTTGTATTGAAATACAGCTTTTCAATAGCAAGATGGTCCGGTTGATATTTCTTAATCAAAAATGATAAATCCTCATAAATCATACGAAGTCGCTCAGGAAATTTTTCTTTAGCCGGTGTTGTAACTGCACCGTATGCCACAGCATCAAACCGAAAACCGTCATATTCAACTATACCGTATCCGACTATTGCATATCCGGGGTCAATACCAAGTATACGCATACAATTCACCACCATAACATTATTTCATAACATTATATCATATATAAAATAATTCAGCAACTATATTTTAATATTTGTAAGCAATTTTTCGGTGATTTTTTATAACAAGTACAAAAAGCGAGAATTAACGAGAAAAAACGAGGAAAACGAAGCATTCAGGAGCATTTTTTATTAATAATAAAAATTTATTTCAAAAATTTACAAATTTCGCAAAATTACCTTGACATTTCGGTAAATATACTATATATTTTTTAAATAGGTTTACAGAAAAAATTTAATAAGTAAACAAAGCATCTTGTGTAGAGAGCAAATTCAAATATTATGCCGTAGTTTCCGTTATTTTTTTGCGAGAAAACTATGAAAAACCCTTTGTTCAGGGCATTTTATGACGAGTTTGCGGGTATCGCACAGGGTAGCCCGTAGGTCATATGAGCTCTATACATATGATTGGGCAAAAAATTATTCTTGTGTCGGCACTTGAGTGTTGAACAAAGGGGGATGCTTTTATGAAAAAAGATAATATTGTTGAACTTAAAAATGTATCCGTTTCATTTGACGGTGAGCAAATCCTTGACGGACTTAATCTGGATATTAAGGATAAGGAGTTTATAACCTTATTAGGTCCTTCCGGATGCGGTAAAACTACCACACTTCGTTTAATTGCAGGATTTCTTGAGCCGGATGAAGGGGATATTTTCTTTGAGGGTAATAGGATTAATGGTGTGCCTGCTTATAAGCGTCAGGTTAACACCATTTTTCAGCGTTATGCCCTTTTCCCTCACCTGAATGTATATGAAAATATTGCCTTTGGTTTGAGGGTTAAAAAGATGCCTGAAAAGGATATTAAAACCAAGGTAAACGAAATGTTGGAATTGGTAAATCTCAAGGGCCTTGAAAAGCGTAATATTGATACACTTTCCGGCGGTCAGCAACAGAGAATTGCTATTGCGAGAGCTATCGCAAATCACCCAAAGGTTTTGCTCCTTGATGAGCCACTTGCCGCCCTTGACCTAAAGCTTCGCAAGGATATGCAAAAGGAGCTTAAAAAGATTCAAGAGCAGCTTGGAATAACCTTTATTTTCGTAACACACGATCAGGAAGAAGCTTTAACTATGTCTGACCGTGTTGTTGTTATGGATTCGGGAAAAATACAACAGGTTGGAACTCCTCAGGATATCTATAATGAGCCTCAAAATGCCTTTGTTGCCGATTTTATCGGTGAATCTAATATACTTGACGGTATTATGCTAAAGGACTTCTCGGTTGAATTTTCGGGACAAAAATTTGAATGCCTCGATAAAGGATTTGATACAAACGAAGAGGTTGACGTTGTTGTACGCCCTGAAGATGTGGATATTGTTCCCGCAGAAAAAGGTATGCTCAGGGGTGTTGTTACCTCGGTTTCCTTCCTTGGCGTTCATTATGAGATCATTGTTGATATCGGAGGTTTTAAATGGATGATACAAACAACCGATGAAAATTTTGTTGGTGACAATGTCGGTCTTTATATTGAGCCTGATGCTATCCACATAATGAAGAAATCCGAATATTCAGGAAAATACGGTGACTATTCTACCTATAGCGAAGAAATTGAACTCCTTTCGGAAATCGATGAGGAGGAATAATTTATGAAAAATAAAACCTCCTTCGGTAGTCGTATTATTGCAGCTCCATACATTGTTTGGTCGGCAATATTTATTATTGTTCCCTTACTTATAATGATATATTTTGCCCTTACAGACCAAAACGGTGTATTCACCATTGCCAACATAGCGCAAATCGGAAAATATAAAAAGGCATTTGGAATTTCAATTCTTTATGCCGCTATAGCAACTGTTATTACACTTTTGTTAGCCTATCCGATGGCTTATTTTATGACCAAAATCAAAATAAGCTCACAGAGAATGATTTTGCTTATTGTTATGCTTCCTATGTGGATGAACTTTTTAATAAGAACCTATTCCTGGATTACAATTCTTGCCAACACCGGTCTTATTAATACCTTTTTAGGCAAATTAGGAATTGCTCCATTAAGACTGATTAACACTCCGGGAGCGGTAATTCTTGGAATGGTGTATGATTTTATTCCCTATATGATTCTGCCGATTTATTCTGTAATGTCAAAGCTTGATAAATCCCTTTTGGAAGCGGCAGAAGATTTAGGTTCTAATTCTTTTTCAAAGTTCAGAAGGGTTATTCTTCCCCTCACCCGTTCAGGTATAATCTCCGGTATTACGATGGTTTTTGTACCCTCTGTAAGCACATTTTATATTTCTCAAAAACTCGGCGGAAATAAAACTATGCTCATTGGCGATGCAATTGAATATTTATATAACCTGGGACCGAGCTATTACAATGTTGCCTCTGCCCTTTCTTTAATCCTAATGTTGATGATTCTTATCTGTCTTGCCATAATGAATAAATTTTCAGGTGACGATGAAGACGGGGGTGTTATACTATGAAGATACTTTCAAGATTATATATATCCCTCATACTGTTTTTTCTATACGCTCCCGTTGCGGTGATGATAATTTTCTCCTTCAATTCTGCACGAAGCGTATGGCGATTTGCAGGATTTTCACTCGATTGGTATACAGGCCTTTTTTCAGATACTGCTATGCTCACTGCATTACAACATACGCTAATAATTGCCGTTCTGTCCGCCATTATTTCCACTGTGTTGGGAACTGCTGCAGCAGTAGGTATTATGGCTCTTAGAAAAAAGATTACTAAAAGCATTGTTATGACCACAACCAACATTCCTATGATGAATGCGGATATTGTTACGGGTATATCACTTATGCTTTTGTTCATCTTCTTCGGAAAAATTATAGGCGCAAGAGAATCTTTGGGATTTGTTACCGTTTTAATTGCCCATATAACCTTTAATTTACCCTATGTGATTTTATCGGTTATTCCAAAGCTTAAGCAAACCGATTCCCATTTACCTGAAGCGGCATTAGATTTAGGTTGCACTCCCCTACAAGCATTTTTTAAGGTTGTTTTGCCATCAATATCTACAGGTATAGCCACAGGCTTTATAATGGCTTTTACCCTTTCTCTTGATGATTTTGTAATCAGTTATTTTACCTGTGGACATTATCAGACCTTACCTATAGTTATTTTTAATATGACTAAAAAATCCGTTACGCCCGATGCCTATGCACTTTCTACCATAATTTTTGTTGTGGTATTTGTCTTATTGATTTTTTATAATATGCTGCAGAACAAGGGTGAAAGTAAAAACAATAAAAAATTCAAAGAGGTGTAATTATTGAAAAAAAGCCTTGCTGTTATCACAGTAATAACAATAATTATTACGCTTTTCCTTTCGGGTTGCGGTTACGAATATGTTGAGCTGAATCTCGAAGGAACCTATCATAAAAACTTAGCCGGAACCGACCTTTATGTTTACAATTGGGGTGAATATATTTCTGACGGTGCCGATGAGTCTATTGATGTTAATAAGGAATTTGAAAAGCTAACCGGTATAAAGGTTCACTATTCAAATTTTGAAAGCAACGAAACTATGTATTCCCAGATTAAGAGTGGTGGCGTTTCATACGATATAATAATACCCTCGGATTATATGATTCAGCGCCTTATTAAAGAGGATATGCTGAAAAAAATCGACACTTCTTCCCTTGTCAACTATCATTACATTGCAGATGAATACAAAGGCCTCTATTTTGATGAGAAGGATGAATACAGCGTTCCTTATAATGTGGGAATGGTCGGTATTATCTATAATCCTACATTGACAGGCGATGATATAGATCACTCTTGGAATGTTTTATGGGATAAACAATATAAGGATATGGTTCTTAACTTTAATAATCCCAGAGATGCCTTTATGACTGCACAAATGAAGCTCGGTCTTGACCTCAACTCTGAGAAAAAATCCGATTGGGATAAAGCGGCAAAGCTATTGATTGAAGGAAAGAAAAATTTACAGTCGTATGTAATGGATGAGGTTTACGGAAAAATGGAAACCGGTGAAGCCGCCATTTCCCCCTACTATGCCGGAGATTATCTGACTATGGTGGAAAACAATCCCGATCTTGAATTTTTCTATCCCGAAGAAGGAACAAATATATTTGTAGATTCAATATGTATCCCCTCTTCTGCTCAGAACTATGAAGCTGCTCTTATGTATATTGATTTCCTCTTAGAGCCGCAAATTGCCTGCGCCAATGCAGAGTATATCGGATACGCTTCTCCCCATACAGATGTTATTAATAATGAGGAATACTATTATTATCAAAACGAAATTCTCTATCCCGATGAGAAGGATATTCCTAAAGTGCAATATTATCACAATATAAAAGATGAAATCCGTTCTTATTATGAAACACTTTGGATAGATATTAAGCTTTTTTAAATTAAAAACAGCCGTTTATAGCGGCTGTTTTTTATATCAAATAGCAAAAAAATTAACAGCACCGAATCTAATCAGTGCTGTTAATCTGGCGGAGTAGGAGAGACTCGAATCACCCTCTTGCGGTTACCCGAAAGTTGCTTCCCTCTTGGTGCGAGGGCAACTTTCGACCGCTGCGCCATTTCACTTTCCCTTAATCCGCCACAGGCGGCGGTCAAGCTCAATGCCCGCGCCTCGGCTCTCGAGTTCGGTATTAAATAAAACAAAAAATTAACAGCACCGAATCTAATCAGTGCTGTTAATCTGGCGGAGTAGGAGAGACTCGAACTCTCGCGCCGGGGTTTAGCCGACCTACGCCCTTAGCAGGGGCGCCTCGTCACCAACTTGAGTACTACTCCAAATTGCTAAACGCTGTATAAATATTAAAATGGCGGAGAGGAAGGGATTCGAACCCTTGGCTCTTGCGAGTCACTGGTTTTCAAGACCAGCTCCTTAAACCGCTCGGACACCTCTCCATCTCCTTTAAGGGACTAAAACATTTTAACACAAGGCAATGTAATTGTCAACACTGCTTTTAAAATTATTTTCATATTTTTACTTGACATATACTCAATATCGATTATAATGATTATAAAATGTAGAAACGACTATTTTCGTTTCGACAAGCCGATTTTATCGGCTTTCGCATAATTAAATTTTAAAAAATTTAATTATGCCCTACATTCATTGCAATGGGTTAGTCCAAATTTTTATGAAAAATTTGGCACAATATCAAGGATATTGTGTCGAAATATCATGAATTCATGCTATTTCGACTTACTATAACCATTATAATTGTATTATAAATTTTGCAGAGTAGAATTCCGAGCGTTAAGTGCCGGGCGGACGGGGAGTTGCCGAACGGACGAAGAATTTTCGCGGTTCGGTTTTCGCATCCCGCTGCCGATGAAAAAAGAGTTCATAGCGTTCTCCTTATTCTCGGTTTAAAACGGGTAATAAGGAGGATTTTTTATGTCAAGAAAAAAAGAATTTTTAATCAAACTATGTATTTCATCAATTATGGCAGCCTTGTTTGTTGTATTTGATATGCTATCTATTCGAATCAGTAACAATATCAAAATAACATTTGGCGGATTACCGATTTTAATTGTGGCTTTTCTCTTAGGTCCCCTTTGGGGCGCTTTAACAGGGTTTGTAGGTGCTTTTGTAGGGCAGTTGTTATCATTCGGACTTTCTGTTACAACGCTTGTATGGGTGCTTCCCGCCGCCGTAAGAGGCGTTGTCGCTGGCTACTTGTTTATTTTATTAGCAAAAAAATTAAAAGAGAGATACAGCATAATGATTTCTGTTATCACCTCTTCCCTGCTTGTTACTGTTTTAAATACCCTTGCGATTTATATTGACAGTAAGGTTTTTGGTTATTTTTCTTTGGAAGTTGTGTTTGGTGCAACGGCTTTCAGATTAATATCTGCAGTCCTCACCTCAGTTGCATATATTCTGCTAATTATACCAATTTATAAAGCCGTTAAAAAAATTATGAAATAAATAATGTCCCATCATACTTGATGGGACATTATTTTTTATTTATTTCTTGACAAGCACCAAAGTAATAAATATAATAAATAAGTCGGTTTTATATGGAGACGTATCGAAGTGGTCATAACGGGGCTGACTCGAAATCAGTTAGGGAGTAATCCCCCGCGAGTTCGAATCTCGCCGTCTCCGCCAAAAAAGCTTTTACTGTTTCTATTTCAAACAGTAAAAGCTTTAATTCTTAAGGAGTTAAATATGAAAAGGATTAAAAAATCATCTGAATTGCTTTGGGTTTTTGGAATAGTGTTTATTGCACTTGGAGTTTCAATATGCAATAAGGCAAATTTAGGCGTTTCAATGGTTGCGGCGCCTGCTTTTGTAGTTTCGGAAGCAATTAGGCCCTACTTTAATTTTTTCAGCGTTGGCGTTACCGAATACTTAATACAAGGTTTGTTGTTGGCTTCGCTTTGCATAATAATCGGTAAATTCAACTGGAGATATCTATTAGCCTTCGCTGTAGCAGTTATATACGGCTATGTACTTAATGGCTTTTTATGGATATTTTCCGGTATTCAGGTCAATGCGGTTTGGCTACGTTGGGTTATGTTATTAATTGGTGATATGTGCACAGCTTTCGGTGTTGCTTCTTTCTTTCATACATATTTACCGCTTCAGGTTCATGAATTGTTTGTTGCGGAAATAACAAAACGATTTAGTTTTAATTTAAACAAAGTTAAATGGATATTCGATGTTTCTTTATTATTTATATCAATAATTTTGGCATTTGCTTTATTTGGTGATGCCGATACCTTTGATTGGTCGAAAATCGGATATACCTCATTCCACAATATCGGCTTAGGCACAGTTGTGACAACGATTATTAATTCACCAATAATAAGTATAATGAGTAAGATTATAAAAAGATTTTTCGAAGCTACTCCCCGTTTCGAAAAAATGGAAAAATTTTTAAGAACATAAAAATTTGCTATTTTAGGAGTGTAATATGTTTTCAAGAATTAAAAGCATTGGACTGTTTGGTTTAAATTCATATATGATTGAAATTGAGGCGGATGTTTCCGGTGGACTTCCAAATTTCGATATTGTAGGTCTTCCTGATGCCACTGTAAAGGAGTCACGAGACCGTGTTCGTGCT
>JAFPAV010000019.1 GCA_017390725.1 Clostridia bacterium | reverse complement strand
GTGCAGCATAAGATACTTGCCGTCTTTTTCGATATGGCAAAGAGTTGTATTTCTCACTTATCCTGCCTCCGCTAAGGTATTTTCTTCTGCCGCTAAATCAGCCTCGGGAATTACGATATCCTTAATTTCAGTTTGCGGCTTATTAATAAGCTCCTCTGAATAAATTTCGGGCTCAATATATTCGTAGCCTTCGAGATAGAATATGCCTGTTTTCTTATTATCCTGGTCAAATACATTGTTATACTGTATTTTTTCATATTCATCAAGAACGCCGCTATATGGAGAGGTATCACTCCATCTGTAATAGTTATTATCGGCATCGATATATCCAACCGTATCAATCACAGGTAAAACCTGGGAAAGATTAAGCAGATACTTATTGTATTCCGTAAGCTCAACCCCTGCAGTTTTAAGAACCAAGGAGGAGAGATAGTTAGCACTAAGCTTATCTACAGTTTTTTCCTCTATATCGTAATTTGCCCAGATATAGAAGGGTGTTATATGGCGGCTCTGCTCCTGTTCAATGGTAAGGTTATTAAGACTGCTTACACCCATAACCTCCGCAATAAAGCCTGTTTCAACCGAAGGATGATGGTCACCAAACATACAGATAATGGTTGGCTCCTTAATCTTACTAAAGTATTCAATAAGCTGCTTGAAGGCATCGTCACTGGCCTTAACAAGGGATAGATACTTATTTACCTTATTATATGCTTTAGTGGTTGAGGTTGTATAAATAGATTCATTGAAATTGATACAGCTACTGCTATATCCGCCGTGGTTTTGCATTGTAACATTAAATACAAAATAAGGTTGCTTTGAATCGTGGGCTTCAAAATCCTTTATAAGCCATTCATAGTTATAGCTATCGCTTATATACTGGCGAAGCAGCATATTGGGATTATTCGGATAGGCATATTGCATCAGCTGAGCTAAATAATCCGAATCATTACCTGCATCCTGATATTCCTGCATAAGCTTAATATCCATAACATTTTCAAGGCTTATAAACCTATTAAAGCCTAAATTCTTATAAACAGTAGGTCTTTTCCAGCCTGCCGCATAGTAAGGATGAAAAGCGAAGGAGGAATAGCCCTGTCCCTCCAAAGTCGAAACGAGAGATGCTATCGGATTATTAACATAAAGCATATATGCGTTACTGCCTGAAGGCAAAAATGCAGTAGTATGTCCTGTTAAAAATTCGAACTCGGTGTTAGAGGTACCGGCTCCGATAACGGGAACATAGAGATTTCCTCTTATGGTATTCTCCGTAAGACTGCGTAAAAATGGCATATAATCCTCATTGGTTGTAAATTCACCGAGAACGCTTAAATCCGAAAGAGATTCGTTCATTATGCAGATTATATTAGGTGAATTTTCCGAAACCTGAGCGTTGCTTTGAGGCTCCTTTTCTTCCTCAACACGACTGGATACGAAATCCCCTACCTCATCAGGATTATATCCGCTGGGCTCGTTCATATAAAGATATTTTGTGTTGCAGAAAAAATTGAAAACAAAGCCATAGTTATGATATCCTCTGGTTTGATTCCAGAAGTCGGGCTTAACGCCCATATCGGCAAAAACGCTTGTAAAATAGAAAAGGATAAGCAAAACTGAACTGAAGGTGCCTGTAAATACCCTTGAAATGACCTTGGTTACAAGGTTATATTTAGGTGTTTTGATTTTAAGCCCCAAAACAATAATAAGGCAGAAGAGCATAATACCCGTCATTTCCTTATAGGTTGGGATATAGCTATAGGTGTTTGCAACACCCACCGCCGTTGTGATACTCAAGAAATCCATAGGAATAAAGGGTGTTCCACGGAAATTCATAATATAGCTATGGGCAAGGGCAAAACCGAAAAGTATGGGATTTACAATCAGTACCGATAGCCTTATACTGCCCGAAATGGCAAATACCAAGAACAGCATAATTAAAATAACAAGGTAGTTGCCCAAAAGGCCGAGATAGGTCATATTATAAATGAAAACATCATTTAAGCACTCGGTCATAGTAATAGTTAGGAAGGGCAAAAGGAGAAGAAGCACCAAATGCCATATCTTATCAAACTTATCGTTTTTAATACGAACGGTGAAAACACAGCTTACCGTTACAAGAATAGGCAGACACAGAGCCGCCGCCAACAGCCACCAACGGGCAGCAAAGGGCGCAGATGTATATGATTCAACAAATATAACTACCGCCGCCATCAAAACCGTACCGAGAATTATACCTGCGGTTTTCCAGCCCTTATTGATGCTTACCTCAAAATTATTTTTAAGGAATTTTGGAACATATATATTAAAAAAACGGCGCAGAAAACTAAAGGCAGCCTTACTGCCCTTCTTTACGGCGCTTTTACTTTTACTGAGTAAATCCTTTGTTTTGGTCTTAAAATCGGAATTCATATAAGAACTTCCTTTCTTTAATTACCAATATATTATACCATATTTAATAAAAATTACAATATTTATTAGGTAAAAATAACCATAGCGGAAAAAAGTTTACAAATTGGATATTTGTTAAAATTTGTTTTTATTGATAAAAATAAACAAATATGCTGCAATAACAATGCGACACAACTTAACATGTATATTTTCCACTCTGGATATGCATTTTACTATGGTAAAAATGCATACCCTTTTTTTGTGCATTCCTGATTGGGTGTCAAAGTTGTGTCGCAGCAACGGGCTATGCATTTTTCGGTGCGTGGCTTTGCTGCGCACTTTTTTATTTTTTAGGAGATAAAATGAAACTTCTTGAATGGGTTGTTAAATTTTTCTGTATTATGCTTGCAGGTGTTTTAATATCTCTTAAACCTGCAAAATCAAAAGAAAATTTTAATGGTAAAAAATTTATGGTGTTCTCTTGAAATTTTGCCCGAAGATATCGTTCTCCAAAATTTTACATTTTTAAATGGTAAAAAATTGGCGAAAAAACTAAAATATTGAAAAATCAATAAATATGTGCTAAAATATATATAAATATATATTTTAGAGATATATTGAGGAGAGTGAAACGATGCCGACGAGGTTTGGTCAGAAAAAACATAGTCAACACTATGTTTTTCATACGGTTATTACTACTGTTTTATTATGTTCAATTTTTCTTGCTATGGTAGGATTTTTATATGTTGATGCAATGAATGAAGCTGAGGAAAACCTTCATGTTCAAACAAAGCAAATTAAAGATGATATTACTTTACAGTTAATATCTGACCGCGAAAATCTTTCTACTATGGCTAACTTTGCTGCAACACTATACAGCGAAGAAGAACGTTATGACATAATGTTTGAATCTTTCAAACCTATCGGTTTAATAGAAAATATCGGTATTTTAAATAGCGATAATACTTTTGTTACGAGAACGGGAACAATTGAAACGGGAGAAACTTTTTCTTTTGAAGAAGAAGTTAAAAAGGGTTCTTATATAAGTTCAAGGGTAAGCGATATTACCACACGTGGTAAAGAAATAGTTAGAAGCGCCGTGCCAATTATGGTAGGCGATGAAACGGTTGGTATTTTATACGGTGTTATTCGACTTGATAAAATCGGTAATAAATACAAAAAAATGGCTGAAGAGCTTAATGCGCAGTTGTTTGTGTACGATAAAGCATCGGGCGACCTTCTTATTGATAACGTACATAATAACCTTGGAAATATATCTTTTTTGGAAGACCGTAAGTATAACGACGGTTCTTCATATGAAGAATTTTCAAAAAATGATAAAGGATTTCTATCATTTGAGTCGGCGTACAGGGACGAAAATGCATATATGCACTATTCTGCAATAGATGAAATCGGTTGGATGATTGCTTTGGTAAGATACGATTCACAGGTATTTACTAAAATAAGCAGATTAACAAAAATACTATCATTGGTTTTCTTTGCAATGATTGTTGTTATTTTTGTTTATATTCTTGTTTTGATGAGAAGCGAAAAGCAAGTTAATAAAATAACATCCTGTGCATCTGACGTTAGAAAGGTGCTTTTGGAAACAGTAGGTGACAAGAACAATATTATAGAATCCTTAAAACAGGTATGCATTTTTGCAAAGGCAAGGTCGGCTATATTTTATAACACCGACGGTGAGGATTATAGATATATTGCAGAAGGTTTCTCTTTGGATGATGATGCTAAGAAATACATAAGGTCAGAATTGTTAAGATACGTTTCTGAATTGCACACTTTAAAGGGAAAAGTTCTGAATATTCTCTCTATTAAACCAAATAAATATTTATATAAAACCAATCCTACTCTTTATAGTTTTTTAAAAGAAAACAAAATTTTCGATATTTCACTTTCCGGTACTGTGAATAGCGCAAATCATACTACGATTTTAGCGGTATTTAATGCTAAATACTCAAAGCAGGTAAGAATTCTCGCCGAAAAAACATCGGCTTGTTTCTCTATGGCTTTGTATAACAAAAATCACCTTAACAGAACAAAACTTATTGCAACAACCGACTCCCTTACAGGAGCCTTTAATCGTGTCGCTTATAAAAATGATTTGCTTGTTTTAGAACAAGAAGATAATACTAATGTTGCTTGTCTTTATGTTGATGTTAACGAACTGCATCTAATTAATAACAAGTATGGACATACTGTTGGCGATGAAATGCTTATATACATTGCTAACACATTAAAGGACGTATTTTATGGTCATAATGTTTACCGTATGGGTGGAGATGAATTTTTGGTATTTTGTAAAAATATCACACCTGACGCTATAAAGGATAAGATCGAACAGCTAAACGCAGAATTAAGTTTACGAAAATATCATGTTGCAATAGGCGTGTCTTTCAGAGCGCAAAATATCTATGTTGAAGAAATGGTTAGAGAAGCTGAAGTAAGAATGTACGAAGAAAAGGCGGAATTTTACCAAAACAAACAGCAAAACACTACTGAAAACTCTAACAAAGATTATATTCAGGCAAAAACCGGTATACTTGAGATTGACACAATGCTTTCGGTTCTTAAAGAAAACTATAACGGTATATATCGCGTTTCGTTAGATACCGATAAAGCCAGACATATTTTAATGCCGGCGTATTTGGGATACAACGAAAACGAAGAACATTTTTCAAGTTTGTTTTCAAAATACGTTTCCGAGTGGGTTGATCCAGATTATCATAGATCGGTAATGAGTTTTTTGAATTATGAAGCTATTATCCATCAATTAGCAGAAGACAAAACACCTAAAATTACGTTTAAGAAAAACAATGGCGAAAGCGTGGTATTAAGTGTTTATAAACTCAGTGACACAGATACGGTGGTAAATACCCTTTGGGTGTTTGCAAAAGCGTAAAGTTATTGACAAATACGAAACATTGCAACATACTGTTAGTATAATAATTAGCAAAACCGATGAAAGTCGGCGACGCAAAGCAAAGAGGCTAAGGTTTATACTATGCCAGTCCAGCTGCAATGATAAAAAGTCTTTATTTTGACTTTCTATTATTGCAGTTTTTTTGTTTTAATACCAAAAAATTTGCATATATTGTTTAATACCAAAATTATATAGTGGGGTAGAAATTAATGAGCAATAAACTTACTGAATCATTTAAGAATGGTGCATCATACAGTCGTGCATTTTTAAAAGAGAGAAAACTTTTGAAGGAAATTACAACCGGCTTTGAAAACAATGAGTTCAAAATGCAACTTCAGTTTATTGTAGATAATAAAAACAAAAAAATTGTTTCGGCAGAAACCTTGTCAAGATGGGTAAATTCCGCGGGCGAGACGATTTTCCCGGGAACATATATAGGCTTAATGGAAAAGTCAGGACTTATAGTGAGGTTTGACTATTATATGTTCGAAAAGGTTTGTAAAAAACTCAGCGAGTGGAAAGGAACTGAGTTTGGTAACTTTACCTTATCGTGCAATATTACAAGACTTACAATATCCGAAAAAGATTTTGTACACAGAATTAAAGAAATAGCAGAAAAATATGATTTTGACAGAAAAAAATTGCTAATCGAAATTACCGAAGATTCTTTAGAGAAAAATTTAGTTACAGCAATGTATAACATTATTAAGGTTAAGGAACTCGGTTTCCGTATCGCGCTTGATGATATTGGTAGTGGATATACTTCTTTTGTCAGCCTTTGTGAATATCCTATTGATGTTATTAAGCTTGATAGAGAAATTTTACTTTTAACGGGTACGGAAAAAGGTAAAAAACTATTTAAGGGATTAGTTTCTTTGGCGCACAATCTTAATCTTACCGTTGTGTGCGAGGGTGTTGAAACAGAAGAACAAAATAACATGGTTTCAAACAGCGATTGTGACTATATTCAAGGTTGGTATTATACGAAAGCACTGCCGGAAAATAAGGCAGAAGCATTTGCGAGAGGGTATATGAACAAGTTTATATAAAGTTGGGGAAAAGTATGGATAACAAATTTTCTAAAGATTTATATAGATATTACGGCGAAAAAGGCGAAACTTTTACTAAAAGATTGTTTAGACCGGTAGAACTGAAATATATTGCACTTTTCAGAAAGGCAAACACCGCCCGTTTTAAGCCGTTAAGACTTTACTATACAGTAAAACTTAAGCTTTTATCTTATAAAACGCATATACAAATACCTGCAAGGACACATATTGGCGAAGGTTTTTATATTGGTCACAGCGGTAGGGTTATTATCAATCCCGAAGCTAAAATCGGTAAAAACGTTAATATCGCAACCGGTGTTACAATAGGCTATGAAAACCGCGGATCAAGAAAAGGCGCACCAACGATTGAGGGCAACTGTTGGGTAGGGACCAACTCGGTTATAGTTGGAAACGTGAAAATAGGTGAAGATGTGCTTATAGCACCCTTAACCTTTGTTAATTTTGATGTTCCCGCTCATAGCATTGTAATTGGAAACCCTGCAAAAATTATTCATAAAGAAAATGCCACAAAGGATTATGTAGAAAACAAGGTATAAAAACTTTAAAAGGAGGGAACTTTAAAATGGCAAAAAAGGATAACAGAATTAAATACAATTTGCTTTCCGGTATAGTTTATCAGGTTGTCTTAATCGTTTTAAGTTTCCTTCTTCCAAGACTTTATTTGGAAAATTTTGGCTCTGAAGTAAACGGTGTGCTTTCTACAATCAAGCAAATTTTTGTTTATATGTTTTTGCTTGAATCGGGTGTAGGACTTGCTACAACCCAAGCACTCTATAAACCTGTAGCCGAAAAAAATTACGGCAAGGTAAGCTCGATAATTTCAGCGACCCACAGCTATTACTGTAAAATAGGCTATTTATATGCCGCTATTGTTCTTTTAATAGCAATAGTTTACGCATTTATAGTGCCTACAAGCATTGAACCCGCTGTGATTTTCGGAATAGTTGTACTAACGGCTTTACCTGCTTTGTTCAGTTATTTTGTTCAGGCAAAATATAGAATACTATTAGAGGTAGACGGCAGAAAGTATGTAATAACAAACTCTGAAACAGTTTTACAGCTTTTATCAAATATTGGTAAAATACTTGTTTTAGTACTTTCAAACAGTCTTATTCTTATTCAGTTGGTTTACTGCATTTTATATCTCTTACAATTAGCGTATGTATTTATCCAAGCAAAGAGAAGATATAAATGGCTCGACCTTAAAGCAAAACCCGATTATGAGGCGGTTTCCCAAAGAAAATCGGTTCTTGTACATCAAGTTTCGAGTATGGTGTTTAATAATACCGATGTTTTGCTTTTGTCCTTTCTTACCGACTTTAAGGTTGTTAGCGTTTATACCATTTATAACATTTTCTTTTCACAGGTGCAAACCTTTATAACAAGCATTATTTCGGGATTTAGTTTTGCACTCGGTCAAATGTTCCATACTGATAGAGAAAAGTTTTTAAAGGTTTATAATGTTTATGAAACATTTTACATAATGGCAACCTTTATAATTTATACCCTTATGGCAGTATTCCTTTTACCATTAATTCAGATATACACAGGCGGAATTGATGACGCTAATTATACAAATGTTTATCTTGTGATTTTGTTTGTTATTATGAACCTTTTAGCAAACGGAAAGTTGCCTTCAAACCATGTGCTTGAATTTTCAGGAAAATTTGAAGAAACACGCTCCCACGCAATATGGGAAATGGTAATAAATATTGTCGTTTCGGTTGTTGCAATTTTAAAATGGGGAATTTGCGGTGCAATTATCGGCACCATTGTGGCATTACTTTATAGAGGTGCTATGATGATTTACTATTCCAACAAAAAGGTACTTAACAGAAGTGTTTTTAACACCTACAAACTATGGATTGTAAACGGCGCGGTTTTTGCCGTTATTATGCTAATTTTCTTTGTTGATAGTTTTTGCGGACTTAGTTTCTTAGCACTTTTGTTAAAGGGAATTACACATACACTTTGGATTGTCCCGCTTTACGTTGCGGTTAATTTTATCTTCTTTAGAACTTCGTTCAAAAATTTAATTGCACTTAGGAGGAATCGAAATGAACATTCCTAAGGTAATTCATTATTGTTGGTTTGGCAAAGGCGAAATGCCAAAACTCGCAAAAAAATGTATTAAGAGTTGGAAAAAATATTGTCCCGATTATGAGATTGTTTGTCATAACGAGGATAATTTTGATTTACTTCAAAACCGCTATATGCGCGAAGCGTATGAAGCGGGGGAATGGGCATTTGTCAGCGATGTTGCAAGGCTTAAAATAATTTATGATAACGGCGGAATATACCTTGATACCGATGTTGAACTTATAAAACCTATTGATGATTTATTGAAGCTTGACGGTTTTATGGGGTTTGATGAAAAGGGGATTGTCGCAACGGGATTAGGCTTCGGCGCCCAAAAGGGAAACAAAATTGTTTCCGAGTTTTTGAAAGATTACGATAATATTCCGTTTGCTTTACCCGACGGTAGTTATGACCTTACACCGTGTCCTGATAGAAATACGGAATCTTTAAAAAGGCTTGGTATGGATGTAAATAATAAGAACCAAAAATTTATGGATATGACCTTTTTGCCAAGCGAGTTTCTTTGCCCTATGGATTATTATACAGGGAAAAAGACGATTACAGAAAATACCTATTCTATACACCATTATTCAGCTTCGTGGACTTCGAAGGTTACAAAAAGGACTACAAGAATAAAGCGAATTATCGGTGTTAAAATGTATAATAAACTTTATGGGAAATTTTTGCATAAGTTTAAATGGTTGGAGTGGTAATTTTGCCCGAAAAGATAATAGATAAACTCAAAAACAATATATTACTGCAGTGGAAGATTTGTTTTATATCGGCGGTTGTAGTAGGTTTAATTACTCATCTTTATAAAATTACAAACTGGCTTCCAAATTGGGATTCGCTTGTCTTTAGGTATGACGCGCAAAATATGCTTTCAATGGGAAGATGGTTTTTGCCTGTGGTTTCAGCTATTAGTTCGTTTTACGATTTACCTTGGGTTACGGGACTTATGGCTATATTGTTTCATGCGCTTGGTGCGGTGGCAATAGTTGGAATTTTTAAGGTAAAGAAAACCGTAACAGCTTGTCTTATAGGCGCTATGGTAGTTTCTTTCCCAACGGTTACATCTGTTATGATGTATAACTATGTGGCAGATGCTTACGCATTTTCTTTTCTTCTATCTGTATTAGCAGTATTGTTTTTAACAAGAGAAAAACCCAAGTATTTAATTTCAGTAATTTTAATTGCTTTATCTGTTGGAATTTATCAAGCTTACATAACCGTTACAATAATGCTTTTGCTTTGTTTCTTGATAGTTAAAGCCTTATCAAAGGAAATAAAAATAAAAGAACTGTTTGTTTACATTGCTAAGTTTTTGCTTACAGGCGCTTTGGGAATGGTTCTATATTATTTGGCGTTTATGTTGCTTTTGAAATTAACAAAAACAGCACTTTTGGATTATCAAGGCTTTGGTGATGCGGCATCACTTTCAGGAATTAATCTTTTCGCCTCGCTTTACACAATCAAAGAGTCTTTTGTGGGTTATTTCTTTGATTTTTCAAACGGTATAAATGCTTTTAGTGTTATCAACCTTACAATTGGTATAATCGCTTTTGTCTTCTATTTAGTGTATATAGTTAGAAATAAAATAGGTATTTTGAAGACGGTGCTTATCGCTGCTTTGGTAGTTTTGTTGCCGATAGGAGCGAGCGTGTTAAGTATTATAAATAGCTCAATTGATTATCATAATCTAATGAAAATGGGATATTTTAGTTTTTATTTAATTTTCATACTCGCTTATGAAAAAATTGAATATAAAAATATAAAATTCCAAGCAATAAAATCTTGGTCGGTTTTAGTTATATCGGTAGTCTTGATTTTTAACTACATAATTATTGCTAATGTCAGTTATCATAAACTTAATATGGCATACGAAAAATCAATCGGTACCCTGAACCGAATTGCTGATAGAATAGAACAAACTGATTGCGCAAACGCTTGTGATAGCATTTTGGTATTAGGCGCATTGGATTATAGCGAAGCGTATAGTTCAAATTTACCGCCCGAAATGACGGGCACTACCGATGGGCTCATCATAAGAGCCGATGACGAAATAGTCGGACAAAGCGTTTTGTGCAGCGCATTAAACGATTATTGCGGTAAAGAATATAAATTCCTTTCGGGTGAAGAAAAACAAAAACTGATGAGCAAAATAGACGAAGACAGTTTAAGCAATTGGCCCGATAAGAATTCAATTCAAATAATCGACAATGTAATTGTTATTAAATTGGGAGATTAGAGGTAGGTTTTAGATGATATATTTTTGTGCGGATGATTATGGTATATCAAGGTCGAGTAATACCCGCATAGAAGAATGTCTTAAAAAAGGTGTTCTGAACAAAATAAGCGTTTTGCCAAACGGCGACCTTTCGGATTTTAATGAGCGCCTACTTAGCGAAAACATTAAATTATCATTACATTTGAATTTAGTGGAAGGTTGTCCTTTATCCAAAAAGGAAGATGTTAGTCTGCTTGTATCAGAAAAAGGATTTTTCAAGTATTCTTTTATAGGACTTTTCTTTCTCTCCCTTTTCGGTAATAGGCGGTTGCTTGAAAAACAACTTTATAACGAAATTAAAGCACAAATCGATTTTTGGGAAAATAAAATGGGCGAACACACACCCATTTTGATAGACAGCCATCAGCATACACATATGATACCGCTAATTTTCAGAACGCTTATGCGGGTGATTAGAGAAGAAGATGTAGCGGTGGAATATATAAGAATACCCTCCGAACTGATTCTTCCCTTTATTAAATCTCCGT
>JAFPAV010000018.1 GCA_017390725.1 Clostridia bacterium | reverse complement strand
ACAAGTGCATCTATAGATTATATCCACGGCGAACAGGTTGTTGAAAGCCTGTCAAAAAAGGAAAATACTGTAGGATTTATTTTTGAAGGTATGAAAAAAAGTGAGCTTTTCACTGCAGTTATAAAGGATGGCTCTCTGCCCAGAAAAACCTTTTCAATGGGACATGCCGCCGATAAAAGATTTTATATTGAAGCAAGGCTTATAAAGGATTAATTTAAAACCGTCTGACTTTGGTCAGACGGTTTTTGTATAAAGTGTTATTTATTAGCTTTAGCATATTCTCTCGGTGTTATGCCCTTATATTTTTTAAACATTTTTGAAAAATAACTGATGTCGTTAAAACCGCATTCAATGGCGGCCTCGGTGATGGTCATATCACCAGCTGTAAGCTCGTGACAGGCGGCTTCAATTCTAAGATTATTAATGTAATCAATGGGGGTACGGGAGGTATAGTCTTTAAAAAATCTGCATAAATATTTTTCGTTCATTCCGCTAACCCGAGATAGGTCACGGAGCGTAATAGCCTCATTGAAATTTGAATCTATCCAGTCTAATAATTCCATAAGAATTTTTAACTGTTTTGCATTGTGGCGACTGTTTCTATGGGTTACAAAGCCCGAGGAATAAAGGCATGTAAAGAAGCTGTAAATTAAGCCGTAAACCTTAAGCTGATAATATTCGGAAGCTCCTCGCATAGTTATAAAAAGGTCATTGATTATTCTGTAAAACTCACCGTTTCCATGTTTGAAAAATCTTTTAATTCCAACGGTGTTGTTCATTATCGGTAGCAGATATTTACTCAGGATATCACTATGCTTTTTTCTAAGCATTCCAACATCGAAAACTATGCATTCGTATATGCAGTTTTTAGGCATTCCCCTATGGAGAATTCCGCATTCGACAAGTAAAATATCGCCTTTTTGCATAGTGTATTCCACATTGTCTATAAAGGCGGAAAATTCACCCTCTAAAACCCTTATTATTTCAAATTCTCTATGCCAGTGAAGGGGCATTTCATACTGGGGATGAACCGATGAAACATAGTAATACTGAATAGGAAAATCAGCAGAGCCTCGTTGCTTTTTTTCGTTATATTCTATGTATTTCATATAAACACCTCGCAAAAGTGACTTTTGTTATAATTAAATTCCCTATTACGCAAGTATTTTATCATATTTCATACTATAATTCAATTAGAATAATAAAAAATATTACTGGGAGGTATTATTATGGCAAAAAGCAGATTAATCGGAGATTATCCGGTAATCGGAATCCGTCCTACTATTGACGGAAGAAGAGGACCCTTAAAGGTTCGTGAAAGCCTGGAAGAGCAAACCATGGGAATGGCTCAGGCTGCAAAGAAGCTCTTTGAGGAAAACCTCAAATATTCTAACGGAGAGCCTGTAAAGGTTGTTATTGCCGATACAACCATCGGTCGTGTTGCTGAGGCGGCTGCTTGTGCCGATAAGTTCAGAAAGTGCGGAGTTGATATTACTCTCACCGTTACACCTTGCTGGTGCTACGGCTCTGAAACAATGGATATGGATCCCAATACAATAAAAGGCGTTTGGGGACTCAATGCAACCGAGAGACCCGGTGCGGTTTATCTTGCATCGGTACTTGCTACCCACGCTCAGAAGGGACTTCCTGCATTTGGTATTTACGGTCACGATGTTGTTGATGCTGATGATTCAACTATCGGTGATGATATAAAAGAAAAGTTACTCAGATTCGGTCGTGCAGCAGTGGCTGTTGCTACCATGAAGGGTAAATCCTATCTCCAGATAGGCTCTATCTGTATGGGTATCGGCGGTTCTATCATTGATTCCGATTTCCTTGAGTCATATTTCGGTATGAGAGTTGAGTCGGTTGATGAGGTAGAAATCATCCGTCGAATGTCTGAAGGCATCTATAATGAAGAAGAGTATCAGAAGGCTCTCAAGTGGGCTAAAGAAAAGTGCAATATCGGTTTCGATAAGAACCCCGAATTTGTTAAGAACAGCGATGAGGTTAAGGAAGAGCAGTTTGAGTTCGTTGTAAAGATGGCTGTTATTATCAAGGATCTTATGAACGGTAATGCAAATCTTCCCGAAGGCTGTGAGGAAGAGGCTGTTGGCCATAACGCTATTGCGGCAGGCTTCCAGGGTCAGCGTCAGTGGACCGATTTCTATCCCAACGGTGACTTTGCAGAGGCAATCCTCAACACCTCCTTTGACTGGGAGGGTGCAAGAGAGCCTTACATTCTTGCTACAGAAAACGATGTACTCAACGGTATGGGTATGCTCTTTATGAAGTTATTAACCAACAGAGCTCAGATGTTTGCTGATGTTCGTACATATTGGAGCGGTGATGCTATTAAGCGTGTAACCAATTATGATATAAGCGGCAAGGCTAAGGAGGCTGACGGTGTTATCCATCTCATCAACTCAGGCGCTTGCTGTCTTGATGCTTGCGGCGAGGTTACAGATGAAAATGGCAACGCTGTTATGAAGCCTTGGTATGAAATGACCGAAGCCGATCAGGATAAGGTTATGGCTGCTACTACCTGGAATGCTGCTGATAACGGATATTTCCGTGGCGGCGGATATTCTTCACGTTTCTTAACAAGAGCAGAAATGCCCGCTACAATGATAAGATTAAATCTTGTTAAGGGCTTAGGTCCTGTTCTTCAGATTGCTGAAGGTTGGACTGTAAATCTCCCCGATGATGTTTCCGATACTCTTTGGAAGAGAACCGACTATACATGGCCTTGCACATGGTTTGCTCCCCGTTGTGACGGTAAGGAGGGTTCGCCCTTTAAGACTGCTTATGAAGTAATGAATAACTGGGGTGCTAACCACGGTGCTATTTCTTACGGTCATATCGGTGCCGACCTTATCACAATGTGCTCAATGCTCAGAATTCCTGTTTGTATGCATAATGTTCCCGATGAGAAGATTTTCCGTCCCGCTGCATGGAATGCATTCGGTATGGATAAAGAGGGCGCAGATTACAGAGCTTGTGAAAATTACGGTCCTATGTATAAATAAGGGGAATTCTAATGTCAGAGTTTACTTATCAGGAGAAACCTACACACTCCAGGCTTGAAACTTATGAGTGGGATAATACCTGGTGGGAAAAAACTGCTGAAAATGACAAAAGACGAGTTCTTTATATAGGGGATTCTATCTCTTGCGGAACCCGTAGATTTTGCAATCAAAACGCAAATGGTGAAATTTTATTCGATGGCTTTGGAACCTCCAAGGCCATCGATAATCCTTATTTTAAGGAATCTCTTTTGCTTTTTGTAAAACAGCAGTCCCACAGAGAAGCGATTCTTTTTAATAACGGTCTTCACGGATTTCATTTATCAGGTGAGGAATACGGAAGATATTATGAGGATTTCGTGGATTTTCTAAAATCTAATTTTCCCCGAACACCCATAATTTTAGTGCTCACAACCGATGTTAAAGAACGTTCTGAAACTACCGAAAAGGTTTTAGAAAGAAACAAAAAGGCAATGGAAATTGCAGCAAATAAGGGTTGTGAGGTTGCCGATTTATTTGCAGTGTCGAGAGAAATAGAATCATATCATACCGATCCTTTCCATTTTGAGGATAAGGGTTATAGCATTCTTGCCGATGCTTTAATTGAAAAGGTGAAAGAGGTATTGAAAAAATGATAGATTATGCTGCAAATGAATGGAACGGATATAAAAAGCTGGATTTTTCCTTTGAGGGCAGGAAGGCAATACTTGTTTGCCCCAAGGAACCGGGGGAAGACAAAAAATGGCTTTTTAAAACCGAATATTTCGGAGCTTTTCCGTCTTTCGAACTGGAAATGCTGGAGAAAGGTTACTATGTTGCACATATTCAGAACAAAACCAGATGGTGTCTTGAAGAGGATACCGATGTAAAGCCGGTATTTTGCGAATTTTTAAGGCAGGAATTTTCTCTTAATGAGAAATGCATGTGTGTCGGAATGAGCTGCGGAGGTATGCAGGCGATTTATTTTGCGGCTAAATACCCCAAATATGTTGCGGCAGTGTATCTTGATGCGCCGGTGGTTAATTTACTTAGTTGTCCTTGTGGCATAGGTGATGCTACTGACAGTATGTATGAAGAATTCACCAACACAACCGGTCTTACAAAGTCACAGCTTATCAATTACCGTAATCATCCTGTGGATAACATTCCCGCCATGTTTGAAAACGGTATTCCCGTAATGCTTATTTGCGGAGATAGTGATACTGTAGTTCCGTATCACGAAAACGGCAAAGCAGTTGCTGATTATTATGAGCAGAATGGCGGAAAAATAACAAAAATAATTAAACCGGGCTGCGACCATCATCCTCACGGTCTTGAGGATAATGCACCAATAATAAAATTTGCTATGGAAAACTATTAAAAAAATCACGGTGTTTAAAACACCGTGATTTTTTTAGTCAGCCGAATCAATAGCTCCTCTGTTGCGGAATAAAAGGGATATACACCAAATTCCTGCAAGAGCGATTACTGTGTAGATAATGCGGCTGAAAATGTTTGTGGCTCCGCCGAAAATCCAAGCTACCAGGTCAAACTCGAAAAGACCAACGAGTCCCCAGTTTAAGGAGCCGATAATAACCAATATCAAACAAATTTTATCAAACATAATTTCACTCCTTTTCGGCAATATTATTTTGTGCTTAAAAAATGAAAATTATTCACATATTTGTTCTAATAAATAATATTATTATATTTAAAATAGTATTGAATATGGTAGGCGGTTATGGTATATTGAATTTAGTAAAAAAGTGGGCGCCTTCGTTCCCAAAGGCACCCGTTAAAGTAAATCTTACTTCATGCTGTTTTCATAGGATTCGATCATCTTTTTAACCATCTGACCGCCGATAGAACCAGCCTGCTTAGAGGTAAGATCACCGTTGTAACCCTGCTTGAGGTTTACGCCAACTTCGTTAGCAGCTTCCATCTTGAAACGGTTAAGAGCATCCTTAGCCTCAGGTACTACGTTTTTAGCCATTGTATTTCACTCCTTAAATCTATATTTCTGTTTTGCGCTTGCAATTATATTTTGTGAAACGAGTGAAAAATTATTATAGGCAAATAATGTTTATTTTTCCTTAAATTTACGGAGGTTTTTAAAATGATTATTGATGTTCATACCCATTATGGTATTACAGAAAAATTTAATATGACTATTCAGTTGCAGCTTCAATGTATGGATAAGCACGGAATCGATTATGCTCTTATTTCAAATATTGAATGCTGCAAAAATCATGAAAATATTGAAGCAAACAAAAAAATGATTGAAATAGTCAGAAAAAACAGCAAAAGACTTGGTTGCTTGTTGTGGGTAGCAGAAAACATCACAAGTGAAGAAAAAAACCAATTCAAAAAGCTTTATATCGATAATAAAGATATAGTAAAGGGAATAAAGATACATCCTGATATTTCGAAAAAACGGGCGGATGATGAGTGCTTTGATTTTTATTATGAAATGGCGGCGCAGTATTCTATTCCCGTTCAAATACATACCAATACTTCGGGTTTTTCAGATATAAAATATGTTGTAAATGCGGCAAAAAAACATCCGAAAACCGTTTTTGTTATGGCGCATATGGATATTTCCAGTGATGACTGTGAAGAGGCGTTGCAGGCGGTTCGGGATAATGAAAACATTTACGGTGACACCAGTTGGGTAAAGCTTGATGCTGTTAAAAAGGCAGCGCAAATGGGTATAGCCCACAAAATGATGTTTGGAACCGATAATCCCATCGATAATAAGGATAGATACATGGATGTTTACTATGTGGATTATTATACTTTAGAAGAGCCTTATATGCATGGTATAATGTGCGATAATGCCAAGAAAATATTCAATATTTTATAACAAATAACGATATTTTAAATGAAGGCACATTTTATTTGCTTTTAGGATAATATTTATATATAATATAGTAAAATTATATGCGGTGGTGTTTGATACGAGATTTAAAATCAAATCATCTGAAAACAAGCTTTGGTATAAGCAAAGCGCAACCTGTTTTAATAACGCTTTACCTCTGGGTAACGGAAGAATAGGTGCAATAGTTTTCGGAGGCGCTGAAGAAGAAAAAATTTCTATAAATGAAGATACCTTGTGGAGCGGTTACCCAAGGAAAAATAATATAGAGGATTATCCATCGGTTTATAGAAAAGCAATTGAAATGTTTGATAAGGGAGAAAAAACTGAAGCTCAAAAATATCTTGAGGATAATTTCGGCGATTACCTTAATCAGTTATATATGCCTTTGGCGGATATAAAAATATTTCAGAAGCACACAGACAAAACTCAAAATTATAAAAGAGAGTTAAATCTTTCAAACGCTGTTCATACTGTTAAGTATATTGCTGATGGTGTTGCTTATAAAAGGGAATATTTTGTAAGTGAGCCGTTTCAGGTTTTAGTCGTACATTTAAGCAGCGAAGGAAAAAATAAAATTTCTTTTACTGCACAACTGGAAGGAAGACTTAGATGTGATTATCTTACAGAAGAAAATATGGTTCTATTGCAAGGAACGGCACCTATTTTCCTTTCTGATTATGGCGATGCTCCCCGAACGATGGAGTATGCCATTTATGATGGCAAAGGTGTAAGCTATTCTGGTGCAATGGCGGTAAAAACCGTAGGCGGAAAGGTTGTTTATTCCCAAAATTCAATTTCGGTGGACGGTGCAGATGAAGCTGTAATTTATTTCAGCGCAAGAACAAATTTTGAGAAATTTAATATAACACCCCATGCAGATACATATTTGCAAAACTGCAAAAATGATTTAAAAAGAGCTATAGAGGAAGATTATTGCGTTATAAAGAGAAAAAGTATTGCTTCTTATAAAAAGCTTTATAATAAGTGTGGTATTTCTCTTAGTAACGGTGAAAACAGTCGAATTCCAACCGATGAGAGACTAAAGCGTTTGGAAAACGGTAAACAGGATAATGCTTTATATGCTTTGTTGTTTAATTTCGGAAGATATCTTACAATATCGGGCTCCAGAAAGGGAACACAACCGATGAATCTTCAGGGTATATGGAATGATAAGCTAATGGCACCTTGGAGCAGTAACTATACCACTAACATCAATACCGAAATGAATTACTGGCCAACACTACCTTGCGGTCTATTTGATTGTTACGAACCTCTTATAAGATTTGTTGAAGAGTTATCCGAAAGCGGAAGGAAAACGGCAGAAATTTTTTACGGAGTTTCGGGATGGACCTCCCATCACAACTCTGACCTTTGGAGAATATCCCATCCTGCAACCAATAGGCTGAATAATAATGCTCAGTGGGGATTTTGGTGTATGTCATCCGGCTGGCTTTCGGTTATGCTTTGGGATTATTACCGATACACACTTGATAAAAAATATCTTAAAAGGATTTATCCCATAATAAATGGGGCAGCAGAGTTTTACAGTAATTTGCTTATTGAAGATGAAGGTAAACTGATTCTGCCGCTTACTACCTCACCTGAAAACAACTATATAGAAAACGGTAATGTAATTCCTATTGACAAATCTTCGGGTATGACTCAGGAGATAATTATCGATTTATTCACAGCAGTAGACAAAGCTCAGGAGATTTTAGGTAAGAAAAATACATATAAAGAAATAGTACCAAAGCTCAAAAGACCCGGTATTTGCAGTAACGGAGAGCTTTGTGAATGGCATACTGAGCATGAGGTATGGGATGTTCATCATCGCCATGTTTCCCATCTTTACGGATTATTCCCTGCATCTTTATTTAACCGAGAAGAGAGAGAAGCTGCTAAAAAAGTACTTCTTTCCAGAGGAGATGGAGGTACAGGCTGGAGCCTTGCTTGGAAGATAAATTTCTGGGCAAGATTAGGGGATGGAAATCATGCTTTAAAACTTCTTAATAATCAGCTTAAAACCGTTCCTGTTGAGTGCGATAGTCCTTCTCTTGCAGGAGGAAGTTATCCGAATCTTTTGTGCGCTCATCCGCCCTTCCAGATTGACGGTAATTTCGGCGCTGCAAGCGGAATAATAGAAATGCTTGTACAGTGCGATAAAGAAGGCAATGTTAAATTATTACCTGCTTTACCGGATAGCTGGAAAAACGGTCAGGTTAAAAATTTGCGTTTACCGGGTAAAAAATCCGTAAGCTTTGCCTGGGAAAACGGAAAGATAATATACAGTGAAATAAAGGAGAATGTAAAATGTTAAAAAATATCCCCAAAATTTTATCCCCTGAATTATTAAAGGTCCTTTGCGAAATGGGACACAGTGACAGACTTGTTATCGCTGACGGTAATTTCCCTGCAGAAAGCATGGGTAAGAATGCTATTGTTATCCGTGCAGACGGACACGGTGCTTGTGAGATATTAGAGGCAATTTTGCAGGTTTTTCCCCTTGATACATATGTTGAAAAGCCTGTAAATCTTATGCAGGTTATGCCTGGAGATACGGTTGAAACTCCTATTTGGGATGAATATGAAAAGATAATCGCTGCGGCTGATGATAGAGGCGGCAAGGTTATCGGTCAGATAGAAAGATTTAAGTTTTATGAAGAAGCTAAAACCGCTTATGCTATTATTGCAACCTCAGAGGCTGCTTTGTATGCTAATGTTATGCTTCAGAAAGGTGTAATCTAATGCCGTATTTACAGAATATGAAGCCTTCGGAGCTTAAAGAGGCTGTTGATAAGAACGTTCCTCTTATGGTTTCGGTAGGCTCTATAGAATATCACGGAAGTCAGCTCCCCTTGGGAACAGACCTTTTAATAATTGAAGGTCTTTTAAGGGAACTTGAAAAGAAAACCGAAATAGTTGTTGCGCCGCCCTTTACATTTAGTCCTACGGGATATATGGTATCGGGAGAGGATAGAGGAACCGTTGATATACATATCGGTACCTTTATAGAATATTGTTCGCAAATTTTATCTGCTTATAAGGGAATGGGCTTTAAGCGTATTTATGTACTCGTTCACCATCAGGGCGGTAGTATTAAAAGATTTTTGCAGCTTGCTGTGGAGCAGATAAATTCTTACAGTGCTTATGAACAAACCGGTAAGGCTTGGTGGACTGACGGTAAAAAACCGCAAAACACCTGCGAAATAAAGGTTGAGGCCGCTCAGTTCGGAGAAGAGGTTACAAAGGAATTCTTTGGTCACGGCGGTGAGGGTGAGACACAGCCGATTATGGCGTATTATCCCGAGCTCGTTAGAATGGATTATCTCACTGATGACGAGGCCTTTTGGAATAAATCCGTAGTAAATGCTAATATGGATGATGCTGTAAGGGCAAGAGATTTGCTCATAGAACAATGGATAAAAAAATTAGAGGAAGAAAAGTAGGAAAAAGCATGAATTACGGTTATTTTGATAACGCAAACAGAGAATATGTTATAACTAATCCCAGAACTCCGGCGCCCTGGATTAACTATATTGGCAACGGAAAATTCGGCGGTATAGTTTCGGCAACCGGCGGCGGACTCACCTTTGATAGTGACCCTTCAAACCGCAGAGTTACCCGTTATAAGTTCAACAACTGTCCTACCGACAGACCGGGCAGATATATCTATGTTCGTGATGAGCAAAGCGGAGATTATTGGTCTCTCGGTTGGCAGCCTGTTATGAAGGAAAATCAGGAATTTGAGTGCCGTCACGGTTTGGGTTATACCAAAATAACCGGAAAATACAATGATATTTCTTCCTCTGTTACATATTGCGTTCCCCTTGGCAAAAGATATGAGTTATGGAATGTAGTTCTTAAAAACGAGGGCGATAAAACTAAAAAACTCAAGGTATATTCTTATGTTGAGTTCAGCTGGAACGATGCAAAGTATGATATGTTGGCTCACTGGCCCTGTATGGCGTTGCGTAGTGATTTTGATGGAAAGAAAATAATGGTTGATACTGTTGCTGAGCAGCTTACAGGCATCCCTCAGTATGATTATATTGCTACCGACCTTGAGGTTATCGGTTATGACTGCGATTTGAATAAATTTATGGGTCAGTACAGAAGCGAAACAAATCCTCAGGTTTTGGATACGGGCGTATGTACAAACAGTCCTATGTATTCCAATAACTGTGTAGGTGTTTTGTGTTCTGAAATAACCCTTAAGCCGGGTGAAGAAAAGAATTTCAATTATACCCTTGGCGCAACCGATAAAAAGTGCGCTATTGACAGTCAGATTGACGATGCCTTTTCGCTAAAGGGCTATATTGAGGATATAAAGAAATATTGGCAAAAGCATACCGATAAATTAATTGTTGATACCCCCTGCGAGGATATGAACACAATGCTTAATATCTGGCATGCATATCAGGCAAAAACCACCTTTGACTGGTCTCGTTTTATAAGCTTTTATGAGCGCGGTGTTGATAGAGGCTTTGGTTTCCGTGATAGTATGCAGGATGTACTTGGCATT
>JAFPAV010000017.1 GCA_017390725.1 Clostridia bacterium | reverse complement strand
GTTAACAAGATAGTCTACGAGGAGGCTTAATTTATGAAATATTCTTTTTCAACAAAGGGTTGGCATAGCAACACCTTTGAGGAATTTTGTCAGGTTGCAAAGGAGCTTAAGTTTCAGGGTATAGAGCTTCATAATATTGGCAACCGCCTCTTTACTGATGTTGACGGCGCTTTTCACGATTATACTGCCGCCGCAACGGTGAGAAAATTATATGAGATGAAGCTGTCGATACCTTGTATTGACACTATCTGCAACACTGCAGATAAAAGCACCGAAAATCAAAGCATTGAGGAAATTTCAAAATGCATTGAAATTGCAGCTAATCTTAAAATACCCTATGTTCGTATTCATTCGGGCGCCTTTGAAAATATCGAAGAGGGAGCGGAAAATACCGCCCGTATTATAGAAAAGGTGTTAGAGACTGCCGAGAAAAAGGGAATAACCATTCTTGTTGAAACCTCTGGTATATTCTGCAATACCTCAGTACTCAGAGATTTGCTCAACCGCTTCGCTTGTGATAATCTGGCAGCACTTTGGGATATGCATTGCCCATATTTCTATGCAGGTGAGCAGGCTGATGATACTATAAAGAATTTGGGTGCATATATTAAGCACGTTCATATCAAGGATGCCGAAATGGTAGACGGCAAGCTTCAGTATTGCCTTATGGGTGAGGGAGAAATGCCCATTGGTGATATGATGGCAGGTCTTCGTTCTATTAATTATGACGGTTTTATTTCCCTTGAATGGGATCCCAAATGGTGCGAAGAGTTAGACGATATGGAGATAATCTTCTCTCAGTTTATAAACTATATGCGCCAGTTTGGTGATACCTCTAAGGCTCAGTCGGCTCTCTATTATAACAGAGCAGGTAACGGAAGATATATCTGGAAAAAGGATGACCTTATTGATTGCACCTTTTCGGATGTGCTTGACCGTATGGTAGAGGAGTTCCCCGACCAGTATGCCTTTAAATATACAACCCTTGATTATACAAGAACCTATTCCGAGTTCCGTGACGATGTTGATAACTTTGCCCGTTCCTTAATAGCCTTAGGCGTTAAGGCGGGAACCCATGTTGCTGTATGGGCTTCCAATGTACCTCAGTGGTATATTGCTTTCTGGGCAACGGTTAAAATCGGTGCAGTTTTAGTTACTGTTAACACCGCTTATAAGATTCACGAAATTGAATATCTGCTTCGTCAGTCGGATACCCATACATTGATTATGACCGAGGGCGGCAAGGATATTAATTACGGTGAAATTGTGGCAGAGCTTTGCCCTGAGCTTGAGAATCTTAAGTCAGGTCAGCCTCTTCACGCTAAGCGTTTGCCCTTCCTTCGCAACTGCATTACCGTTGGCTTTAAGCAGAAGGGTTGTCTTACCTGGAACGAGGCTCTTGAGCGTGCCGCTCAGGTTCCCGTAAGCGAGGTTTACAGAATGGCGGCTGCCGTTGATAAAAACGATGTATGCAATATGCAGTACACCTCGGGAACAACCGGCTTCCCTAAGGGAGTTATGCTTACCCATTATAACGTTGTTAATAACGGTAAATATATAGGCGACCATATGGAGCTTTCAACGGCGGACAGAATGATGATTCAGGTTCCGATGTTCCATTGCTTTGGAATGGTGCTTTCTATGACCGCTTCAATGACTCATGGTACAACTATGTATCCGTTGCCCTATTTCTCGGCAAAACCGGCTCTCTCTTGTGTTCATAACGAGCATATAACCGCCTTTAACGGTGTGCCCACTATGTTTATCGCTATGATGCAGCATCCCGATTTTGAGAAAACCGATTTTTCCTACATGCGTGTGGGAATTATGGCGGGTGCAAACTGCCCTGAAGACCTTATGAAAAAGGCAACCGTTGTTATGAATATGAAGGAGATAGTATCGGTTTACGGTCAGACCGAGGCAAGCCCCGGCTGTACTATGAGCAGCTACTATGATTCTCTTGCTGTGCGAACCGAAACGGTTGGTAGCGCATTTGCCAATGTTGAATGTAAGATAGTTGACCCCGAAACAGGGCTTGACTGTCCCGACGGTGTTAACGGCGAATTCGTTGCCCGCGGTTATAACATAATGAAGGGCTATTATAAAATGCCCAAGGCAACTGCGGAGGCCATTGATGAAAACGGATGGCTTCATACAGGCGACCTTGCCTGTCGTGATACTGACGGTAACTACCGCATAACGGGAAGACTTAAGGATATGATTATCCGTGGAGGAGAAAACATTTATCCTAAGGAGATAGAGGAGTTTATCTATACCTGCCCGAAGGTAAGCGATGTTCAGGTTATCGGTGTTCCCGATGAGCAGTATGGTGAGGAAATAATGGCTTGTATCATCCTTAAAAAGGGCGAGGAAATGACCGAGGCCGAGATGAAGAAATATATTGCCGACCATATGGCTCGTCATAAGGTGCCAAGATACATTGAGTTTGTATCCAGCTTCCCGATGAATGCGGCAGGTAAGATTCTCAAGTATAAAATGCGTGAGGATGCCGCCGAAAGATTGGGGCTTAAGAAATGATTAACGGCAAGTATGTTATAGATGCTCATTGCCATATTTATCCTGAGAAAATAGCCTCAAGGGCGGTTTTGGGTACCGATAATTTTTACGGACTTCATTCCGTTTATAACGGTACGGTGGCAGACCTTATAAAAAAGGGCGAGGAAATAGGTATAGACCATTTTATAGTTCAATCGGTTGCAACCACCCCAAAGCAGGTTAAAAGCATCAATGAATTTATTGCCGACAGTGTAAAAATTGCCGACGGTAAATTCACAGGTCTTGGTACTATGCATCCCGATAGCGCAGATATAAAGGGCGATATAGAGCATCTTCTTGAATTGGGACTTAAGGGGGTTAAGCTTCACCCCGATATACAGCAATTCAAAATTGATGATTACCGTTGCCTTAAAATATATGAGCTGTGTGAACAAAAGGGACTTCCCATACTTATGCACACGGGAGATAACCGTTACGATTATTCGAATCCCAACCGAATGCTTCCTATATTGGAAATATATACCACTCTTACGGTTATAGGCGCTCATATGGGCGGATGGTCGGTATGGGATGATGCGGCAATGCGCCTTGCAGGACATAAGAATTTTTATGTGGACTGCTCCTCAACCTTTCCCTTTATCGAAAAGGATAAGGTCAAGGAGATAATTCGTCATTATGGGGCAGATAGAGTGCTTTTTGGCACCGATTATCCTATGTGGCCATACAAGGAGGAGCTTGAAAGTTTTTTCTCTATGGGACTTGACGAAAACGAAATTGAGAGTATACTAAATATAAACGCAAAAAAATTATTTAATCTGGAGTGAAAAACTTGAGTAATTATAATATTGAAACCAAATGTGTTCAGGGCGGTTACACACCGGGTAACGGTGAGCCCCGTGAGATTCCCATTATCCAGAGCACAACCTTTAAGTATGCAACAAGCGAAGAGATGGGTAAGCTTTTTGATTTAGAGGCTTCGGGTTATTTTTATACCCGTCTTCAGAACCCCACTAATGATTATGTTGCCGCTAAAATATGTGAAATGGAGGGCGGAACTGCCGCTATGCTGACTTCTTCAGGTCAGGCAGCTTCCTTCTATTCGGTATTTAATATTGCTTCTTGCGGTGATCATGTTGTTTGTTCATCTGCTATTTACGGTGGAACCTATAATCTTTTCGCAGTAACAATGAAGAGAATGGGTATTGAATTTACCTTTGTTTCTCCCGATTGCTCAGATGAAGAGCTTAATGCCGCATTTAAGGAAAACACCAAGGCGGTATTCGGTGAAACAATAGCAAACCCTGCCCTTGCAGTTCTTGATATTGAAAGATTTGCAAATGCAGCCCATGCCCATGGTGTTCCTCTAATTATTGATAACACCTTTGCAACCCCCGTTAACTGCCGTCCTTTTGAATGGGGAGCAGATATTGTAACCCATTCCACCACTAAGTATATGGACGGTCACGGTGCGGCTGTAGGTGGATGTATTGTTGATTCAGGTAAGTTTGACTGGACTAAGTATCCCGATAAATTCCCCGGACTTTGCACACCTGATGAGAGCTATCACGGTGTAACCTATACCGAGCGTTTTGGTTTAGGCGGCGCTTTTATAACCAAGGCAACGGCTCAGCTTATGCGTGATTTCGGTTCTATTCAGGCTCCTCAGAATGCGTTTTTGCTTAATTTAGGCCTTGAAAGTCTGCATCTTAGAATGAAGAAGCACTGTGAGAACGGTCTTGCAGTTGCAAAATTCTTAAAAGCTGATGATAGAATTGCCTGGGTAACCTATCCCGGTCTTGAGGGCGATAAGTATTACGAGCTTGCTCAAAAGTATCTTCCTAACGGTAGCTGCGGTGTTGTAAGCTTCGGTGTTAAGGGTGGTAGAAAGGCTGCAGAAAGCTTTATGAAGAACTTAAAGCTTGCGGCTATTGAAACCCACGTTGCCGATGCAAGAACCTGTTGTCTGCATCCTGCAAATGCAACCCACCGTCAGATGAACGATGAGGAACTGGCTGCAGCAGGTATTTCTCCCGATTTGATCCGTTTCTCATGCGGTATTGAAAGCGCTGACGATTTAATTGCAGATATCAAACAGGCTTTGGATAATATGTAAATAAAAAAATATATAAAAGGTAGGTGAAAAGTATGCCGATTAAAATTCCTAATGATTTACCGGCGGTAAAAACTCTTAATGATGAAAATATATTTGTTATGACCGAAAAACGAGCCATAACTCAGGATATCCGTCCCCTTAAGATACTTTTGCTCAATCTTATGCCGAAAAAAATCGAAACGGAAACTCAGTTATCAAGACTCTTGGGTAACTCTCCCTTGCAGGTTGATTTAGAGTTTATTCACACTAAAAGCCATCAATCCAAAAACACCTCGGCAGAGCATCTTTTCACCTTTTATAAAACCTTTGAGGATGTTAAGGATAAAACCTTTGACGGTATGATTATAACGGGAGCTCCCGTTGAAAAGCTGGAATTCGAAGAGGTGGAATACTGGAACGAGCTTTGTGAGATTATGGAATGGAGCAAAACCCATGTTCACAGCACCTTTCATATCTGTTGGGGAGCTCAGGCGGCGCTTTATTACCATTTCGGTATAAATAAAAAGCCTTTAGAGAAAAAGCTTTTCGGAGTTTTCGAGCACAAGGTTGATTACAAGAAGTCTATCCTTTTCAGAGGTTTTGACGATGTGTTTATGGTGCCTCACTCAAGGCATACTACTATTGATGCTGAGGATATCAAAAAGGTTAAGGAGTTAAAAATTCTTTCAACCTCTAAAGAGGCGGGAGTTTATGCCGTTTCCACCAAAAACGGAAAGCAGATATTCATAACGGGACATTCAGAATATGATGCCGATACCCTTTTAAATGAATATAACCGTGATGTTTCCCAAGGGTTGCCTATAGAAATACCTAAGAATTATTTTAAAAATGACGACCCCAAGAAAAATCCCGTTGTAAGCTGGCGTTCTCACGCAAACCTTCTTTATTCAAACTGGCTTAACTATTTTGTATACCAAACAACGCCATATGATATTGAAAGCATAAAATAAAGAAACGGTGCAGATTACTGCACCGTTTCTTTTATTATTTATAATACTTAACTGCCGAGTCAAACATTCCAATATCAAAGTTTCCTTCAACATTTCTATAAAGACCGCAGTCAATTCTCTCAGAGTGTCCCATTTTACCGAATACTCGTCCGTCAGGGGAGAGAATTCCCTCAATGGCTGAATATGAGCCGTTGGGGTTAAAGGCGATATCCATTGTGGGATTGCCCTCAAGGTCAACGTACTGGGTTGCTATCTGTCCGTTTTCGGCAAGCTTTTTAATAAACTCGCTGTCGGCGATAAAGCGGCCCTCACCGTGAGAAATCGGCACTGTGTAAATCTCATCAGGCTTTGTGTTCATAAGCCAGGGAGATTTGTTGGAGGCTATTCTTGTGCGAACGAGCTTTGATTGGTGTCTGCCAATGGTGTTAAAGGTAAGTGTGGGGGCATTTTCATCCACATCAACTATCTTACCGTAGGGCACAAGGCCAAGCTTGATAAGCGCCTGGAAGCCGTTGCATATACCGCACATAAGTCCGTCACGGTTTTCGAGGAGATTTGTTATCTGCTCTTTGATTTCTGCCGAGCGGAAGAAAGCGGTAATGAATTTGCCAGAGCCATCGGGCTCGTCACCGCCGGAGAAACCGCCGGGCACAAAAATCATCTGAGAATTTTTAATCTTTTCTGCGAAGCTTGCGGCAGATTCTGCAACATCTCGTGATGTAAGATTCTTTATAACAAATATTTCAGGCTCTGCTCCTGCACGGCTTACTGCCTTTGCACTGTCATATTCACAGTTGGTACCTGGGAATACGGGGATAAGAACTCGAGGCTTTGCAAAGGACTGCTTTGCAATATAGGGAGCATTGGCAGTTGCGCTGAATTTCTCAACCTTTTCATCTGCCGATTTAATATTACAACTGTAAACCGATTCAAGCTTATCCTCATAAATACCCGAAAGCTCGGCAAGGCTTATGCTGTCGTTACCCTTCGTGATTGTTGCATCTGCGGTGGTTTCACCTATAAGAATACCGTCATCAATATCCTCTGTAACCTCTAATACGAAGGCACCGTAGCTATAACCGAAGATAGCATCGTTTGAAAGACCTGTATCATATTTAAAGCCGATGGAATTACCGAAGGCCATCTTCATAATGGCCTCTGCAACACCGCCGTAGGTGGGGGTGTATGCCGATTTTACAATACCGCTTCTCATAAGAGAGGTAATCCTTTCGTAAAGGGAAATCTGAGAAGAGGTTACGGGAAGTCCGTTATCATCATAAATGGGGGTAAGAAGATAAACCTTATTACCTGCCGATTTGAATTCGGGAGAGATAACCTCGCCTACCTTACCCGTTGTAACCGCAAAGGAAACAAGGGTGGGAGGTACATCCAAATCCTCAAAGGAGCCGCTCATAGAATCCTTACCGCCGATAGAGCCTATGCCGAATTCCTTTTGTGCTTTAAATGCACCGAGAAGTGCGGCTAAGGGCTTGCCCCAACGCTCTGAGTCCTTACCGGGACGCTCAAAGTATTCCTGGAAGGTAAGATAAACATCTTCGAAGGAAGCACCTGCGGCAATAAGCTTGGATACCGATTCAACAACGGCTAAGTATGCTCCGTGGAAGGGGGAAGCCTCGGCTATAAAGGGGTTATATCCCCATGACATATATGAGCAATCATCGGTTTCGCCCTTTTCAAGGGAAATTTTATGCACCATAGCCTGAATGGGAGTAATCTGATTTTTTCCACCAAAGGGCATAAGAACAGTGCCTGCGCCTATGGTAGAGTCAAAACGCTCCGAAAGACCTCTCTTTGAGCAGACATTAAGGTCATCTGCAAGAAGCTTATATGCAGTTTTAAAGTCAGCACCTGCAACCTTTTTATAGGAAAGGGGAGCGGAAATCTTTATATCAATGTGTTTTTCTGCACCGTTGGAGTTAAGGAACTCACGGGAGATATCAACTATTTTTTTACCGTTCCATTCCATAACAAGACGGGGTTCCTCGGTAACGGTAGCAACAACGGTTGCCTCAAGGTTTTCACTTGCCGCCAGCTTTTTAAAAGCTTCAACATCCTTGGGCTCAACAACAACCGCCATTCTCTCCTGAGATTCGCTAATGGCGAGCTCGGTGCCGTCAAGTCCGTCATATTTCTTGGGAACCGCATTAAGGTCAATTTTAAGACCGTCTGCCAATTCACCGATAGCAACCGAAACACCGCCTGCACCGAAATCGTTACAGCGTTTAATCATATGGGAAGCTTCGGGGTTGCGGAACAATCTCTGAAGCTTTCTTTCCTCGGGGGCATTACCTTTCTGAACCTCTGCACCGCAGGATTCGAGAGAAGAAAGGGTGTGGGATTTTGATGAGCCGGTAGCACCGCCGCAACCATCCCTTCCTGTTCTTCCACCTAAAAGGATAACTATATCTCCGGGAGCGGGAACCTCACGGCGTACATTCTTAGCAGGAGCGGCGGCAATAACTGCGCCTATTTCCATTCTCTTTGCGGCATAACCGGGGTGATAAAGCTCATCAACCTGACCCGTAGCAAGGCCTATCTGGTTACCGTAAGAGGAATAACCTGCAGCGGCGGTTGTAACAATCTTTCTCTGAGGTAATTTACCCTTCATTGTCTGCTCAACGGGCTTTAAGGGGTCTGCGGCGCCAGTAACACGCATAGCGGCATAAACATAGCTTCTGCCCGAAAGGGGATCACGGATAGCGCCGCCAATACAGGTGGCCGCACCGCCGAAGGGTTCAATTTCGGTGGGATGGTTATGCGTTTCATTCTTAAAGAGAAGCAACCAATCCTGCTCCTCACCGTCAACCGTTACCTTGATTTTAACGGTGCAGGCATTAATTTCCTCAGATTCATCCAATTTATCAAGCTTACCTTCCTTGCGGAGATATTTAACCGCAAGGGTGGCGATATCCATAAGATTCTGGGGCTTTGTTCTGCCAAGCTCTTCTCTGGTTGCAAGATAATCCTTATAGGTTTCGGCTATAAGGGCATCATCGCATTCAACACTGTCAATAGTGGTTAGGAAGGTGGTGTGACGGCAATGGTCAGACCAATATGTATCTATCATACGGATTTCAGTGATGGTGGGATCCTTATCCTCGCTGATGAAATACTGCTGACAAAAAGCAATATCATCATTATCCATAGCAAGTCCGTAATTCTTAACAAATTCTGCAAGCTCATCAGAATTAAGCTTGGTAAAGCCTGTAAGGGTTTCAACCTCGGTTGGTATATCATAAACCGTTTTAAGGGTTTCGGGCTTTTCCATGGCCGCAAGGCGGCTTTCAACCGCATTTATAACATGCTTTTTAATTTTTTCAATATCTTCGGCGGTTATATTGCCATAGAGCACATAAACCTTAGCGGTGCGAACAAGAGGACGCTCCCCTTGGGATAAAAGCTGAATACACTGAGCTGCCGAATCGGCTCTCTGGTCAAACTGACCGGGCAAGTATTCGGCTGCAAAAACGGCAGTAGAGCCATCTGTATTGATATCTTCGCCGATAATATCGGTCTGAGGCTCTGAGAAAACCTTATCCTTAGCATTCTCAAAAACGCTTTCCTCAATGTTCTCAACATCATAGCGGTTAATAAGCCTTAAATCTGTGAGATTTTTTATACCTAAAAAGGATATGATATCGCTTTTAAGGGAGTTTGCTTCGTGGGCAAACTGTTTTTTCTTTTCAACAAATATTCTGTAAACCATCTATTAACCCTCCGTTTTTTCCAGTGCTTTTTTGCCGATATCCTTGCGGTAAAAGGCGTTATCAAAGGATACCTTTTCAACCTCACGGTAGGCATTTTCAACTGCCTCTGATAAGGTGCTGCCTGTATTTACAACGCCAAGCACTCTGCCGCCGGATGAAAGAATTTTTCCGTCCTGCGCTTTAGCGCCTGCAATATAAAGCTCACCGTTAAAATCATCCGCAACCTTAATTTCAAAGCCTGATTTATAAGATTTCGGATAACCCTCAGATGCCATAACAACACAGGCGGCGTGAGAATCAGCAAACTTAACCTCACACTCAGAAAGTGTACCGTTGCGGCATGCCATCATCACGGTTAAAAGGTCGCTTTCAAGCAATGGCAGAACAACCTGAGTTTCAGGGTCACCAAAGCGGCAGTTATATTCAATAACCTTAGGTCCCTTAGGAGTAAGCATAAGTCCGAAATAAAGGCAACCCTTAAAGGTGCGGTTTTCACTGTTCATAGCATTGATTGTTGGAATAAAAATTGTATCCATACACTGCTTTGCAATATCTTCGGTATAGTAAGGGTTAGGAGCGATAGTTCCCATTCCGCCCGTATTAAGACCCTTATCGCCGTCAAGAGCACGCTTGTGGTCCATCGAGGAAACCATTGGCTTCACGGTTTTACCGTCTGTAAAGCAAAGAACGGATACCTCGGGACCTGTAAGAAATTCTTCGATAACGATATTATTACCGCTTTCGCCGAACATCTTATCCTCCATAATTTCCTTAACGGCGGTTATTGCCTCATCTCTTGTGTTGGCAATGATAACGCCTTT
>JAFPAV010000016.1 GCA_017390725.1 Clostridia bacterium | reverse complement strand
CTTTGGTTTCCGTGATAGTATGCAGGATGTACTTGGCATTATGCATGCTGAACCTGAAATGGCTAAAGAGAGAATAAAACTTCTTTTGTCGGTTCAGCAAAATGACGGTAACGCTCACAGAGTTTATTACCCTGCTACAGGTAAAACTGTTGAGGGTGGCAGAAGCGATGACCATTTGTGGAGTGTATTCTCGGTTTGCAATTACATAAAGGAAACGGGAAATTATGATTTTGCCTATGATATAGTACCCTATGTTGACGGCGGAAGCGCTTCGGTTATCGACCATCTTGAAAAGGGCCTTGAATTTACTATGAATCATTTAGGAAAACACGGCATACCCGATATGCTTAAATCCGACTGGGATGACGGCGTTGCTCCTATGAACAGGGGCGGCACAGCGGGAGCTGAGAGTGTATTCGTATTTTTCCAGGTAGGTCATGCTGCTTATGAACTTATAGATCTTTATAAGACTATGGGACTTGCTGACCGCCAGGCTAAGATGCAGGAAATTTTTGATTACTGCAAAACCAAGATGGATATAATTTGGGACGGTGAATGGTATATACGTGCATTCACTCCCGAAGGTGAAAAATACTGCACTAAGGATGATGAATATAACCAGATTCATCTTATTCCTCAGGCTTGGAGTGTAATATCCCGTCTTTCAGATGATGATAAAGCTAATATGGCTATGGACAATGTTCTTAAGTATCTGTATACCGATATGGGACTTAAGACCCATTATAATCCTTCGGATGGATTTGACCCCTCACGTAAGAGTTATTATCTGCATCCTGCAGGCTCCCGTGAAAACGGTGGTATATTCTTCCATTCAAATACATGGCCTATTATTGCATTTACAATGTTGGGCAGAGGAAACGATGCATTCAAATGCTATGAGAATATGCTTCCCATCAGAAGAAATGATAAGGCAGACCTTTGTATAACCGAGCCTTATGTTTATTCTCAGACTATGATTGCTCCGCCTCATAGAAACGCCTGGGCTTGCGTTAATTCCTGGTTAACGGGAACTGCTTCCTGGACCTATCTTGCGGCAACTCAGTATATATTGGGTATCCGTCCTGAGCATAACGGTCTTTGTATAGACCCCCAGACAACGGATGAGTGGGAAGGCTTTAAGGCTGTCCGCAACTGCAGAGGCACAAATTTCAACATTACTGTATGTAAGGGTGAAAATAAGGGTCTTTATGTCAATGGTGAGGCAGTTGAAGGCAACACCGTTGATTGGAAATATGCAAACGGCGGCGAGGTAGAGGTATTGCTGGTAAAATAAGCCTTTTGCTGGACAATTTGCATATTTATGGTATAATTATAATCAGGGTGGTATAAACTGCCCTGATTATGTGATTTTTTAAAAAGGAAGGTACACTGAAATGAAGCGTATAATCGGATTCCTTTTGATATTTTCGATTCTGGTATGCTCATTGAGCGCAGGTTTTGTTTTTTCAGCTGCCTATGATATTGAAGAAGAGGAAGGAAACATAGAGTTTTCCTTGTCTTTTAACAACGAAACTGTTACTGCGGACGATATATTAGAAGTAACCGTTAAAATGAAAAGCTCATACGAAAGCTTTTTATTAAGCGGTATTCAGTTTGATCTTAAGTATGAGTATAACGGTCCTGCCCGCTCTGTAATTCCGTTGAGCTTCGAGTTGATTAAGGACGATATGGTTTACGATGAGAGATTCTCAAGAGAAATGGGCATTGAAACTGATTATAAGGGCAGCTGTTTTGTTACAACCTTTATGAGTGAGCCTGAAGCTGAATTCGATGAGGATGAGCTTAGCATAACCTTTCCTTTCCGAGTAAAAGAAACAATTTATGAGGGACAGTATTCCTTCAAGCTTGAAGTAGAGGAAATGTATTATGTTGATTTGGAGGCTCCCAATGAAAATTTGCCCGACCTTAACTTTACCGTTGAGGGCGAGGATTATGCGGGATGGTCGGGATACCCAATTTGGTTAGGACAAGAGCAATCGATTATTCTGTCCGGTGATAATACCGAAGGTACCCCCATTTTTATAGATAAAGAAATACAAAGCTCCGATAAAGTATATATAGCCGACGAAAGCGTTGCTGTGTTTGATGAAAGCCGATATGAGAGCGGAATCGAAAATGTCGATGAATATGCTCTTATTTATGTTAAGGGTATAAGAATCGATACTACTGAAATGTACATAATATCGGAATGTGTTGAATTTAAAACCGATGAAGGGGAGGACCCTGACAGCACGGAGGATGACACATTGGTTCCTTATTTTTACACTACGATAACGGCGGTAAAAATAAAGGTAACAAAGCCCGATATATGGTTCCCTAATATAGCTTCACAACCCGATAAAACCGATTATTTTGTTGGAGAAAAAATAGACCTTACAGGTCTGCAGTTCGTATTGGGATATAACAACAATGATGTAAAAATTGTTTCAAGCGGATTTAAGGTAAAAGAGTACGATTTCTCAACTCCGGGCGAAAAAGAGGTTGAGGTATCCTATACTGACGAGTATTATAATACAAAATCTTTTGAAATAAAGTTTAGGGTTTTCGGATTAGTATCCGAACAATATAAATTTGATAATTCATATGCTTACAGTATTTCTGCAAGAACTTCTATTGAAACTTTTTTAAATAATACCGATAGCTTTGGTCAGATTAAAATTTTTGATAATTTCGAAGAAGTTACTCAAGGCAATTTGAAAACAGGCATGACAATAGAGATTAAAGACGGAGAAAATCTCATTAAAAAACTTACTGTTGCGGTTAACAATGATTTAAGCGGCAACGGCAGAGTTGATATAAGAGATTTGGTTTCATTTAAGAAGATATCTTCCGGTATTGAGGATGCCGATGAATTAGATTTAAGGGTTTTAGGTGTAAAAAGTGAAGCGGAATTCAATGCCGAAAATCTTATAAAATTACAAAAACAGGTATTAGGCGTTGAATAATAATATCCTGACGGAGTTGTTTTATGGAAAATAAAGAATTTGAAAATTTAGAGGTTACAGAAGCTGTCGAAGAAGTTATATCGTCAGAAGCTTTATCTCAAAAAAAGACTCTTTCTAAAGAAAAAAAGAAGATTATTTTATGGGGCGCAGTAGCGTTATTGGTTGTGATAGCGGTACTGGCGGTATCCCTTTATATTAAATCGGATAAGGTTGGGAAAGCTCTTGATTCCAGTCAGTATAACAGGGTTCAGCTTACCATTACCCAAACCGTTACATTCCTTGATACTGAGGATGAAGAAGAGGATGCTTCGCAGTCGGAAAGCACCGATATTTACGGAGATAATACATATCTCGGTGAGGGCGAATATTATTATGATGAAAACGGAAATCTTGTAACAGAAGATGAAGCTGAGGGGCAGGAACAACAAAGCAATACTACCTCACAGGACATATGCGTTCTTAAAAAGGACGGAGATGTTTATTACGAAAAAAGTCTCGGTGAATATTACCAATATGACCGAGACGGTGAGAGCTTTATCCTCTATTATGATGATTTTTACGGTATAAATGAAGAAAATCCCGATTGGATAGAGGTTTATGCCGAGAATTACGGTAGCTTGCAATCCTTTGATTTCAAGATTTTTGATAATTACGAAAAATCCGATTTCAAAAAAGAGGGTGACCATTATGTACCCAAAGAGGATGCAACTGACTTTTTCTATGAATTCCTTCAGATAAAACAGGTTGAAAAGTATAACAACTGTGATATCGAATTCTATTTTGAAAATGGTAAAATATCAAAAATTGTAGCTTCTTATCTTTATGATAACAGTATGGATATCGTACAAACCTATAAGTTCTCTTATAAGGATGAGGCAATAAAAATTCCTGCTGCTACCATAAAATATGATAAGGATGGCAACAAGATAGATTTAAAGGCTGACGGAGAGACTAAAAAATGATAAAAAGAATAGTAACGGTATTTCTGCTTAGTCTGTGTTTTATAATAACTGTAAGCGCAGATTCTGCCACCGTTTTTTCAGTAAACTGCGCCGATGCCGACAAAGAAACCTTTTTTGTTAATGTTGAAACCGATACGATTTCGGGTGTAGGCGGTATTGATTTTACATTAAACTATGATTCGAGCTTTATTAAGGTGAAGAAAAGCTCGGTTAAATGTTCTTTGCCTCGGAGTGAAGTTGTTATAAACGAGGGTTCAATAAGGGTTTTGTGGGATACAACCGAAAAGGTGAATCTTTCCCAGGTTCTGCTCTCTGCAGAATTTGAAAACGAGGGCCTTCGGGATGCTTCTCAAAGCTTCAATTTATCCTTTAGCGATTACTATGATAACACCTTAGAGCTGAATGATATTCCGTATACTGTTTCATATTTTTCAGCCGATGAGATACAAAAGGTAAAGGCTAACCCGTGGGGTACTGTATTCAAAGTTTTAGGTGTGATTATAGGAGCGATTGTTATAATGGCGGTTGGCTATTATTTCTATCAAACTCAAAAAATTGAACAAACAGCTAAATATTTGGCAGATAGCAAAGGAATGTGTTAACACATTCCTTTTTTCTTTTGAAAAATTTTAAAATTATTCATTATTTTTTTAAATTTAATGATGACATATTGAATAAAAAATGGTATAATAACTTATAATTGTATCTTAATGTGGGGAGGTATGGCTTTGAAGCTTTTGGTTATTGATGGAAACAGTATTATAAACCGTGCTTTTTACGGTATAAAGCTGCTTACTACTAAGGACGGAAGATACACTAACGGTGTATATGGATTTATAAATATTTTAAACCGTCTTTGCGAAATGGAATCGCCTGACGGCGTTGCCGTTGCCTTTGATTTGAAGAAACCTACCTTCCGTCACGAGATGTATGATGCATACAAAGCGGGCAGACACGGTATGCCCGATGAGCTTGCAAGTCAGCTTCCTATTTTGAAGGAATATCTCACCCTTGCAGGACATAAATGTATCGAATGCCCGGGTTATGAAGCCGATGATATTATCGGTACACTGGCGTATGACTGTGAAAAGAATGGTAACACCTGTGTTATAGCAACGGGGGACAGAGATTCTCTGCAGTTGGTTTCGGATAAAACAAGAGTTCTGCTCACAGCCACTAAAATGGGCAGACCTGAAATCATCAATTACGATAAACAGGCTTTGTTTGAAAAGTATGGGCTTACTCCCGATGAAATGATAGAGCTTAAAAGCCTTATGGGAGATAGCTCGGATAATATTCCCGGTGTTGCAGGTGTAGGTGAAAAAACCGCTACCGATTTGATAACAAGATTTCATAGTATTGATTATATCTATGAAAATATTGATACTATTGACGTTAAAGAAGGCGTTCGTCAAAAGCTGAGGGACGGTAAGGAAAGCGCATACTTAAGCCGTAAATTAGGAACCATCTGCAAAAGTGCTCCTATTGATGTTAAGGTTTGCGAGCTTTCTTATAAGGGCAGAGATGATTCTGCTCTGGCCTCTCTTATGACCTCTCTTGAGTTTTTCAAGCTTATGGAAAAGATGGGAATAACGCCCTGCGCCGCTCCTGTTACAGAAAGCAAAACTGAAGCAAGGTCTTTAACGGTAGCAAATGCCGATGAAATACTCACCGGTAAAACCGTTGATATCTATACCGAAGAGGATAGCTTTGTTTTAGTATCTGAAGATAAAATCTGTAAAGCCGAAAGGGATGTAGTATCCAATTTACTTGCAGATGAAAATATAGAAAAAAGAGTTTATGACTATAAGGCGTTATGCAAAGAGTTCGAAAAAAGTGAAAATATAGTATTTGATGCAGTTTTGGCAGGTTATCTTTGTAACCCATCATCCTCGGATTATTCTTTACAAAGACTTTCTCAGGAATATTCCGTTGCTCAGCCTGAAATTAATAATGAGGTCGACTGCATTTTAAATAACGCCGCCCTTTTCTCTGAGGTTTGCAATAAACTCGGCGAAAAATTAATCGAATCAGGCGAAGAAAAGCTTTTAAAGGAAATTGAAATTCCTCTTGCCAAGGTTTTATCCTCTATGGAAAAGGAAGGCTTCCTTGTTGATAGAGAAGGCCTTGAAAATATGGGTAATGAGCTTGAAGTAAGAATAGCGGATATTCAAGAAAAGATTTATAGTCTTGTTGGATATGAATTTAATCTTAATTCACCTAAACAGTTGGGTGTGGCTCTGTTTGAGAAGCTGGGATTACCTGCTAAAAAGAAAACCAAAAGCGGTTACAGTACCAATGCCGAGGTTTTAGAGTCCCTTAAATATGCTCATCCTGCGGTGGAATTGTTGCTTGAATACCGTCAGCTTGCAAAACTGAAATCAACCTATTGCGATGGTCTTGTTGCCTGTATTGCCGAGGATAACAGAATTCATACCACCTTTAACCAAACCGAAGCAAGAACGGGAAGAATAAGCTCACTTGAGCCTAATTTACAGAATATTCCCGTAAGAACAAACGAGGGAAAGAGACTCAGAGAATTTTTTACCGCCAAGGAAGGCTTTGTTCTTTGCGATGCGGACTATTCTCAGATTGAACTTCGAGTTCTTGCAAGTATGTCAAAGGATGAAAATATGATATCCTCCTTTAATTCGGGTGTGGATATTCATACGGTTACGGCTTCCCAGGTGTTTGGTATGCCCATTGATATGGTTACCCCCGTTATGAGAAGCAGAGCAAAGGCGGTTAATTTTGGTATTGTTTACGGAATAGGTGCCTTTTCTCTGGCTAAGGATATCGGTGTTACAAGAGCCGAGGCGGATGGATATATAAAGAGCTATCTTGCCGCATATCCCGAGGTTTCAAAATATATGGAGGATACAATAGCCGATGCCAAGCAAAACGGCTTTGTTACCACAGCCTTCGGCAGAAGAAGATATCTTCCCGAGCTTTCTTCCTCTAACGGAATGCTCCGAGCTTTCGGAGAAAGGGTAGCAAGAAATGCTCCAATTCAGGGAACGGCTGCCGATATAATTAAAATTGCTATGATAAAGGTTTACCGTCGCCTTGAAAAGGAAATTCCCGAAGCAAAGCTTATTTTACAGGTGCACGATGAACTGATAGTTGAATGCCCCGAAAAGGATGCCGAAAGGGTTTGTAAAATTCTTTCCGATGAAATGGAAAGCTCCGCCGATATGGCTGTTAAGCTTACCGCTGATGCATCCTTCGGTAAAAACTGGCTTGAGGCAAAAGAATGAATATAATTTTTGTTTGTACGGGTAACACCTGCAGAAGCCCTATGGCGCAGGGGTACCTTGAAAGTAAAAAAATACCCTGGCTTAATGTTATAAGCCGTGGAATTTATGCAGATGGCTCGGCTGTCAGTGTGAATTCTGCTGATGCTATGGAAGAAATAGGAATCGATATAAAAAAGCACATTTCTGCCCCTCTTACCAAAGAGGATATAAAATGGGCAGATAGGATAATATGCTTATCCCCTAATCATTACAATATCCTTTCCAGTATGGGTATCGGCTCTAAAAAGCTTTCTGTTTTAGGGGAGGGAATATCTGACCCCTTCGGTTGGGATTTATCGGTTTATAGGAAATGCCGAGATGAAATAATTGAGGCTGTCGATGAGCTGTTTGAAAAAGGTTTTTTCAGTCTTTTACAGATAATTCCCATTGAGGAGAGGCATATAGGTGCCATAGCAAAGCTTGAAAAGGTTTGTTTTTCAGAGCCTTGGTCGGCAGAAACTCTGCTTGATTCCTATAAAAGAGGTACAAAGTTCTTTGTTGCTGAAAATGAAAAGGATATTTTAGGCTATATAGGCTTTAGCGCAGTAGCGGGGGAAGGCTATATAACAAATGTTGCGGTATTTCCTAAATATCGCAGAACGGGAGTGGGAACTGCCCTTGTAAATGAAGCGGTGTCCTACTGTAAGAAAGAAAATCTTGAATTCTTATCCTTAGAGGTAAGAAAATCTAACGATGAAGCCATAAGACTTTATGAAAAATCAGGCTTTAAGTGTGTGGGCGAAAGAAAGGATTTTTATAGAAATCCCAAAGAAAATGCCCTTATTATGACGATATATTTTAAATAAAAAAGGAGGCGATAACCGTGAAAATTTTAAGTATTGAAAGCTCTTGCGATGAAACTGCAGTTTCGGTTTGTGAGGGCAGAGAGATTTTATCATCGGTTATTGCCACGCAGGTTGCAGAGCACAGAATTTACGGCGGCGTTGTTCCCGAAATAGCCTCGAGAAGGCATACAGAAGCAATATCCGCAGTATGTGAACAGGCATTAGCCGAGGCGGGTATAGGATATAGCGATATTGAAGCGGTTGCCGTTACCTTTGCTCCGGGGCTTATAGGCGCCTTGCTTGTGGGAGTTAATTTCGCAAAGGGATTAGCAATGTCCCTTGGAGTACCCCTTATTCCCGTTCATCATCTGCGTTCCCATATTGCCGCCAACTATATAGATAACCCCGATTTAAAGCCACCCTTTTTATGCTTGCTTGTTTCGGGCGGAAATACGGTTATTTGCGAGGTTACCGATTATACAAAGTTTAGTATAATCGGGCAGACCTGTGACGATGCAGCGGGCGAATGCTTTGATAAAACAGCAAGGGCGATGGGATTATCCTATCCCGGCGGAGTAATGCTTGATAAAATAGCAACTAAGGCAGATGTTAAAACCTATCCCTTGCCTTATCCAAAGGCACATTCAGGTGAATTTGATTTTAGCTTTTCAGGTCTTAAAACAGCGGTTATAAATCTTATTCACAATAAAACCCAGAAAGGCGAGGAGTTGGATGTTCCCGTAATTGCCGCAACTGTGCGTCAAAAGGTTTGCGATATGCTTATCGATAAAACAATGGCGGCGGCAGAAAAATTCGGATATAAAACTATAGCAGTTGCAGGCGGTGTTTCGGCAAACAGTGAGCTCCGTTTAAGACTTGAGGAGGAATGCCGCAAAAAAGGTATTTCTCTTTACCGTCCCGAGCTTAAGTATTGCGGAGATAATGCGGCAATGGTAGGCGTTCAGGCTTATTATGAATATCTTTCGGGTAATATAGCGGATACCAGCCTTAATGCAACCGCTACACTACCGATAGATTATAGATAAGGAGGCTCTTATGGATTATCAAAAGATGCTTTTAATAGTTAATCCCTGTTCAGGTCGAGCTAAGATGCGAGGCGAGCTTTTAAGGGTTGTTGAGATATTTACAAAGGGTGGATATGATGTAACTGTTCATCCTACAAAGGATAGGGGAGATGCAACAGATTATGTATCTAAGCTATCCCAAAATGACTATTCTGTTATCGTTGTATGCGGCGGTGATGGTACATTAAACGAAGTAATAACGGGAATGATGAAAGCTTCCCTTAAAATCAAGCTTGGATATATTCCTTCGGGCACACTTAACGAGTGGTCTGCAGGACTGAAGATTTCCCGAGAAATACCCAAGGCCGCAAGGGATATTCTTGATGGAGATACCGTTGAGCTTGATATAGGTAAATTTGGGGATAGGTATTTTTCATATACCGCTTCCTTCGGTGCCTTCACCGAGGCTTCCTATTCGGCGCCTCAGGATATTAAAAATGTTCTCGGTCAGGCGGCTTACTTTTTCGAGGGTGTAAAAAGTATTGCCAATATAAAACCGGTACACCTAAAGCTTACCTGTGATGAAAAAGAGGTTGAGGGAGATTTCCTTTTCGGAGCGGTTTCCAATTCAATGTCAGTAGGCGGAATTGTTAAATTCAGCGATACCCTTGTAAAGCTTAATGACGGATATTTTGAAGTGTTCCTCATCCGTTCAACAAGCAATCTTATAAAGCTTCAGAACATAGTAGAGGGAATAGTCCGTCAGGATTTTGAAAGAGAAGGCATCGAGTTTTTCCATACCAAGTCATTAACGGTTACGGGCGGAGATAATCTTGCCTGGACTCTCGATGGCGAGTATGCCAAGGGTGAAAACAGTATAAAAATAGAAAATCTTTCCAATGCGATTAAACTTATAGTACCAAAGAGTAAGTAAGGGGATAAATAAATGTTTACAAGAGATATAGGAGTTGACCTTGGTACCGCTAACACACTTGTATGTGTAAGGGGTAAGGGTGTTATAACAAGAGAACCCTCGGTTGTGGCATACGATGTCAGAAATGAGGCAGTAAGAGCGGTTGGTACCGAGGCAAAAGAAATGATAGGAAGAACCCCCGGCTCAATAGTTGCGGTAAGACCGCTTAAGGACGGTGTTATTGCCGATTTTGATGTTACGGCGGCAATGCTTAAAAGATTTATCCGTCAGGCATTAAAGGGCTTCCCGTTTTCAAGAGTAAGAATGGTAATCTGTATTCCTGCAGGTGTAACCGAGGTTGAAAGCCGTGCGGTTTATGATGCGGCAAAGCAGGCGGGTGCTACCGATATTGACCTTATTGAAGAGCCTATGGCCGCAGCAGTTGGAGCAGGACTTCCTATATGGGATGCTTCGGGCTGCATGATAGTTGATATCGGCGGAGGAACCAGTGAGGTTGCCGTAATATCTTTGGGAGATATTGTTACGGCTCAATCCCTTCGTGTTGCCGGTGATGACCTGGACGAGGCAATAATAAACTATGTAAGAAAAAAACATAATCTGCTTATAGGTGAAAGAACTGCGGAACATATAAAAATTCAGATAGGCTCAGCAAAACCCTATGAAAACGAAACAAGTCTTGAAATAAAGGGTAGAAACCTTGTTGACGGTTTGCCTAAAAACGTTATCATTACCTCGGAAGAGGTAAGGGATGCTATGACAGATACCATATATCAGATAATTGATACTATCCGCACAACCCTTGAGAAAACTCCTCCTGAGCTTGCGGCTGATATTATAGATAAGGGTATAACACTAACAGGCGGCGGCGCATTGCTTAGAGGCTTTGCCGAGCTTATAGCCGAGGAAACGGGTATGCCTGTAACGGTTGCCGCAAATCCTCTTGACTGTGTGGTACTTGGAACGGCAAAGAGACTTGAGCCCAACAACGGATTTGATAATTATGTATTTAGAAGAGGAAGAAGATTCAGATAAACAGAAGAAAAAACCAGGAGGGTAAATATGCGCTTCTTTTTTCGCAGCAGACAATTTAAGATAATATTAGCGGTTATAGCGGCGGTTCTTGCCCTCTCGCTGATAAGCGGAGTAATCGGCGGTGTTATTGCGCCCCATTCGGGTGTTTTAGGAACTATAACAGCACCCTTTGTAACACTTTTCCAACGTATATCGGACGGTATTAACGATATCGGGGATGCTTACCGTGACGGTAACGAGCTTATGATAAAAAATGCCGAGCTTGAAACCGAGATTAATGAACTCCGTGAAGAATTAGCCGATTATAATAAGGCTATGAGAGAAAATGAGTTTTATAAAAATTATCTTGAAATAAAGGATGCAAATCCCGATTTTGAGTTTACGCCCGCAACCCTTATTTCAAGAGATACAGAGGACCCCTTTGAGGGCTTTGTTATAAACAAGGGCTCCCTTTCGGGAATAAAGAAATATGACCCTGTTATAACCGATGCAGGACTTGTAGGTTATATAAGTCAGGTAGGACCTACTACAAGTAAGGTTGCAACGATACTCAGCACCGATATAACGTTAGGCGCTTTAGATAACAGAACTAATGATTCGGGTATTGTTTCGGGGAAAATGGAATTAGCCGGAGAAGGCAAATGCAGATTTTATAATCTTGCCCGTTCCTGCACCGTAGCGGTGGGTGACTATGTGGTAACCTCAGGTGAGGGCGTTTTCCCTGACGGACTGTTAATAGGAACAATATCCTACATAGGCAGTGATGAATACAGCACTTCGATTTATGCCGATGTAGTTCCATTTGTGGATATTTCTTCTATCCGTGATGTTATGGTTATAACCGATTTTGAAGGACAGGGCGGTATAATACCGAGCGGTGAAGAAAAATGATTTTTCACATAAAAAACCCTGTAAGATTAGCTATTCATTTTTCGGTTTTTGCGCTTTTGTTTTTGCTTCATTTTACGGGAGCACCTATTGTTTCCATAAGGTCGGCGTCTCCCTTTTTACTGTTACCTATGCTAACGGCTTATTCAATGTTTAATGATGAGCTGCCCTCATGCATAGTGGGAGCGGTTATGGGAGCCTGTGTGGATAGTGTTTCGGCATCTCCCGGATGCTTTAACACAATAACCTTATTGCTTGTATGCGTTGGAACATCCTTTATTTCTAAATATTTGTTCAATATTAATGTGCGCTCAGCAATAGTGTTATCGGTTTTGGGCAATGCGTTTTACTATATTTTAAAATGGCTTGTTTGTTACGCCTTTTCTACCCCTATTACCGATAGCTTGATTTATATATTTGAATATGCGCTGCCTGCGGTAGTGTTTAATGCAATCTTTGTTGTGGGCTTTTATTTTATGGAAAAGCGCATTTATAAAAACAGAGTAAAATAATTACAATAAATTATTCTAAAAGAGAGGAGGCTACCCTTATGCCCTTTAAAAGAAAAAGTCAGTATCAGTTAACGGTTTTATCGGTTTTTCTGATAATTGTGCTTTTGTTTTATACATTTAAAACATATTCGCTGCAAATATCAAATGCAGAAAAATATACGGGAAGGACTGACGGAGCCGCCTCATCAAGAACTTCCGTGCTAAAGGCTCCGAGGGGAGAAATTCTCGATTGCTATGGAAGACAGATAGCTATTAACCGTGACGGTTATAATATAGTTTTTAATAAGGCTTACGTAAAAGAAAATCTTAATGACGTTATTTTATCCCTTATAAAGCTTTTATCCGAAAACGGAACAGAATGGTTTGACCAGCTTCCCATAACCCCTACTTCCCCTTATAAATTTATAGAGGGTAAATCTACGGACAAGCTTATATCAAAGCTTAAGCTTGCTCATTATGCTTCCGCAGATGATTGCTTTAAGCGAATGGTTGAAAAGTATGAGCTTGAGGATTACAGTAAGGAAAATCAGCGTCTTATAATGGGCGTAAGATACGGAATGGATATTTCGGATTTCTCAATTTCCTATCCCTATACCTTTGCGGAGGATATCCCAACCGAGCTTATGAGAAAAATATCCGAATCGGGATTTATGCTCTCGGGCGTTACGGTAGATGTTGTGCCCTTCAGAGAGTATGTTGATACCTCCCTTGCGGTTAACCTTATAGGTACAGTAGGTCCTATTTTTGCGGAGGACTGGGATGATGAGGAAAAGGGAGAAAATTATAAAGCAAGAGGCTATTCCTATAATGATAAGGTAGGAAAAAGCGGTATTGAATATTGGGCTGAGGAGTATCTTCGAGGAACTGACGGAGAAATTACCTACCATATCGATGCTGATGGAAATATAGTTTCAAGCGAGATAACCAAAACGCCTATAGCGGGAAAAACGGTTATGCTAACTATTGATAAAAAAATACAGAGAACCGCTCAGGATTCTCTTGCTTCTCATATCAGAGAGCTTCAGGCAAATATGGGCTCGGTAAAGGCAGGCTCGGCTGTTGTTATGGATATAAATTCGGGTGCGGTAATAGCATCTGCAAACTATCCCACATACGATTCTGCAACACTTAGTGAGAACTATGATAAGCTCAGCACTGACCCTTCAAGACCGCTTACCGACAGAGCCTTTCAGGGTGTTTATCCTATAGGTTCAACCATAAAGCCTATTGTAGCTATTGCGGCTATTGAAAATAATCTTTATAACATAGGTGAAACGATAACCTGTGTTCGCCAGTATGATTATTTTTCCGATTATAAGCCTAAGTGTATGCACCGCCACGGCACAATTAATCTTAAAACTGCTCTTTCCAAGAGCTGTAACTACTTCTTCTTTGAACTTGGAAGAAGAATAGGTGCTGTTAAGCTTACCGATTATTTCAAGCAGGTTGGCTTAGGTGTAAAAACGGGTGTGGAGGTAAATGATAGCGGCGGTATTCTGGTAGTGCCGAAAACTGACGGTGTCGGCGGTGATACATTGCAGATATCCATAGGTCAGCTTAATGCATTTACTCCCTTGCAGGTTGCAAACTATACCGCAACCGTTGCAAACGGGGGAACACACTATGAAGCAACACTTATTGACCGTATAGTTTCCTATGACCTTTCTACTGTTTACGAGGATAACGAACCTGTAGTTAAGAACAAAATAAATGTTTCTAAGAAAACCCTTGATGCCGTTAAGGAAGGTATGCTTTCGGTTACTGAGGACGGAACGGGAAGAGCGGCTCTTGGTGATTATCCCATAAAGGTAGGCGGTAAAACAGGTACATCTCAGGTAACCAATGCGGCAGACCACAGTGTGTTTATTGCATTTGCCCCCTTTGATAAGCCCGAAATTTCAATTTCGGTTGTGCTTGAGCACGGAAGCTCGGGTTATACTGCGGGTACTATAGTACGTGATATACTTGATGCATACTTTTTCTCGGATTATAATGCTTCGGGTGATAAGCAGCCCTTTGTTGTTCTTGATTGACATAAATATACTTTTATGTTAAAATTTTCTAATAATATTTCAGCTGAATCTGAAGAATTTGAGGAGTATTTTATGAGCAGAGTTTTTGCCGTTACCTCCGGAAAGGGCGGAGTAGGAAAATCTACATTTTCAATAGGTCTTGCTGTCGCTTTTTCAAGGATGAAAAAACGGGTGCTGCTTGTTGATATGGATGAGGGACTTCGTTGTCTCGACCTTATGCTCGGTGTGGACAAGGATATTGTTTTTGACCTTTCCGATGCATTAAAGGGTGAATATGAAAATGCCGTTTATAAGGTGGAAAAATTCCCCGGCATAAGTCTTATTGCAGCCCCCGGAAAAACCGGTTTAATAAGTGAGGAGGATTTCTCCGAGCTTCTACCTAAGCTTTATAAAAAATATGACATTATAATATTCGATTTCCCCGCAGGAATTGATGTTCCTTTGTACAGTGCACTCGATGAAAAGAGTAAGTTTTTAACGGTGGCAGTTCCTGAACCAGTATCGGTAAGGGATGCGGCGGCTGTTAATGAAGCGTTGAGTCTTACAGGGCGAACAGCAGAGCTTATTATTAATAAATTTGATGTTAAAAAGATGCGAAAGGGAATTTATCATAATATTGATGATATGATAGATTTATCGGGACTAAAGCTTTCAGGCATTGTTCCCGAAAGCGATGAGCTTGCATTATTTTCAATAAAACGGAAGTTAAGAAAAAGAGGAAAGCCCATGAAGGCGTTTATGCGGATTGCCGAGCGCCTTGATGGTAAAAAGAAGGGCCTTCCAAAATTCAAAAAAATATAAAGGAGTTAAAAAAATGACAATTGCACTAATCGCACATGATGCAAAAAAAGAATTGATGGTTCAGTTTTGTATAGCCTACTGTGGTATTTTAAGTCATCATAATCTTGTTGCCACGGGAACAACGGGAAAAACCGTATCTGAAGCAACAGGCCTTGAGATAACAAGATTTTTAAGCGGTTCTCAGGGCGGCGCTCAGCAGATTGCGTCGAGAATAGGCTGTGATGAAATAGATCTTTTACTCCTTTTCAGAGATCCTCTTAATCCTAAGCCTAATGAGCCGGATGAAATGGCGCTATTACGCCTTTGCGATGTTCATAATATCCCTGTTGCAACCAACATTGCAACTGCAGAGGTTTTAATTCACGGTCTTGAGCGTGGCGACCTTGAATGGCGTGAAATATTAAAGAATTCTTAGGAGATTTTTAAATGGCAGAGATTAACCGTGCCGTTAAAGGCACTAATGATATTTTACCTTCGGACAGTCATAAATGGCAGTTCGTTGAAGGGAAGATGCTTGAAACCGCCGAGCTTTACGGTTTTAAGGAGATAAGAGTTCCCGTTTTTGAGCATACCGAGGTTTTCCTCCGCAGTGTTGGGGATACAACCGATGTTGTACAGAAGGAAATGTATACCTTTGATGATAAGGGCGGAAGGTCGATTACCCTTCGCCCTGAACTTACTGCGGGAGTTATCCGCAGTTCAATAGAAAACGGTCTTGTTAACGGCGCATTGCCTGTTAAGGTTTGCTACATAGGCGGATGCTACCGTTATGAGAAGCCTCAGGCTGGAAGACTAAGAGAGTTCCATCAGTTCGGTGTTGAATGTATGGGCGCTGCTGCCCCCTCTGCAGATGCTGAGGTTATCTCCCTTGCAAGACAGATTTTATGTAATTTGGGTATTGATGATATATCGTTGGAAATAAACTCTATCGGATGTCCTGAGTGCCGTAAAAAATATCATGCGGCATTAAAGGAATATTTTACTGCAAAAACCGATGAGCTTTGCGATACCTGTAAGGATAGATTAGAGCGTAATCCAATGCGTATTCTTGACTGTAAGTCTCCCATTTGTTCGGGTATAGCCGCTGATGCTCCTGTGGTAATAGATTATCTTTGTGATGACTGTGCAGAGCATTTCGAGGGCGTTAAGTCGCATCTTTCTGCGGCAGGAATTGAGTATAAGATAAATCCCCATATTGTAAGAGGACTTGATTATTATACAAGGACTGTTTTTGAGTTTGTATCAGGCGATATCGGTGCTCAGTCCACAGTATGTGGAGGCGGAAGGTATGATGGTCTTATTTCCCAGATGGGCGGACCTTCAGTTCCATCCCTCGGATTTGCTATGGGAATAGAGAGACTAATGCTTGCTATTAACAATAAGGGCGTTGAGTTGCCTGATGCCCACACCCCCGATATTTACATTGCGGCTATGGGTGAAAATGCGGCATTAAAGGCAACCGAGCTTTGCGCTGTTTTGCGTAATGACGGTCTTAAAGCGCAAACTGATATCTGCGCAAGAGGACTTAAGGCTCAGATGAAATATGCCAACAAAATCGGGGCAAAATTCTCTATGGTTTTAGGTGACGATGAAATATCCTCAGGCAAAGCCAAGCTTAAGGATATGGAAAAGGGTAACGAAAGAGAAATAGCCTTAGATGAAATAAGTGAAGAATTAGGCGAAGAAATAAGAGCTAAAATTTTCGAGCAGATAGCTGAAACATTATAAAAGAAGGTATTTTAATGACACTTGACAGAATGAACGGAATGAAACGTACCGACTATTGCGGTAATTTACATTCAGGCGATATTGGAAGGGAAACCGTAGTATGCGGATGGGTACAGCGCCAGAGAGATTTAGGCGGTCTTATATTTGTTGATTTAAGGGATAGAACAGGTATAATTCAGCTGGCTTTTGACGATAATACCGATAGGACTGTATTTGAAAAGGCAGCTTCCTTGCATAGCGAATATGTAGTTATGGCAAAGGGAAAGGTAAGAGCCCGTTCCTCAGTGAATAAGGATATTCCTACGGGAGATATCGAAATAGAGGTTACCTGTCTTAAAATATTAGGTCAGTCAGAAACCACTCCCTTTGAAATTCTTGACGATACTGCCGCAAAAGAGGAACTTCGTCTTAAATACCGTTATCTCGATTTAAGACGTGCTTCCTTGCAGAAAAATATACTTATGCGCCATAAGATTGCCAAGGTTACAAGGGACTATTTCGATGAAAACGGCTTTATCGAGATTGAAACACCTACTATGGTTAAATCTACCCCTGAGGGTGCGAGAGATTATCTTGTTCCTTCCCGTGTTCATAAGGGCAAATTCTTTGCTTTGCCTCAGTCTCCTCAGATGTACAAGCAGATTCTTATGCTTGCAGGGTTTGATAGATATATTCAGCTTGCCCGTTGCTATCGTGACGAGGATTTGAGAGCTGACCGTCAGCCTGAGTTTACTCAGATAGACTTAGAGATGTCCTTTGTTGAGATGGAGGATGTTTTCCAAATCGCTGAGGGCTATATTAAGCGTTTATTCAGCGAGGTTATGGATACCGATATTCCGCTTCCTCTGCCTAGATTACGCTATAACGATGCAATGGAAATGTACGGCTCGGATAAGCCTGACACCCGTTTTGAAATGAAGATAACCGACCTTTCGGATATCGTTGAAAACTGTGGCTTCGGCGTGTTTGCCGATACTGTTAAAAACGGCGGTACCGTAAGAGCTATTAATGCAAAAAATGCCGCTTCCGTTTACACCCGTAAGGAAATTGATAAGCTTACCGAAGAGGCTAAGGGTATCGGCGCTAAGGGACTGGCATTTATCCGTTGGAGTGAGGATACACCCAACTGCTCCTTTGCTAAGTTTATGACAGAGGATGAAATGTCGCAGATTTTAGAGCGTCTTAATATGGAAAAGGGCGATGTTGCTTTAATCGTTGCCGATAAGAAGAAGGTAACTCTTCCTGTTCTCGGCGCTTTACGTCTTACCGTTGCAAAGAAGCTTGATATTATCCCTGAGGGCTACAATTTCCTCTGGATAACCGAATTCCCCTTCTTTGAATATAATGAAGAAACAGGTAACTGGGATGCAATGCATCATCCCTTCACTTCTCCTCTCGATGAAAGCATTCCTTATCTTGATACTAATCCCGAAAAGGTTTATGCAAAGGCATATGACCTTGTTCTCAACGGTGTTGAGCTTTCAAGCGGTTCAATAAGAATAACCGACCCTGAGCTTCAGCGTAAGATGTTCTCGGCCTTAGGTCTTAGTGACGAAGAGGCAGAAACAAAATTCGGTTTCTTAACCAATGCTTTCAAATACGGCGCACCTCCTCACGGCGGTATGGGTATCGGTCTTGACCGACTTACCATGATTATGACGGGAAGTGATTCTATCCGTGATGTAATCGCATTCCCCAAGGTTGCAACCTCGGCAGAGCTTATGTCGGGCGCTCCCTCAGCCGTTGATGAAAAGCAGCTTGAAGATTTAGCGATAGCGGTAATGGAAGAGGACTGATTTTATGAATATTCTCGAACAACTGATAGATAAGATACTTCCCTTTATAATATCAATTCTCGAAATAATGGGAATTTTTGTTGTGGGTTGGAGTGGGCTGTCGGCTTTTTGGGAATATTTACAGAACACCTTCAGACATAAAAATAACGATTTGCAGTTTCATCTTGCAAATGGCCTTGCAACAGGCCTTGAGTTTAAGATGGCGGCGGAGATACTGAAAACTGTGCTTATCCGTGAGATGAGTGAGCTTTTGGTTTTGGGAGCGGTGATACTGCTTCGTGCTCTGCTCAGCGTTCTTATCCATTTTGAGATGAAGGCAACCGAAAGAAAAAAGGCATAAATTAAACCCCACT
>JAFPAV010000015.1 GCA_017390725.1 Clostridia bacterium | reverse complement strand
TACATTGTGTAAAGTATTCTTCTGTGAACCGGCTTTAATCCGTCTCTTACATCGGGGATAGCACGGCCAACAAGTACCGACATGGAGTACTGAAGCATACTTTGCTTTACTTCATCAACTATTTCTCTTGGCACAATATTGGTTTCTTCACTACTGGGCCAATAAACATTTTCCTGTTTTGCCATTTGTTCTCCCCTCCTTAAATATCAAGATCAGTTGCGTAAACTGCATTGTCTTCAATGAATTTACGTCTGGGTTCAACCTCTTCACCCATAAGTATGGTGAAGGTTTCATCTGCCAAAGCGGCATCTGCCATTGTTACCTGAAGCATAGTTCTGCGCTCGGGGTCAAGCGTTGTTTCCCAAAGCTGCTCGGGATTCATCTCACCAAGACCCTTATAACGCTGAACGTCAACATTTCCGCCTAATTCTTCAATATATCTATCCCTTTCCTCATCGGTAAAGGCATCAAAATATCTCTTTCCTTTAGCAACTCTGTAAAGAGGAGGCTGAGCAAGATAAATATGTCCCGTTTCGATAAGCTCGGGCATATAGCGGAAGAAGAAGGTTAAAAGAAGTGTTCTGATATGGCTTCCGTCAACGTCGGCATCGGCCATAATAACAATTTTATCGTAACGAAGCTTCTCAATATCAAAGTTTTCGGCAATTCCCGTGCCGAGAGCTATTATAACGGGGGTAAGCTTATCGTTTCCGTAAACCTTATCAACCCTTGCCTTTTCAACATTGAGCATTTTACCCCATAAAGGAAGAATAGCCTGATAGGTACTGTTTCTTCCCTCAACTGCGGAACCGCCTGCAGAATCTCCCTCGACAATGAATATTTCGGTCTTTGTGGGGTCATCTGAAATACAGTCCTTAAGCTTTTCGGGCATTCTTGCCTTTCCGCCTATTCCTGCCTTGTTTCTCGAAGCATCTCTTGCCTTTTGAGCAGCTTCTCTTGCATTTGAAGCGGCAATAGCCTTATCAATTATTATCTTTCCGTCATTAGGATGCTCTTCCAAGAAGTGATATAATTGGTCATTTACCAATTCTCTTACTAACTGACCGATAGATGTGTTACCTAACTTTGCTTTAGTCTGACTTTCAAACTGAGCATCTGCAAGCTTTACCGATACAACGGCAACCAAGCCCTCTAAAATATCGTCTGCCTTTAAATTATCGGAAGATTCCTTTATCTTCTTAAAATCGTGGGCATATTTGTTCATAACCCTTGTAACAGTCTGTCTGAAAGCCTGTTCGTGGGTACCACCGTCGATAGTATGAAGTGTATTTGCAAAGGAAAGTATCTTATTATCGTAAGCAGTAGACCATAAAAGGGCTATTTCTGCAGTACTGTCTCCCTTTGCGGCGGAAAGATATATAACCTCACTGGTTATGCTTTCCTTTTTCATTCCCTCAAGGAGATATTCAACATAGGATTTAATACCGCCCTCGAAGCAAAGGTCATCCTTTCTGTCCTTTGTATAAGAATCGTCTCTCTTATCGGTTAAAACTATTCTTATACCACCGTTAAGGAAAGCCTGTTCACGAAGTCTTGTTAAAAGAATATCGTAATCATAGGTTGTAGTATCTGTAAAGATAGTAGGATCCGGTTTAAAGGTAACGGTTGTTCCTGTTTCGTTAGTTTCTCCTATTATTTCAAGGTCACTTACAATATTTCCCTTTTCATAACGCTGTTTATAGATATTCTTTCCGTCCTTAACCTCAACCTCAAGCCAACTTGAAAGAGCATTAACAACCGAAGCACCAACACCGTGAAGTCCGCCGGAAACCTTATATCCGTTTCCGCCGAATTTACCGCCTGCGTGAAGAATTGTGAAAACAACAGTAACGGTAGGAATTCCCTTTTGTGGGTTTATTCCAACCGGTATACCTCTTCCGTTATCGGTTACTCTGATTATTCCGTCATTAAGAATATCAACAGTAATTTTATCACAATAGCCTGCAAGGGCTTCATCGATAGAGTTATCCACTATTTCATAAACAAGATGGTGAAGTCCTCTCTCTCCTGTTGAGCCGATGTACATTCCGGGGCGTTTTCTAACCGCCTCAAGTCCCTCAAGAACCTGTATGGAATTTTCATCATAATTTTCGGTAACGGGAGTATTAATTTCGTTACTCATTTTTTCTCTCCTTTGTAAATTGTTCTTTTAAGTAAGGTATTGGATGAAATTTGGGAAATAAAAACCTTTTGTTTTTTCTTTTTATTTGAACAAACAGTAAAAGATTTAGGTAATTCGTAGGATACGTTTATTACCTCTCCTCTTTTTTCAGCCTTATTTAAATAATCTCTTGTTCTTTTGGAAACGGTTGTGCTCTCTAAATCAAAAATTCCTATTATTTCTTTTTCATTAACAACAGTTTCCTGACCTAAATGGATAAACATTATTCCTTTATCTCCCCTTTTTTAATATTAAAAATTTTTCCTTTGTTTAAATTTTTAATATTTGAAGGATCGCAACAGCTTAAAAATACCTGTTTTCCTTTTATATGATTAAGAATATAGTTTTGGCGAAGTGGATCAAGCTCACTCATAATATCATCAAGCAGACAAACAGGATATTCTCCCGAAATTTTATTAATAACCTCTGCTTCGGATAATTTGAGTGCTATTGCTATGCTTCTTTTTTGTCCTTGGGAGGCAAAAAGTCTTGCAGAAATACCGTTTATCTTAAATTCTATATCATCTCTGTGAGGACCGATTGAAGTGCAACCGCAATTCATATCCTCTTTTCTTGATTTTTTAAGTTCTTCTTCAAGATTTTCACCAGAAAATGAAGGTATATATTCAATATCAAGCTCTTCTCTTCCGCCGGAAATCTCGTTATATATTGAACCTACAAAGTTTTTTATGCTTTCAATAAATCTTTTTCTGTAAAGAATTATTTTTTCTCCCTTTTCGGCTATCTCTTTTTCAAAAACATCAAGCATTACCGAAACGGAAGCATCATATTTATAATCCTTTATAATGCAATTTCGCTGAAAAACAGCCCTGTTATATTCTCTTAAAACAGAAATAAAGGAAGGATATAGCTGACCTATTGCAGTATCACAAAATTTTCTTCTAACGCTCGGTCCGTTTTCCACAAGAGATAAATCATTTGGTGAAAAAATAATAGCTCTGAAATTTCCTGCAATATTAGATGATAAAGAAAGCTTTTTTTCGTTTAAAAAAACACTTTTTTTCTCGCCAATTTCAATTTTTTCTTCTTTTTCTATATTTTCAGATAAAAATACCGAAGAAATTATTGCTTTTTTCTCTCCAAATTTTATAAAAGCGGAATCTTTACTTGCTCTAAAACTTTTTGCACCGGTTAAAAGCCATATAGCCTCTATTATATTTGTTTTTCCTTGGGCATTTTCTCCGCAAATTACGTTCATTTCACTATCGGGAGAAAAATTAATATCCTTTATATTTCTGAAATTTTTAAGTGAAATATTTTTTATAATCATTCTATTATAAAACCGGAGTTTTCAAATTCCGCTTTGTCTCCCCTATGAAGTTTTTTTCCCCTCATAAGACAAACCTCACCGTTAACCTTAACCTCTCCGTTTTGGATAACAATTTTAGCGTGTCCTCCGGAATTAACCATATCAGCAAGTTTCATTGCAGAATCAAGTCTTATAAATTCCTCTTTAATAGAAATTTTTTTATATTCCATTATTTCAACCTCTGAGGCATAATAATATATTTAAAGCTTTCTCCATCAATTTCATTGATAACAACACCTGCATTAGGACCGTTGAAAAGAATTTCAACCTTTTCATTATCAATAGCCTTTAAAGCTTCAAGCAAATAACGGCTGTTAAGACCAATTTCAAAGCTTTCTCCCTCAAGGTCAATATTAACGCATTCGGTTGCTCTTCCCATTGCGGTTATGGTTGTAAACATAACTGTATGCTCATTAAAATAACAACGAACGGGGGTAGAGAAGAAGTTGCTTATTAAAAGAGAAACACGCTCAACTGTATCAATAAGCTCTCTTGTTGACATTACAACCCTCTGCTTATGCTCTGCAGGAATTGTTTTTTCATAATTTATAAATTCTCCCTCTAAAAGACGGGAAATAAAGGTATAACCGTTAATATTAAAGGAAATAAGATTTGTTCCAACATTAATTTCTATATTTTCGGTTTCCTCATCTATAAGCTTTATAATTTCTGAAAAAGCCTTACTTGCAATAATAAAGGAAAAATTATCAGAAATATTAACGTTTTCTCTTCTAATAGCAAGTCTGTATCCGTCAACCGCAACGAGCTGCATAACACCGTCTTTCACAACAACGTTAATTCCTGTAAGAATAGGCTTTACACCCTCAGCCTGAGCAGCGGCAAAGATAGTTCCCTTTATCATAGAAGAAAGCAATGCTCCCTCTATTTCAAATTTTATACCTTCGCTAACAGAAGGCATTTCGGGAAAATCAATAGCAGCCATACCCATAATATCAAAGGTGGCTTCTCCGCTTTTTATATGGCAGTTTAATTTCTCATCACAGGAGATTTCAACCTGAATGCCGTTCATTCTTCTTAAAATATCAGCAAGAAGCTTTGCATTTATAACAACATCGCCTGCTTCATCGCATTTTGCATAAATTTCCTTTCTCATTCCCATTTCGAGGTTATAGGAAATAAGGGTTACCTTGCCTTGTTCGGCAGAAACAAGAATACCGTCAAGCACAGGCATGGAGGTTTTTGAGCCTACCACCCTTTGAAGTCTTGTAACAGCATCAAGGAAGGCTGCACGTTCAACCGAGAAAATCATAATTTTTCCTCCTATAAAGAATAATAAAAATAACAGTAATAATAAGTGTTGTTAAAACGGTTAATAAGTCGATAAACTCTTTTATTTAAAAGAACTTTTTATGTTAATAAAATATTTAGAAAAAAGTGAAAAATTATAATAACTTTTTTATTAACATTTTTTATTTTCGTTTTTTAGTTAATAACAGTTAAATAGGTTAATAATTAAAACTGATTATTATTTGCGTTGAGGTTTTTGATTATATCATCAATAAGCTCTTTTTCGTAGGGCTTGTCCTTTAAAAATTCCTCAATTTTCTTTACGTTATAAAGAACGGTTGTATGGTCCTTACCAAAGCTTTCTCCTATATCGTCATAGGAAAGGCCGGTTGTTTCTCTTGCAATATACATCGAAACTCTGCGGGCCAAAACAAGGGAAGCCGTTCTTCTGTTGGATAAAATATCCGATTCCGAAACATTATAGGTTTTAGAAACCTCGGATATAATCTTTTCTATTTTAATTGGTTCGGGCTTGGTATCATTAATAACGTCTCTTATAAAGCCCTGAACGGTTGAAATAGTAGGTCTTTTCTTTTCCAAGGAAACAAAGGCCTGGAGCTTTTTAACAACGCCCTCTAACTGCCTTGTATTAACCGTGATATGCTCTGCAATATAGAAAGAAATGTTTTCATCTATTTCAAAGCCCATCTGTTCCGCCTTTTTATTTATAATTCCAACCCTTGTTTCAAAATCTGGAGGAGTTATATCGGCAAACAAACCGCCCTCAAAACGGGACCGAATACGGTCATTAAGAGTTTTAATTTCCTTTGGAGGTCTATCCAGAGTTACAACTATCTGCTTACCCTTCTGGAGAAGAGCATCAAAGGTGTTGTAAAATTCCTCCTGGGTTTGCTCCTTACCTGCGATAAAGTGAATATCATCAACAAGTAAGATATCGGCGTTGCGGAATTTGCTTCTGAAATCATCAACGGTTCCCATACCAAGCTTACCTTCGTGAAGGGACTGAATAAGCTGGTTTGTAAAATCCTCACCACGAGTGTATTCAATCTTTCTTCCGGGGAACTTTTTCTTTATGTGATTCTTAATGGCAAGGAGAAGATGGGTTTTACCAACTCCCGAGGGGCCGAATATAACCAGAGGATTATAAATTAAAGCAGGGTTATCGGCAACCGCAAAGGAGGCGGCGTGGGCAAACTGATTTGTAGAGCCCACAATAAAGTTCTCAAAGGTGAAAAAATCTTCAAAGGAAAGACCTGCACTATACTGCTCGGCACGTAGGATTTTTTCCTCCTCATCCTCAAGAATAACATTAACGTTTAATTTTATACCCATAACCTTTTCGGCAGAGTCTTTTATTATTTCAAGGTAATTTTGTTCAATGAGTCCACGGATGTATTCATTGTTGATAGAAAACACAAGCTCACCGTTTTCAAGAGAAAGGGGTTTGAGCTGAGATAAAAAACAATTAACCGCAGATTCTGAAATGGTGTTTTTACATTCCTCGCAAATCATCAACCAGATATCATTTAAAGAGCCGATTTGCATTTTTTTACCTCCTTCTAAAATAATTAATATATATAATATATTAATATAATAATACTAATTAAGTATAACATAATAATATAGAGATTTCAACAATTTACTTAAGTTTTGGTGAATAAAAATGGAAAAATTTATGCCTCGCACCGATCTTGCGGAGGAAATAGCGGAAAATACCCGAAAAACAGAAGAAAAAATATATGAAAGCAAGGAAATTATCGTAAAAAAAAGAGAGGAAGAAAAGGGAGAGTATATAACCGTTTATTTTCCTTTTCCTTTTAGCGAAAAGCAAGGAGAGAAAATAGAAAAAATAATATGCAAAGCCCTTTTTGAACTGCTTCCCGAAGGGGTAAAAAACATAATAGTAGCAGGGATAGGAAATCACAGCATAACCGCCGATTCCATAGGTCCCGCCTCGGCAGAAAATATAATAGCAACCAGGGGGGTAGAAAGCATAAAAAGGCAGGTTTCGGTAATACGCCCTGAGGTTGAAGCAAAAACAGGAATAAAAACGGCGGAATATATAAAAACAATTGCGCAAAAAATAAAGCCAGATGCGGTAATACTGATAGATTCCTTAGCCTCAAAAAGCTTGGATAGACTTTTTAAAACCATTCAGATAACAAACACTGGAATTTCTCCCGGCTCGGGGCTGGGGCAAAGAAACGAAAGAATCAGCGAACAAGAGCTTTTAATTCCCGTAATTTCAATAGGGGTGCCTACGGTTGTTGATGTAAACACCCTTACCTTTGAGCTTACGGGAAAGGAAATAAAAAAAGAGATGGTTGTAACCCCAACAAATGCAGATTATTTTGTTTACGAGGTTTCAAAAATAATAGCAAGAGGGGTTAATTTATTCAATTTCGGCGAGTTATAAAGCCAAGAAAAAAAGCATATTATTATATGAGAAATAATATGTTAGGAACTGAGAAAATGGGAAATAACGGGGGATTTATAAGGTATATAACGGTATGTTTTATATGTCTTTTAATTTATGTAACGGGTATATATAAAGGCTTTGAAAATGCTAAAATTTCAACTGCAAATCCGAAGTTTGCGGAGATAGAGGAGCAGCAAGCTGAGAAAATAACCACACAGGTTGAAATTAAGCAAACCGAGGAAAAAAAAGAGGAGAAGGGGGAAGAAAAAAGCACCTCTTCCGTTGCCGCCTCCACGCCCGAGGTTTATAAAGGAAGGGTTATTTCCCGTTATATTTCTCCTTATACCGCAAAGCTGTGTTACGGTAAGGTTTATATGAAAAACAGTACGGGGCTTGATATAGACATAAAAAAACTGCTTAATTCAAAAATTTCCTTTAAAATAAAGAAAAATGACGAGCCTCAGGTACTTATAGTGCACACCCATACCTCCGAGACCTTTATGAAGCAGGAAGGCGATGTTTATACCGAAAGCTTTTCCTCCAGAACTCAGGACAAAAAATATAATATGGTGATGATAGGAAAAATAGTTGCAAAAAAGCTTAATTCCGCAGGAATAAAGACCCTCCACGATGAAACAGTTCACGATTATCCCGAATATAACGGCAGCTATAACAAAAGCGCCGCAACAATAAAGAAATATCTGAAAAAATATCCCTCTATAAAGGTAGTGCTCGACCTGCATAGAGATGCGATATCCTCGGGGGATACCGATAAGGTGAAATTAGTTACCGAAATAAAGGGAGAAAAGGCGGCTCAGGTTATGCTTGTTATGGGCTCTCAGAGCGGTTCGGTTACCAATTTTCCCAACTGGCAGGAAAATTTAAAATTAGCCCTTAGAGTTCAGGCAAAAATTGAGGAAAAATACCCGACCCTCGCAAGACCGCTGAGCCTTGTTTCCAGAAATTATAACGAAAGTCTGACAAAGGGCTCAATGCTGATTGAATTCGGCACAGATGTTAATACTATAGATGAGGTCAGCCGCTCGGCAGAGTATGTAGGAGATGCGCTGTCACAGGTTTTAGAAGAACTTAAATAGGAGAAAAAATGAAAAAGGGAACAAAAACATTTTTAAGAACAGTATATATTAGTTCAACGGTGGTTTTTTGTCTGCTTTTCGGCTTTTTAGCCGCCGCCAAAGCCTACGAAAACACCGTTAGAATAGGGTTTGGAGAATATAAAAAAGCCGTCGAACTAAACGACGGCTATTTTCGCATATTTGATTATGAAATTAAATTATAATTCTTCGATAACCTTTGCTGCATTATCAAGATAATCGCAATCAAGACTTTCAAGCTGACCGTTATCCACCATCTGAGCAAGGGAAACGTCAATAGGCATCTTAGCAAGTAGAGGAACACCAAGCTCCTTTGCAATATCCTCACTGCCCGAGCCGAAAATTTTAAATTCTTTCCCGCAGTCAGGACATTTAACATAGCTCATATTCTCAACAATTCCGAGAACGGGAATATTCATCATAGAAGCCATATTATAAGCCTTTTTAACAATAAGAGAAACTAAATCCTGAGGCGAGGTTACTATAACGATACCGTCCAGAGGAATACTCTGGAAAACGGTCAGGGGAACATCGCCTGTTCCGGGAGGACAGTCGATAAACAGATAGTCTAAATCTCCCCAAACAACATCATGCCAGAACTGCTTAACAGCCCCTGCAATAACGGGACCTCTCCAGATAACGGGGGAATCGTTTTCAGGAAGCATTAGATTTACCGACATAAGCTCAATACCGCTCTTTGTAACGGCAGGCAAAATGCCGATTTCGTTCTGTAAAGCTCTTGAATTTATACCAAAGGTTTTAGGGATGGATGGACCGGTTATATCGGCATCAAGAAGACCTACATTATAGCCCTTTCTTCTCATAAGGATGGAAAGCATTGAGGAAACCATAGATTTTCCAACGCCGCCCTTTCCGCTTACAACACCTATAACCTTTTTAATGTTATTGTATTCTCCGGTAGGCTCAATAAGGCTTTGGGGCTCGTGTCCCGAACAAGATTTTCCGCAGGAGCTGCAATCTCCGTTACAGCCTTGATGTAAATTTTCGCTCATTTTAAATATCTCCAAACAAAACAAAATGACGGACCGCAAGGGTCCGTCATTTATTATACTACTATTTGTTCTTAAAATCAATCACGCCGACTCAAAATTACTGGAAATTTGCTTAGAGCAGATACCCGGAGAATAATTCCATTCGCTGATTTTATCCCCCTCGTAAAAATATTTTATTTTGGGTGAATATTTGGCATCAAAGTTGTCAATAATAATTAATTTAATCTTCATTTTTTCGGGGATAACACTTTTTATGAAAACACTTGCCTGTTGGCCAACCCAAACATCCTCTCTCGGCTCGGCAAGACCCGCAAGGTTAGGGGCAAGCTCAATGAAAATACCGTAGCTTTCAATGCTTCGAACAACGCCCGTAACCGTCTGGCCGGGGGCGAAAAACTGTGCATTTTCTTCCCAGGTGCCAAGTAATTCCTTGTGGGAAAGGGTTACCTTGCCGTCAGGGGCAATGCTTTTTATAACCGCCTTTATATTTTCGCCGATTTTAAAGCGGTCTCGGGGGTGGGAAATACGGGAAACGGATATGGAATCAATAGGAAGCAACGCCACATTTCCGCAACCTATATCGCAAAAGGCGCCAAAGGATTCTAGATGGGTTATTTTAGCATCTATAATGTCACCCGTCTTATGTATACGGGAAAAATGTTCAAGACACAGTTCCTGAGCATTTTTTCTTGAAAGATAAACAGTAGGTATTCCGTTTTCCTCTAAAATATCGGTAACGGTAAAGCAAACGGGCTTTCCAACTCTTGAAATCAATGCAATATCCCTTGTTTTTCCGTTGGATATGCCGATAGCACCCTCGTCTCTCGGTATAATTGCCTTAATATTGCCTAAATCCACGAAAAGATTATGGTCGGCATCACATATAAGGGCATTGGCTTCAATAACTGTTTTGCGCAAAATAGCCTCTTTTAGGGCAGAAACGTTTGAATAATACTTTTTGTTTTCCTCGGAGCTTATAATACTTCCTTCGGGTAAAAATTCTTTCACTTAAAATCACCTTTCTTTTTATGGTCTATAAAAAGTATATGATAAGAGGGATAAAAAAATGATAGAAAAATGTCCGAGAAAAAAATAAATGTTCAGCATATGCTGAACATTTATTTAAAAGTTAAAATCAAGGCCAACAGCCTGAAGGTCTCGCTCATATTCCGATATGTTTTCGGCGGTTGAGAGATTAAAGTTTTTAACCGATGTTTTTAAATATTTAACCCGTCCGTTAAAGGTAACCTTTATAAAGCGCAAAATCCAGGTTAAAGGCAACAAAATCGGGATTTTTTTAAGGAAAGGATATTTTTCCGCCATAGCCGAGAAGGGCGGGAAAAGGAAAAGCAAAAGCTTTTTAAAACGAAGGGTGTTACGGTTTTCTTTTTGGGTGGCGGTTTTTTTATATGCCGCCGCAATAATTCTATCGGATTTTTTTCCATAGGCTCCGCTTGAGAAAACCTTTTCGGTTATAAGCTCGGTTATTTCATCGGCTTCACCGTCACCAAACCAAACATCAACGGTTTTAAAAATATTTTTTGCAAAGGTATCAAGAGAAAGTTTTTCAAGCTGCGAAAAAACAACAGCCATATCTGTTTGGTTTTTTTCTTTTAATATATAAATATCGGTTAAATACTTTATTCCTGCGCCGCCATCTCTGTAATGCTTTGCAAGGTGGCAGACACAGAAAACAAAATGTTCCTCCATAGAAAATCCGCCGTTTTTGTCAAGCTTTTCCCAGTAATTCTTATAATACTCATAAAAGTCCTTATTGTAAGAGGGAATAAGGCGTTTGTGAAACTCAACCGTTAGCTTATCCTTCAGAGAATACACGGTTTCGTGATCACTGTCGTATTTATAAACATAACCGAGCTTTTTTGCGATTTCACCGATTTTATCCAACTGTTCGGTGCGTATAAAAATATCTGCATCGGTCATATGGCGCATTTCGGGCTTGGGATAAAAACTCTTTAAAACTGATCCTTTGAGAGGAACAAAGTCAATTTTTTCAGCCTTGAGAGCATCAAAAAGTCTATCCAACTCAAAATGCTGATTATTGCTTATATAAATCAGCCTTAAGGTTGCATTTTTTATTGCGGCCGCAATATCGTCGGGGATTTTAACCTTGGAATTCAGCATACCGTAATAAACCGGCATAATGACATGATGAGCCGCAGTCAGTTTTATAAGCTCGCCGAAATCGGCAATATCAATCGGACCGAGGTTTTCCCCGGTCAAACCGCTTTTTATTAACTTTATCAGAGTAAGCTTTAGGTTATCCATAATAAAGTTTTCCTTTACAAAAAAAATTATTTCTTTGGAAAAACATCTTTAAGACTAATAGCTTTTAACATTAAAATTGCATTCTCACGAAGTTCTTTGATAAGGAGAGGAAGAAGAATACCGGTAAAAATTTGAGTTATAAGTGAAGCCAATGCGGCTCCCGAAGCACCCATCAAGGGGATAAAAACAAAATTCAAAGCAACGTTTATTATTGCGGCAAAAAAGTATGTTTTAACAATATATTTTTGCTTGTTTTTGCAAACTAACCAAGCATCTCTTGCTGCACCTAAATAGGAAAAAGCCGTATACCATGTTATTATTTTCAAAGGGGCTACAGCAGGAAGGAAAGATTTGCCATATAAAATTTTAATTGCCAAACCTCCGAAAAGGCAAAAGCACAGTGAAACAAAAATCGAAACATAGAAAACGATAGCATAAAGCTGACGGTTTAATTTTTCGAATTTTTCCTCATTAGTATTATGCGCTTCCATAATGGAAGGATACATTGAATTAATGATAGCCGCAAGAATAAAACACCACATATTGCAAAGATGGATTGCGGTGGAATAATAACCTACTTCGGAGGTGTCGAGCAATTGTTTAAGCATCAGCTTATCGGTTTGTCCGTAAATAGCCACCATAAGTCCAGAAAGAATAAAGTGATGGCTTCTTGAAAGCAAGGATTTTCCGTATTCCCAAGAAAAAGAAAGCTTTTTTCCTCCGTAACGCCGATATGCGATAAAGAGGATAATTGCAATGCAAACATAATCTATAGAAGAAGAAAGAGCAAAATAAAAGACATCTTTACCGGTTACAACCAAAAACACCTTATATACACTAATAATTATATATGCAATAAGTGTGGCAAAAGCAGAAACTTTTGAATTAAGATGACGTTGAAACCAGAAAGAAAAGGTATCAAAAATATGAAAAACAAGACCCAAACTGCAAAGAGCAACAACCAGAATAGTTGTTTTTTCTCCCATATCTACAATGCTTACAATGCCGATAATAGTAATCGCTGAAAAAATACTGGAGATACCCCTAAGTAAGAGGGTAGTACCGATTATTTCTCCTTCTTTTTCAGGATGGTCAACAAATTCTTTAACCAGTAAAGAGTTTATTCCAAGGGTGCAAAAGGAAGAGAAAAAAGCAGTATATGCTGCTGCATAATTTATAAGACCGTAATTTGAAGGGCCTAAGTAACGGGCAGTTAAAAGGCCTACAAACAACGAAATTGCCATTTGTATAACCTTTTCTGCTATGAGCCATCCGGCGTTTTTAACGGTGCGGTTTTTAATGACGTTTTTAAGAAACATAAAATCTAAATCATCGTCCTTAATAATTATAATCGCCAATATTTATACCCGAGAGAGTCGATTTCTTTTTTATTAAAGATGCTTTTAACATCTACAAGAACCTTTTCGTTGTTGTTACAGTTGGCAAAAAGAGCGTCAAGCTCACTAATAGACATATTTTTAAATTCATCGTGAGCAACAGCAATAACAACGCAATCAGCATCCCTAATATCTTTTATGTCGGTGAGGCTTACACCGTATTCCTTTTGAGCATCATATCCGAATCGGAGGAAACAACAATTCGGTTGATTTTGTCAACCTTTTTTAATTGTTCTATTTTATTTATCAATAAATTTGTTCCGGCAAAAGGAGCAACATTCTTATTTTTAAGCCTTCTGCTTCCTGCTCGCACCGGGATAACGGCGGTAATTGTTCTCATAATTCGATCCATCTCCTTAATTCGTTTATTAATTCATCGAAACTGCTTGGTGTTTTAATATTCATTTTATTTAAAGCAGATGAGGCTGAAGTGTTCTCGGGATTTTCAAGCTTTATAACCGAAAAAGTCTTCATATTCATCTTTGCCGACACCCACAACGCAGTGGTAAGATTTCCAACAACTGCAACCTGTGAATTTTTTAGGGATAAAGAAATTTTTTCGCTTGGGATTATGCTGGGGAATTCATAAAAACATTTGTTTTCCTTCAGAAATGAAAACTGAGAAGTTTCTCGAGGATGGTATTTTTAGCAAAAAACCACATTATTTACCATGCAAATTTTTGAAAGCGTATCAACAAATTTTATTATTTCCTCTTTTTTATTATAGCGTTCT
>JAFPAV010000014.1 GCA_017390725.1 Clostridia bacterium | reverse complement strand
TTAGCGCCGCAGCCTGCGAAGCAGAGAAGCATTGCTAATGCTAATACTAATGCTATAATCTTTTTCATAGTAATTTCTCCTTGAAATTTAATTTTTTTGTGAATTCATATCCACAGTGTACAACGATTATAGCACCAAAGGTAAACTTTGTCAACCTTTTTTTGCATATTTATGATAAAAAAATGAATTTTTTAAATAAAATACCCATTATTTTCGAATAATATGCAAAATATTCTGCATTATGCGAATAAAAATGCATTATGCAGAATATTTATGCAATAGTGTTAAAACACAGTATGGAATAAAAACTTCTGGTCTTCGGTTATATCCTCTATAATCATTTCGGTTTCGGCACATTCGCTGAGTAGGTAAGAAAAATCCTTTTGCTTGGAATATGCCCTTATTTTAGCAAGTCTTTTCTTTAGTTCGTCAAGCTTTTCGTGATTTACGAAAAGGGCAAGCACAGATTCTTCCTTATGAAAATCCTCCTCACATTTCTGTGCGGTTTTATAAGATTCCTCAGGGTTAGTGTCATCAAGCTCTTCTATATAATCTATCCTTTTTTCGAATTTATCCATTTTGCTGTTTACAACCAGAGTGGCGGTAATACAAAGAACTGTCAGAATCAGAACTATAACACAAGCGGTATAAAATCTTTTCATATCAGTCTGCCCGTCTTTCTATTATATTGAGGTTTTTATAGCGGTCCATAGTCATTAAGAACACGTTTTCATATTCTGTATGCTTGGAGGAAAGAATTTTTATTACCTCATCCCTTGTTATTTGCAGAGCGTCAAGGGATTCCATAATAATTTTTCCGTCACTGATAACGGGGAGCTGTAGGCCCTCTTTATCCTTGGATAATTTCATATCCTTAACGGTAACATTCTGGTTTTCGGGTTTAAGCATCACGCTCAAATCTCCATTTACCTCCAGAACCGCAAAGGCAACTGTTGATATATCGAAAACATTTTGCCCTCGAAGTAATTCTATTAAATCCAAAACCGTCATTCGCACCCTTTTCATAGCCGACTGGTCCAGGGTGCCGTTGCGGATTAGCATTACCGACTGTCCGCTAAAGAGCCTTCGGCATTTGATATTTTTCATCGCCAATACCGATAGGAAAATTTCAAGGGCTACTAAAAGGAGGATAGCCACAACACCGTTAAGCACCGGTTGACCGCTATCCTGTAAAGGAATTGCCGCTATTTCGGAAATAAGCAGAGTAACAACCAGTTCATTGGGTTGCATATCTCCGATTTGCCTTTTACCCATTATTCTTATGCCGATGGTTAAGAACAGATACATTATTATTGTTCTGGAAATAGTTATTATCATTATATCACCTAGTGTGACAGGATCCGAATCCGTCACGATTTCGTTCGCCGCCTTTAAAATGCGGCTTTGCACTCATTTTTTGCAAGGCGTCAGCCTTGCTGCAAATTTCCTGCTTCGCCGAATGTTAAATTCGGCGGCAGAAATTCTTTGACCTGCTAAACTAAAAATTTTAATATAAGGCGAAGCCGACAAAACGCATAAATACTGTCGTATTTCAAGTTTTGAGGCAATGCATTATGAAAAATTTTGTTTCGCAGGCGTGACAGGTTCGGGTTCTGTCACGCTAATAGTATTTGCAGATATATATATAAAAATACGAAGTGGAAACCCACTCCGTATTTTTTATACATATTTAATTCTTGAAAAATGGCAAGGGATAAATTGCAAATCGGGGAATTTTTTATTGAGCATATGAGTTAGGGGCTCAACTATAACATCCTCGGTTTCAAAATGTCCTGCATCAAAAACCGAAATTCCCGAATTAACCGCTTCCATAAATATATTATGCTTAACATCGGCGGTTATGAGGGCATCGCAGCAAAGCTTCTTTGCAAGATTAATATAACTGCCGCCGCTGCCCGAACAAACAAGAATATTTTTAATATCCTTGCCACTATCGATATATTTAACGGGACTTCCCAATTTATCGCTTATATGCTTTGCAAGATTTTCGGGAGAAATGGGGGAAAGGGAGACTTTTCTTAAAATAAAGCCCTCGCCGTCATCTATCTCGGTAACATTTTCAAGCTCTAAGACATTACAAAGAGCATCGTTAACACCGTTTTTGCCCATATCCATATTGGTGTGCATAGAAATAACCGAAATATTATTTTTTATAAGATTATAAACAACCGTATTTTCGGTAACGCTTTTAAGTCCGTCAAAAATAACGGGATGATGGGTTATTATAAGGTTACAGTTTTCTTTTTTTGCAATTTCTATAATATCTATATTGCAATCCAAAGCAACTAACGCCTTTTTTACCTCATCCTCGCTGTTTCCCACAAGTAAACCGGGATTATCATAGGCAACTGCGCTTTCGCAAGGGAAAAGCTCATTTAAATATGAATATATATCTTTAACCTTCATTTGTATCAACCCTTTTTTGCAAAAGAATCCTTTAGGGCAACGGTCTGATTGAAAACTATCTTTTCATCCGACGAATCGGGGTCAACACAGAAATAACCCTGACGCATAAACTGGAACACATCCCCCGTTTTAGCCTCTGCTAAATCGGCTTCTATCTTACAGTTTTCAAGAACTGTAAGGGAAGAGGGGTTAAGATTATCCGCAAAGGATGAAACACCCTCCTCGTCACTGGGGTTGGGAACATTGAATAAACGCTCGTAAAGGCGAATTTCGGCATCCTTGCAGTGATTAGCGCTTACCCAATGGAGTGTACCCTTAACCTTTCTGCCGTCAGGTGTCTCTCCGCCGAAGCTTTCGGGGTCATAGGTGCAGTGAACTGCGGTTATATTGCCGTTTTCATCCTCTTCGTGAGAAGCATATTTAATATAATATGCGCCCTTGAGTCTAACCTCTTTTTCGGGGCAGAGTCTGAAATATTTGCCTACGGGGTTAAGCATAAAGTCATCCTGTTCAATGTAAATTTCTCTTGAGAAGATAACATTTTTCTTTCCAAGCTCGGGCTTGTTGGGATTTATATCCACCGAGATAACATCGGTTTTATCCTCGGGATAGTTATCGATAATAACCTTTAAGGGACGCAAAACCGCCATAGCTCTGTCTGCATTGGTGTTGAGATAATCACGAACACAGGATTCAAGCAAGGCATAATCAATAACACTGTATGCTTTGGAAACGCCGATTTTATCCACAAAGGCTCTGATAGCCTCGGCGGGATATCCTCTTCTTCTCATACCGCATATTGTAGCCATACGGGGGTCATCCCAACCGCTTACCAAACCGTCATTAACAAGCTTTAAGCACTTGCGCTTACTGGTTAATGTATAGTTAAGGTTCATACGGGCAAATTCTATCTGCCTTGGAGCTTCGGGAATTTCCAAAACCTCTAAGAACCAGTTATAGAGTGGACGATGATTTTCGAATTCAAGGGAGCAAAGGGAGTGGGTAACACCCTCCTTAGCATCGCTTAAGGGGTGGGCAAAGTCATACATCGGGTAAACGCACCACTTATCGCCCGTGCGGTGATGGTGAGCCTTCATTATTCTGTAAATAATTGGGTCACGCATATTAAGATTAGAGGAGCTCATATCTATTTTCGCACGAAGCACCATAGCGCCGTTATCAAATTCACCTGCAGTCATTCTTGCAAACAAGTCCTTTGTTTCCTCTATGGGACGGTTGCGGAAAGGACTTTCAATTCCAGGCTCTGTGAGGGTGCCTCTGAATTCCTTTATTTGATCAGGGGTGGATTCATCAACGTAAGCAAGTCCCTTATCTATAAGTTTTAATGCACACTCATAGATAAAATCAAAATAATCCGAGGCAAAGTAAACATTATCCCATTTAAAGCCTAACCACTCGATATCCTCTTTGATGGCATCAACATATTCCACATCTTCCTTTGTGGGGTTGGTGTCGTCAAGTCTTAAATTGCACTTGCCACCGTATTTCTCAGCCGTTTCAAAGTCAATGCAAATAGCCTTTGCGTGACCGATATGGAGGTAACCGTTGGGCTCGGGAGGGAAACGGGTTTGTATCTTACTGTAAACCCCTTCCTTTAAATCCTCATCTATAAAATCGTGTATGAAATTACTTTGGGTTACTTCATTAACCTTAATTTCTTCTGACATATATCTCACTCCGGTGAATTAGTTTTCGTAAAATTTAATGGCACGTTCAATTCGGGATAAAACCTCATCCTTACCTAATATGCCCATAATAGCGCAAAGGTCAGGGGTGTTGGTTCTGGAGGTTATCGCAATACGGATAACGGTTGAAACATCGCCAACGTGGCCCTTAAAGGCATCGGGATTTTGCTTGAATTCCTTAACATTTGGGGTAAAGCCCAAGGGCTCACATAAATCCTTGATTTTAGAGAACCACTCATCCTTTTGGTCCTCGGGGGAATAAACTGCACTGTAAGCCTTTAATATAGCTATAGCATCCTCTTTACCTATATGCTCAGGCAGAGTAAAATTCTCTTCGTAATATTCGGGATAGAAATAAGAGAAATAGTTCTTTAGTTCATCCCATTTTGCAATATCCTTGCGGGGATTTTTGCCCTCTCTGTCAAGGTTAATAATAGCCTTTTGCTTTGCTTCATTTTCGGTAAGCTTTGCATAGAAATCACCGTCATAGGTCTTAGCCCACTCACAAGCACGGCTGTAAACCTCATCAGCACTCATAAAGGCAATTTTATTCTTGCTGATATCGTTGAGCTTATTCATATCAAAGAGTGCGCCCGATACCGACATTTTCTTAAGATTATAGGGGAAGGAATCAATACTTGCATCCTTGTTGGTTCTGCGCCAGTCCTCAAAGTTGGAATTAAGAAGTGTTAAGAGATATTCAATAACACATTCTGCAGGATATCCCTTCTCAACAAAGTAGGAAACTGCAGCCTCAGGGTCCTTTCTCTTAGAAAGCTTACGTTTGCCTCCGTTTTCTTCCTTCATAACGGCGGCAGTATGGGCAAATTTGGGGATTTTAAATCCGCAAGCCTTGAAAAGCTGAAGATGAATTGGTACACTTGCTATCCATTCATCACCACGGATAACGTGGGTGGTTCTCATTAAATGGTCGTCAATGGCATGGGCAAAATGGTAGGTTGGAATACCGTCAGTTTTAAGAATAACAACATCCTGAGTATTCTCCTGCATTTCTATTTTGCCACGGATAACATCCTCAAAATAGCATTTGTTTGTTTCAACTCCGGGGGAGCGGAAACGGACAACAAACTGCTCACCTGCGGCAATTCTTTTCTCGGCTTCCTCTACCGTTATATTGCGACAGCAAGCCCACTCACCGTAATATCCCTTATTAACGCCTGCCTTTTCCTGCTCGCTTCTGATTTCATCAAGCTTTTCTGCAGAGCAGAAGCAAGGGTAGGCAAGACCTTTTTTAATTAGTTCCTTCGCAAAGCACTGATAGATATCCTTGCGTTTGCTTTGGGTATAGGGCCCGTAAGCACCCTTTTCAGTGCCAAGTCCAGTAACGCCCTCATTGGGAATTACGCCGAATGCTTCAAGACCTTCAATAATACCCGTAACACCATCTTCAATTTCACGTTTTTTATCGGTATCCTCAATTCGGAGAATAAAAACGCCCTTAGTTCCCTTGGCGGTGAGCATATCGGCAGTTGCGCCGAAAAGACCGCCTAAGTGAAGATATCCTGTGGGACTGGGGGCAAATCTTGTTACCCTAGCTCCCTCGGGAAGATTTCTTTCGGGGTATAAATTCTCATAATAATCGGGTGTTTTATCTATGTTTGGCAGTAAAAGCTCCGCCATTTTTTCGCTTTTAGTCACTGTGAATTTTCCTTTCAAATAAAACAGAGTGGCGAGGGGTTAACCTCGCCAGTCGGCAAAAATATTTACTGATTAAGGAGCTTGTTAAGCTCGTTCATAAATGTGTTGATATCTTTAAACTGACGGTAAACCGATGCAAAGCGAACATAGGCAACCTCATCGATATTTTTAAGCTTTTCCATAACCAATTCGCCGATTTTTTCACTGCTTACCTCACGGTCAAGAGAGTTTTGGATTATGGATTCTATTTCATCTATCATATTATCAAGGGTATCGAAGGAAACCGGACGCTTTTCACAAGCACGTAAAAGTCCGTTAAGGAGCTTGTCCCTATTAAAGGTTTCTCTGGATTTATCCTTCTTAATAACGATAATAGGAAGGCTTTCAATTATTTCGTAGGTGGTAAATCTCTTACCACAGCTTAAGCACTCACGACGTCTGCGAATACGCTCGCCCTCGTCGGTGGGTCTTGAGTCAATTACCTTGCTTTCTTCATAGGAACAAAAAGGACATTTCATTTTCAGATACTCCTATCACAATATAGTTGTAAATATTATAATATAATATCCAAAAAATTACAAGAGAAAAAATAACTATTGATAAATAATAGAAAAGTTGCTAAAATTAAAGCATAAAATTTATTCGGAGGTATTAAAAATGGCTTGTTATCAGTTAAGCAAACCTGCAAGCGGAGATACCGTTGCAGTAATGCATACAAATATGGGAGATATAAAAATTAAACTCTTTGGAGAAAAGGCTCCTAAAACGGTTGAAAATTTTGCAACCCATTCAAAAAACGGTTATTATAACGGAATTATATTCCATAGAGTAATCAAGGATTTTATGATTCAGGGCGGTGATCCTCAGGGTACCGGTATGGGCGGTGAATCCATATGGGGCGGCAGCTTCGAGGATGAGTTTGACCCCGAGCTTCATAACCTTAGAGGAGCTCTTTGTATGGCAAATGCAGGTCCCGGAACTAACGGCAGTCAGTTCTTTATAGTTCAGGCTTCCGCCGTTCCTGAAAATATGCTTGAGCAGATGAAGGATTTAGCAGATAGAGGCTTCCCCTCTGATATAACCGAGGCTTATGCCCAGCTCGGAGGCACTCCTTGGCTTGATTTCCGTCACAGCGTTTTCGGTCAGGTATATGAAGGCATGGATGTTGTTGATGCAATAGCAAATGTTAAGGTAGGACCCGCCGATAAGCCCATAGAGGATGTTGTTATAAACAGTATTGATATCGAAATATTATGATAATAAGAAGAGCGCAAAACAATGATATTGAGGGAATAGGTAAGCTTCTTTTACAGGTGCATCGTGTTCATTCATCGGGCAGACCTGATATTTTCAGAGTGGGCAGTCGCAAGTATAATGACAGTGAGCTTGAGCTTATCATAAAAAATGATAAAACCCCTATATTTGTAGCGGTGAATTATGAAGATACTGTTCTCGGCTATGCTTTTTGTGTTTACGAGGAAATAAGAGACGATAAATCCTTAATGGATAGAAAAAGCCTTTATATTGATGACCTTTGTGTTGATGAAAACCAAAGAGGAAAGCATATAGGAACGCATATCTATGAATATGTCTTAGAGGAGGCTCGTAAAAACGGTTGTTACCATATAACCCTTAATGTGTGGACTCTTAATCAATCCGCTATGAAATTCTATGAAAAATGCGGTATGGAGCCCCTTAAAATCACAATGGAAAAAAGGATATAAAAAAGCAGGGGAGTACCCCCTGCTTTTTATTTGCATTTCTTAACGGCTTGTTCGAATTCCCATATATATTTAAATCACACCGTAGGTGTGAATGCAATCAATGTGAAGCATTGTATGTACTCGCAACGAAAGTTGCGTATGTAATCAAGCCGAATAAATGCACCTTGCGGTGATGGCATACACGCTAAAGCGTGATTGCATTCCGCTATCACGGATTACATACCAAGCCTTCGGCTTGGATAAAAATAAGACAGTCCGAAGACTGTCTTATTTTTGGCGGAGAGAAGGGGATTTTGTCTCGGTGCTACCCGCACCTATCGCCTCGCTTTGCTCGTTGCCCCGCCTAAATAACAGTCCACCGGACTGTTATTCTTAACGGCTTGTTCGAATCCCCTTTAAAAATCAGAACAAAAAACAAAGCACTACCTTGCGGTAATGCTTTGTTCTTTATTGGCGGAGAGAAGGGGATTCGAACCCCTGAAGTGGTATTAGCACTTACACGATTTCCAATCGTGCGCCTTAGACCAGCTCAGCCATCTCTCCGAATATGACCAAATCATTATACCTTTTAAAATAAAAAAAATCAAGAGTTTTTTTAACTTTTTATTTATATTGTTTTATAATCTCTTGCGCTCTGTTTAAAATGCGCTCTCGCAGATGGGCAGGGGAGGTTACATATATATCGTCACCATAGTTCATTATCCAGGTGACAAGGGCTTCACTTATTGCTGCTTCAACCGAAAAGCTAAAGGTATCCTCAGTTACCTTTTTAATAAATATTTTATCCGAAAAACGGTCAATTACCTGCTCAATTATTTTTTTGTTGCATTTAAGCTCTATTTCCTCGAGCTTTCCCGAGTACATACCGAAAAGCTTTTTGGTGTAATCGGCGATATCAAAGCTCTCCTTATATTCCGAAACCTCAGAAAAATGTCTGTAAGGCTCCTCGGATATCTCTACGTTTTTAATTCTATCAAGCCTTAAATGTAAAAGATTATCGTATTTCTCGTAATTTCCTATAACATAATAGTAGTCACCCTGCCAGGTAAGGGCATAGGGGCTTAATTTCATCTGCTTTACATTGGTTTTAAGCTCTCGGTTTTCCGAGAGAGAACGTGTGCAGTAATCAAAGGTGATTTTCTTTTTTTGCTCAATAGCAGAGCTTATACCGTCAATATTATAGTAAATTTCTTCGTTTGCGCACTTACTGTCAGTTTCAAAGAAAATGCCCTTTTCTCTCTGCTTAACCTGATTAATGCTCAGCACCTCATCAAGCTTTGATATAAGCTCACGGGATTTTTTTGCGCTTATAAACTTAGCGGTTCTTACGGCATCGCTTAGTAGATAAATTTCGGGTATCTCAAACTCTCTGCTTGCAAGAAAATAGCCCTTTTTAGGAGTAGCGGTTTTAATGATATCGTATCCGTAATCGCAAAGCTCGGCTATATCATCATAAATTGCCTTACGCTCGGCTGTTACCCCTCTTTTTTCAAGCTCACGGCATATATCCTGGGCATTTATGGGATTTTGTTCATCACTGTATTTTCTAAGGATATCTATGATATGTAGTATCTTTACCTTTTGTCCGTATCTTGAAGCCATAAATCAATTTTCCTTTCAAATTCTTCATATGAGAAAAAGGTGTTAATAATATCAAGCATTGCATTTGGAGAAAGATTATCGGGAAGCTCTAAAAATTTAAGAAGACTTTTTCTTTTTTCTGCCGCATCATAGGAGCCCGAAAGACCGAAACGAAACATATCATTTTTGGTTATCTTTTTAGATTTTTTATCGATTTTTTCGCCCGTTATTCCGCTTTTTTTAAGGGCTTCGGTTATTATTTCGGCACTCATTCCCTCAACGCCTAAGGTACCCTCCTTTGAGGGCTTGTCCTTACGTTTTTCCTTGCCTATTATCTGGGGGATATAAACGTGGGTTATATTTTTGTTATCGGTAATCCTTTTTATATGCGCCCGTATCATAGCCCCTG
>JAFPAV010000013.1 GCA_017390725.1 Clostridia bacterium | reverse complement strand
CCTTTGATGTAACCGTCGAAAAGGCTAATACCTTTGGTACAAAGGAAATCGACTACCTCAGCAGCGGAACTAAGGACCAGGTATATCTCAGCATGAGATTAGCCCTTGCAAAACTTATGTCTGATAAAGACCTTCTTCCCATTTTCCTGGATGATTCGTTGGACAGATATGACGATTCAAGAACTGTAGCCGCTTTAAACTTTTTGAAAGGATTTGCAAAAGACAGTCAGATAATTATGTTCACCTGTCATAGCTTTATTGCCGATAAAGCACGGGAGCTTAATTCAAATGTAGTAAATATTTCAAAATAAATTTATCCCTTGCAAAATCTTTTGATTTGTTATATAATATATTTTGATTGTTGATTATATTTAATTACAAGAAAAGAGGCTAATGATGAACGAAATTTCTTTATCTTATCTTTTTAAGCTCGCCTTGAAAAGAATTTGGATTATTATACTTGCTGCAATTATTCTCGCAACAGGAGTTTTCTGTTATTTTAACTTTGCAGTATCGCCTATTTATAAGGCAACCGGTTCTATTCTCGTAACTAACGGTGCTATCACATCGCAGAACGATTACTCCGGTTCAAAGATAAGCAGTACCGATATTTCAGCTTCTCTTGCCTTATCTTATACTGTAACCGATATACTTAACACCTCTGACATATTTAAACAGCTCTCAAACAAGACTGGTAGCAAGTATACATATGCTCAGCTTATGAGTAAATGCAGTATAGCAAGAAGAAATGAAGATACTCTTTTTATTGACATTTCTTTTACTGCTCCCAGCAGAGAAGAAGCAATAGAATTGGTAAATACCTATCTTTCACTTGCCCCTGCTCACATTGTAAAATATTTACCCGATTCAAATGCAAATATAGCAACAGGTGCAGATAAGTCTGTTCAGACCTACCCCAACACCTCTTTCTATACCGTTATCGCTGCATTTATCGGAGCTATTATTGCTTTTGTTATTATATTTATTGTGGACTCCTTTGATAACACCATTAAGGGAGAAGAATATTTCACTTCCCATTTCGATGTGCCGTTACTCGGCTCGATACCCGATTTTGAGAACTACGGAATAGCTAATTACAGTAAAGGAGGACAGGAAAATGCCAACAAATAAAACAATTCCTACTCCTGCAAGTAAAAACGTAATTATTTCTTCTCATAATCCTCAGAACATTGCCAAAAGAGTTCCTTTTGCGGTAGTTGAGGCTTATAAGACTATCAGAACAAATCTTTTATTCTTGCTTGCTCAGAACAAAGGAAAGGTTATCGCCCTTTCTAGCTCTGATGCCGGCGAAGGAAAATCTACCACCTCTATAAACCTGGCTGTTTCCTTTGCTCAGCTCAATAAAAAAGTATTGCTTATTGATGCGGATATGCGCCGTTCTTCCGTTCACAAGAAATTAAAGCTTGATAACACTAACGGACTTTCTAATGCAATAGCAGGTTTCGTTCCCTATGAAGAGGCAATTCATAAATATACCGATTACCTTGATATTATGACTGCCGGTCCTATCCCCCCCAATCCTTCGGAGCTTTTAAGTTACACTTCCTTTGATGAGCTGCTAGCAAATCTTAAGGAAAAGTATGATTATATCTTTATTGATACGCCTCCCGTGAACATTGTTTCCGATGCTTTAATTCTAGCTCCGAAAACCGATGGTCTTATTTTACTTGTGCGAAACGGTTTCACTCCCCACGATGAATTAGAACACGCTTTGGCATCAGCTAAAATGGCTAACATAAATGTTCTTGGTGCCATAATGAACGGTTCAAATCCTGACGAAAGCCGCTATTTCAAGTATAAATACAAGTATAGATACAGATATGGAAGATACAGCAAGAAAAGATATGCTGCATACAACTACGAATATAATAAAAAAGCCTAAGGCTGCATATTTAAATTAGTTTTATAATATATAATTATAGATGCCGCAGCAACAAAAGTTGCTGCGGCGTTTAAAATGATAGGAGGATAACTATGGTTTTGATGGATATACATTCTCATATATTGCCTTGTGTTGATGATGGACCTCGGGATATTGAAACCTCGTTATCCATTCTTGAAATGATGAAAGCACAGGGAATAACCGATGTTATAGCAACACCTCATTTTATAGCAACAGAGGAAAATCTCGAAGAATATATGCAACGTGTTGATGATTCATATGCCACTTTATCCTCCATCGCAAAGGATAAGGATTTACCGAATATTATTTTAGGCAGTGAAGTTTTCTACTTTAACGGTATCGGTAAAAGCCAGAGTATAAAACAGCTTTGCATAAACGGTTCCGAATATCTGCTTCTCGAATTACCCAACTATTCGATAACGAGTTATATTTTAAACAACATCAAAGAGCTCAAAGAAAACTTAAGGGTTACACCGATAATTGCCCATATTGAGCGGTATTATTACGAACGGGGCTTCAAAAATCTTTTAAAGCTTATAAATAACGGCACTGTGTTAGCCCAGGTTAATGCCACCTCCCTTTTAGATTCGCCCCACAAAAAAGCGGTGCTTAAACTCATAAAAAAAGGATATATTTCTTTTATTGCTACTGATGCTCATTCTATTGTAAACCGTCCTCCCGTGCTTGATAAAGCACTGCATGAGGTTGCTATACATTTCGGCAGTAACCAAAAGAGCCTTTTTATAAAAAACACCGAAAAATTATATAATGAAATAACCGGAGAATACGATTTTGCAGAGCAAAAATTTGTTTATAAACCTTAAAAACGGCGTTAAATATATAACCTTCCCGAAGCTTGAAAGCAGAGATGAAATACGGCATATTTTTTCAAGCCGCATCGGTGGCGTCAGCACAGGCCGATATTCTTCTATGAATCTGAGCTTTACAAATGGTGATTCAAGGGAAAATGTTTTAAAAAATTATAAAATTCTCTGTGAAGTTGCAGATATAGATATTAATAATCTGGTGCTCTCTCATCAAACCCATACTAACAATGTTAGAATAGTATCGGATAAAGACCGAGGTACGGGGATTTTTAAGGAGCCTTTTACGGATGTTGACGGGCTTATTACAAACACCCCCGGTGTTGCTTTGGTAACACAGTATGCCGACTGCACTCCCCTTTTGTTCTTTGACCCCGTTAAAAAGGTTATCGCCAGTTCCCACTCAGGTTGGAGAGGAACTGTTAAAGAAATCGGTAAGGTAACCGTGCAGAAAATGAAGGATAACTTTGGCAGTAATCCCGGTGATATTATTGTGGGGATAGGTCCTTGCATTGCTAAATGCTGTTATGAAGTTGATATGCCTGTTTTTGAGGAATTTAAAAAAATTAATTATCTTGATTTAGATAAAATTTTTATTAGTAAGGGCAACGGCAAGTTTATGCTTGATACCGCCGAAGCCAATCGACAGATTTTAGTAAATATCGGCATAGATGAAAGAAATATTGACATTTCGGACCTTTGCACCAACTGTAACTGCTCTGAGCTTCACTCTCATAGAGCTACAAAAGGCGAACGAGGCAATATGGCGGCTATAATTGAATTAAAATAACAACAGAACGGAGCTTTTTATGCGCAAATCAGGTATTTTAATGCCTATATTTTCTCTACCTTCAAAATACGGCATCGGCACCCTTGGGGCTGATGCCTATAAATTTATAGATTTTCTTAAAACTGCCGGACAAAGCTATTGGCAAATTCTCCCCCTTAACCCCACAAATTATGGAGATTCTCCCTATCAGTCCTTTTCCTCATATGCTGGGAACCCTTATTTTGTTGATATCCAAACCCTTATAGAAGAAGGACTTTTAACACATGCGGAAGCAGAAGCCTTTGATTTTGGGGACAATCCTGAACGGGTTGATTACGGCAAACTTTATGAAAACCGATTAAAGCTTCTAAAATTGGCTTTTTCAAGGTTTGAGGTTTCGGATGATTACATATCTTTTTGCAATGAAAATGCTTTTTGGCTAGATGATTATTCTCTTTTTATGGCGATTAAGAATATTCATAATGACGCTTGTTGGAACGAATGGGAAAAGGAATACAAGCATAAAAATGAAGAAAAAATTGCTTGCGCAAGAATTGAGCTTACAGAAATAATTAAATTTTATAAATTTGTTCAATATAAGTTTTCTAAGCAATGGCAAAAGCTTAAATCCTATGCCAATAAAAACGGTATACAGATTATTGGCGACATCCCTATATATGTTGCTTATGACAGTGTTGATGTATGGAGTGAGCCCCAGCAATTTAAACTGGATAATGATTTAAATCCTAAAGTAATTGCGGGTTGTCCCCCTGATGCTTTTTCGGATGACGGTCAGCTTTGGGGTAACCCCATATACGACTGGGAATATATGAAAAAGGATAATTACGGTTGGTGGAAAAACCGACTTAGTTACGCTTTTAAGCTTTATGATGTTGTCAGAATTGACCATTTCAGAGGTTTTGAAGCCTATTATACCATTCCCTTTGGCGATGAAACTGCACAAAACGGCGAATGGGAAAATGGTCCCGGAATGGATTTCTTCAATTCAATAAAAGCTAAATTAGGTAATGAACTGCCGATAATTGCGGAAGATTTAGGTTACCTTACCCCCGAGGTTTTAAAATTACTTAAAGAAACCGGATTCCCCGGAATGAAGGTTTTGCAGTTTGCCTTTGATAGCGAAGAGGAAAGCAATTATCTTCCTCATAACCATATAAAAAACTGTGTTGTTTATACGGGAACCCACGATAACGATACAATAATCGGTTGGCTTGAAAATTCACCCGAAGATGATGTAAAATTCGCTAAGGACTATCTTGGTGTGAAATCTGACAGCGATTTTGGTTGGGCAATGATTAAATCCGCCTTGATGAGTGTTGCTGATACTTGTATTCTTATGATGCCTGACCTTATAGGCCTTGGCAGCGAGGGTAGAATAAATTCCCCCTCTACACTGGGAGAAAACTGGCAATGGAGAATAAAAGGCGAATGTATTAATGACTGGCTTGCAGGTATTATAAAAGAAAACACGCAATTATATAAAAGATTACCTTAAAATGAAAAAAGCAGAGTTTCATTACGAAACTCTGCTTTACTTTTTCTAAGTAAAAATTACTTAAGTTCAACAGTAGCGCCAACCTCAGTAAGCTTAGCCTTGATTTCCTCAGCCTCTTCCTTGCTTGCAGCTTCCTTAAGGGTCTTAGGAGCGCCGTCAACAAGAGCCTTAGCCTCAGCAAGACCAAGACCGGTGATCTCACGAACTGCCTTGATAACCTTAATCTTCTCAGCGCCAGCGTTTGCGAGAATAACGTCAAACTCAGTCTTCTCTTCAGCTGCTGCTGCGCCGCCTGCTGCGGGAGCTGCTACTGCAACTGCTGCTGCAGCGGATACGCCAAATTCTTCTTCTACTGCTTTAACGAGCTCAGAAAGCTCAAGTACTGTAAGAGTCTTTAACTCTTCGATCATAGCTGTGATTTTCTCAGATGCCATTTTATTTTCCTCCAAAATTGTTTTTTATTTTTTTAATTTAATTATTCTGCTGCTTCATCGCCCTTATCAACGATGGCCTGAACGGCACGGGCAAATGCAGCGATAGGTGCCTGGAAGGCACTGAGCACTGTTGCGAGAAGAACCTCCTTGGTGGGAAGCTCTGCAAGTGCTTTGATTGTTGCGATATCTACTACCTTACCGTCAAGGAAACCGCCCTTGATGTTGAAGTTCTCATGACCTTCAGCATATTTGTTAAGTATTCTTGCAGCGGCAGTATAATCTTCGTTTGAAAGAGCAATAGCGGTTGTTCCCTCAAGAACTGATTCAAGCTCCTCAAGGTCTGTTCCTGCGATTGCACGGCGAAGAATTGTATTCTTCACAACGAAATAATCAATATTGTTCTCACGTAATTCCTTACGTAAAACAGTATCATCAGTAACAGAGATACCCTTATAATCTACGATAACACCTGTAACGGCGCCGGAGATTTTTTCGGCGATAGCCTCTACCTGCTTTTGCTTTTCCTGTAATACTACAGCATTCGGCATTATTTTCACCTCCGAAAAAAAATTAAACCCATCCAAAGACATGGATGGGCATAAAAACACAATGTTTCAAGCGCGCACCTCGGTAGGCGATTAACTTACGGCACTATTGCCACCTACTGTCTCTGGAATTGCAACAAAAGGATTATACACCAATACGGTGCATTTGTCAAGCATTTTTATAAATTATTTAATTTTAAGAAAGAATTGGCGATTTCACTGTATTCTTTATAAGCATCCTTATAAACCTCGATTATATAAGAGCCATTATATCCAAGTGAGGCTGTATAATCAAAAAAACTCTTAAAATCGAAGCCGCCTTTACCCGGAAGCATACAGTCAGATGCCACCGAATGGTCGCTTATATGATAATGAAATATGTTTTGCGAAAATTCTTCAATTAATTCATAAGGATTATATCCGCAACGTATAGCCTGTTTGATATCGAGGCAAAATTTCGCATCCTCGCCCAAAATATCAACCATACTCTTAAGAAACTCTTTTTCCCCTGCTCTGTAACGCACAACATTTTCCTGTAAAACGCAAACGCCTTGCTTTTGTGTTACAGAATTTATCTGCATATATCTTTCGCAGTATTCTTCATCGTTAAGCACTCCGTTGGGCTTTCCACCGTGCATTATAATATAATCCGCGCCCAGTCTTGCGGCTATTTCGGAATAACGGGCGTATTCATCAAGTCCTTGACGGTATCTGCGCTCATAAGCCGAGAAAAACATAAATGATTCTGCAAGGGACATAGTAGGATGAACTGCGGTAACATTTATTCCGTATTTATCCTTTATATCCTCAAGAATATCTATAAAGCTACATTTGAGCTCACATTCGGCATTGAAAAATATTTCGGTTGTCTTTATTCCCGATTTTCCTATTTCCTCTAATGCAACTTCGGTTTCAAGAGGATAATAACTGGCTGTAGATACTCCTATTTTCATTTTTCACCCTCCGGTGTTACAAAAACAGTTTTATTTGTAGTATAAATAACCATTCCGGGCTTTGCGCCGTTGGGTTTCTTAACATATTTAACGGGTGTATAATCAACCGCCACATTTGATGAAGAGGCTGCCTTAGAATTTTCGGCGGCAAGACCTGCCGCAAAAAGAACGGTTTCGTCACTCACCTGTTCTCCTCCGCAGAAAACAATAACATGAGAACCGGGAATATTTTTAACGTGGAACCATAAATCGTTTTTATTTGCAAGAACACAGGTAAGATAATCATTCTGGCGGTTATTTTTACCCACTGCTATTTTATATCCCTCTTTAGAAGTATATTCAAGATAAGAAGATATTTGTTGCTTTTTCTTTTTACCCTTCAAAGCAGTTCTTCTTATATAACCCGATTCCGAAAGCTCATCTCTGATTTCCGAAATTTCGGATATACTCTCGCATCTTGAAATACTGTCCGCAACCGATTCAAGATACAAAAGTTCCTTTTTATCCTCCTCGGTAAGCTTTAATAGAGTTTGCTCGGCAGTATATGTTTTTTTATATTCCTTAAAATACCTTGCCGCATTGGCAGAGGGAGATATGGCAGGATTAAGGGGTATTTTTATCGTGCTTAGCTGCTCATCGTAATAATTCTGTACCACAGCGCTACTACTTCCGTTTTCAATGGCATAAAGATTTGCCTTTATTAGCTCACCGTAAATTCGGTATTTTTCTCTATCCTTGCATTTTCCCAATTCGCAAAGCCGCAAACTCAATTTTTTCTGAATTCGGTTTATGGCATTGGATACAGTTTTAATAATATCTGCCGCACCTTGACTAACTAAAGCATTTCTCTGCTTCTCGGCATAAAAATCGTCCAAAAGCTTGGAATAGCTTTCACACAAATCACATTTAAATTTTTCGCCATATTGCTTTATCTCGGTATAGCAAAAATCGTAGGGCACACCGTTATCTGTCTTAAGCATATAGGGTTTACCAAAATCGGATAAATCCTTAAACGTTTTTTCTAACCGAGCTTCAAGTGTCTCTTTCTGCGCCTCATTGGTTAAAATATCTCCGCCGCAACGGTAGGCGATTTCCCTCGCAATAATAGGCGAAAAGCCCTGAACATTATCGAGTATTGCTTTCCATAAAGGAAGCTCACCCATATTATATATTTTTGAGGTAATCTCTTGCGCTGATATTATTAAGGGATTAAACTTATCCAAGGATTTTGGATATTCATATTTAGCCCCCGGTTGAATAAAACGGGCGGCATTTTCAATATCACTGCGGCGTATTGCATCTATAATCTTCTCGTCAGAATTAACGAGAATAATATTTGACTGATTACCTATAAATTCGCATATAAGCCTTATTTCTACCCTATCACCCAACTCATTGGTGGCGGAAAAAATAAGCTCTGCGATTCTCTCAAGGTCATTTTGAATAATATCAATGAGTCTCGCACCCGATAAGTGTTTACGCACTAGCATACAAAACATAGGTGGTGTATCGGGATTTTCATACTTTTCTTCTGTGAAATGAAGCCTTGCGCTTCCGCTTCTGACAGATATAAGCAATCTTTTTACAAAGCCTTTTTTTCGCAGCAAAAATACCAGCTCATCCCTTGATGGCTGGTAAATTTTATCAATATGACAGTCCTTTGCGGATTTTAACTCTGTTATGAGTTTATGGAGAAATCCACCGTCAAATGCCATTTTTTATTTCCTCCAAAGACTTTGCGGTTTTAAAATAAAATTCATATTCCCTTTTCTTTTCAGGAATATTCTCAAGGGAAGCGGCGCAGTCACTCAGCCGCTTAATTTGTTTATTTATGTAAGTAGCTCCGTTTTCGGTATTCGTATCAATTTTTCCGATATAATAAAAATAGGAAGGCTTTTCTTCCGTTTTACCACTAAAACGCACAAGCATAACGGAATATACCCTGCCGGTATCCAAAACCGTGGGTTCTTCAATTATCTCAAATCCGTTATCATATAAATATTTACGAAGCTGCTCAGCAGAGGTCATAGGCTGAAGAATAAGGGTTATATCCTCATTAGATATCCATTTGCATCGGGAAAGAATACCCGATATAACCTCTCCGCCCATACCTGCTATTATAACAGTATCGGCTTCATCCTTTTTTACGGCATCAAGACCGTCACAAAGGCGAAGCTCTATTCCCGAAACATCCGCCTTTTTAACATTTTTCTCGGCGGTTGCTAAAGGTTTTTCTCTTATATCGGTTGCAATAACCGAAGAGGCTATCCCCGTATTTTTTAAAAAAATCGGTAAATAGCCGTGGTCGGTACCAACATCGCAAACTGAAGCTCCCCTTTTTATAAGGGATGCAATAAGCTTTAGTCGCTCACTTAAAGTATGCATTATTTATCTTCGAAATATTTGTTAAGCTTTTCCAGTAGCTTATCACAGTCCGTTCCGTGAACATTGCAAGCCTGTTCTATAGTTTCGCCTCTTGAAGCAGGACAACCAAGACAATGCATACCAATTTCAAAAAAGTACTGTGCAGCGCCTGTATCGATATCAAGAACGTCACCTATAAGCATATCCTTTGTTATTTTCATTTTTGTTTCCTCCGTTTTTTATATTAGTTTTACCTTTTCGTTTAAATCCATACGTCCGTGGTTATAAAGCTTTCGGTTATCCAGTGCCCAAAGTCTTCCTGTAAAATCATCAGCTTTTGTAGACGATACTGCTTCTCTCATTTCAAAAATTCTTGAATCAAGAAGGTCCAGCTCAGAAAGAATTTCTGCTTCGATAAACATAGGTCTCACTGCCGCACCAAATTCAGGCTCACCGTGGTGGGAAAGAATCATATGCTCAACAAGCATAGCAGTTTTTTCATTGATACCAAGCTCCTGCGCATATCTCTTTATCATCATAGCGCCCATTGCAAGATGACCTATAAGATTACCCTCAACCGAATAGCCCGAAGCTATTCCCGATTCGCCAACCTCAAATTCTTCAAGCTTTGAAATATCGTGAAGCATAGCTCCCGAAATAAGCAAATCTCTATCTACAAAGGGATAAATATTGCAAATCGATTGAGCTAAGCGAACAATGGAGAGTATATGCATAAGCAGTCCACCACGTAAAGCGTGATGCAGCTTAAATGCGGCAGGCCAATAAAGCATACAAAGACGGTTATCTTCATATATTTTTTTAACCAGTCTTTTTAAATCCTCATCTTGAAACGAATCTACAATGCAAATAAGCTCATTATACATCTGCTCTCCCGTATAATCGGCTGACTGAACAAAATCATCAATTTTAACTCCATCACTCTTGGTGGCTAATCTGATTTTTTCAACCCTTAACTGATCACTACCGTTATACTGAGTGATAGTTCCTCTTACCTTTATTATTTGATTTGCCTCATATTCACCTTGAACCTCTTTTGAATAACGCCACAGCTTTGCGTTAATCTCACCATCGTTATCCCCCAAGGTCATATCAAGATATGTATCACCCTTGGAAGATGTTTTTATATCAACAGATTTAACAAGGCAAAATCCGTCAACCAATCCGTTATTATCAACAGGTGTAAAATTCATTTAATTAACCCCCAAAAAATCTCATCGTATTGATATTATACTATGCAACAACTCCTAATTCAAGTTTTTTAAATTGAACAAATAAACTTTGTTTTTTGTGTTCAACACCAACAAATTTTAATTTTAATGAAAAAATATGTTTACATTGGAAAAGTTTAGTGTTATAATTAGTATATATAATAATATAAGGAGGCAATATCTATGAAAAAGGTTATTGCATTATTAATCGCAGTTGTTATGGTATTCACCCTTTCTGTTACAGCTTTTGCTGCCAGCAGCCCTTCTAAGGATAAGGTTTATAAAGTTACCGTTGTTGACGGTAAGTCGGGCGTTATCGCTTCCCCCTCTGTTGATGCCGGTGTTGCAGTTGAGCTTGAATCCAACTCCAAGAACGGTACCTTCAATAATTGGACTGTTTATAAAGCAGATGGTAAAACCGTGGCTGTTTTGGGTGTTGACTATACTGTTTCCGGCGGTACTCTTAACGATGCCAACGCTGAAATTATTCCTTTGGCTGACATTATCGTTTGCGCTAACTACAATAATGTTAAAACCGATCCTTCCGTTGCTGTTAAGGGTGATGGTTCGGGCAAGGCTCCTCAGACCGGTGATGTAACCGCTATGGCTCTCGTTCTTGTTATGGCTGTAGCTGCAGGTCTTGGTTTAGTTGCTAAAAAGCAGTTTGCTAAGTAATTTATAAAAATTTATAACCGACGGTAAATCCGTCGGTTATTTTTTTGCATAAAAAGCCTTGGGAAAATCCCAAGGCTTTCTCTTATTTTTTACTTGAAAACACTTTGTTAATAAGCATAGTCATAACAATAATAACGCCGATTAACAGGAAGATAACAAGCATTCCTCTTCCCATATAGGTAAGAAAATCAATAAATCTTTCGGGAGCAAAATTAATATCTATCATTTTTTAACCTCCAAAGAACTTAAGAATGATACCGCCTGCAATTACAGAAGCTATCTGGCCCGATACGTTTACACCGATAGAATGCATAAGCAAGAAGTTCTGAGGATCTTCTTTGAGTCCCATCTTATGAACAATTCTGCCCGACATTGGGAATGCAGAAATACCTGCAGCGCCTATCATAGGATTAATCTTTGTTTTTAAGAAGATATTTAATACTTTAGCAAAGATAACGCCACCTGCAGTATCAACTATAAATGCTATAAGACCAAGACCTAAAATGAGAAGTGTATCCACCTTTAAGAAGGCTTCGGCAGTCATCTGGAAGGCAACCGAAATTCCGAGGAATATGGTTACGAGGTTTGCGAGTACCTTCTGAGCAGTTTCGGAAAGGGAATCTAGAACTCCGCATTCACGTATTAAGTTACCGAACATAAGGAAACCAATAAGTGAGGTAGCCTCAGGAACGATAGCAGAAACAACTATAGTTATAATAATGGGGAAAAGAATTCTTGTGGTTTTAGAAACAGCCTTTTGCTCATATGGCATACGAATTAAACGCTCTTTTTTGGTTGTGAGCAACTTAATAACGGGAGGCTGAATAATGGGAACTAAAGCCATATAAGAATATGCCGCAACCATTATAGCGCCTTTATAATTGGAATTGAGTGCATTGGCAACCGCTATTGAAGTAGGTCCATCAGCCGCACCGATAATAGCAATAGATGCCGCATCGTTATCACCGAAGAACATTGATGCCATAGAAAGCGTAAAGAATATACCGAACTGGGCAGCTGCACCGAAGAGCATTAATTTCGGGTTGGTAAGAAGGGGTCCGAAATCTATCATTGCGCCTATACCGATGAACAAAAGCAAGGGGAAAAGCTCATTTGCAATACCTGCATTGTAAAGCGTTGCAATAGGACCTTCCTCTCCTACTGCCGCCGAAAGCGGAATATTAGCAAGTATAGTACCAAATCCCATAGGAAGTAATAAGGTAGGTTCCATTTCCTTCTTTATAGCAAGGAAAATAAGCACCGCACCTATGAGTATCATAACGCCTTGTTGCCAAGTGAAATTCAGCAGATTTTCATACAGAATTTCCAATTATCATCATCCTTTTCTTTAAATTTAATACGTATATATTTTAACTGTAATAGCATAAAAAGTCAATATAACCCGCTACATTTCAACCTTAATATCATTAGTTTCGCAAAGGATATCTTCAGTAATCAGAGTGCCGTCTATTTCCTTTCCGTTAACGGTAATACATTTTACTCCCCATTCGTTTCCGTTTGGATTCTTGACGGTTATATTAAGCCATTTTCCTCTGAAAAGCTTCTTTATGGTAAATTCTTTCCAATTGAAGGGTACGCAAGGCTCAATTACTATACCTTTGCTTTCGGGTTTTAATCCTAAAATACCTTCAACCGAAGCCACCATAACTGTAGAAGCAGTGCCCGTAAGCCAATGAACATGGGCTCTGCCTGCAAAAGGACTATCCTTACCCTCGATAAACTGACCGTGAACATAAGGCTCCATCATTCTAAGCTCCGCACGGTCGTTATAAGCGGCAGGACAAGCCGATTTCCAATATTTGTAAGCCTTATTTCCGTGACCGAGCATTGTTTCGGCAAGAATTAACCACCCTTGAGGCTGAGAGAATATTCCTCCGTTTTCTTTAGTGCACTTATTGCCCCAAGAACCGCCGTTTTTATATTTACCCTCATGGGCAGGTGCCATAAGCAATGCACCGTAAGGTGTTGCTAATTCACGCTCCACACTCTCCATAGCCTTCTTAGATTTTTCCTTATCGGCATATCCGGATATTACAGACCAGCTTTGGGGATTAAGCCACATAGAAGCAGTTTTGCTAGTGCGTTCACCAATCAATCTGCCATCCTCATAAATACCTCTTATAAAACGGTCCTCATTCCAGCAAGAATCTAATTTTTCGGTAACATCATCAATTGTTTTTTCAAGATATTCAGCATACTGAACATCTTTTCGTTCATTAGCATATTTTAAGAGAATCTTGGCAGCATAAATAACCTGAAAAGCAACAAATGTTGATTCACCCTTTTGACCGAGAGGCAATGCATCATTCCAATCTGAAAGGCGGTTTACAGGAAGTCCATGAGCTCCCTTTTCGCTGACAGTAAATTCAATAGCACGTTTTAAATGCTCATAAACAGTTGCCTTTTCTTCCCTATCGGCAAAAAGAATTTTCTCATCAAGAAAAGCTAAATCTCCGCTTTCGGATATATATTTATAAACGGTTGGGAAAAGCCAGAGAACATCATCTCCACGATAACTTGGGTGTCCTGTTTCCTTAACGTATTCGGCGTCATCTGGAGTATTTTCCTTACCAGCAGTATGGGTATACTTAACAAGCGGTAATCCTGCTCCCTTAACAGTTTGTGCCGAAAGCATAAACTTTATTTGTTCTTTTGCCATTTCCGGTGCTAAATGTATGATTCCCTGAATATCCTGAACGGTATCACGGTAACCAAAGCCATTTCTAAGGCCGCAATAAACCAGGGATGCCGCTCTCGACCATATAAAGGTCATAAAGCAGTTATATGCATTCCATACGTTTACCATATTGTTAAAGTCATCATCAGGGGTTTTAACCTCTAATGCGCCTAATCTGCTATGCCAAATGCTCTTAAGCTCGGCAATCTGCCTTTCAGCAAGAGAAGAATCCTCATATCTCGCAATAATTTCGGCAGCCTCCTCCTTGGGATTCTGACCGAGAAGATATGTAAAGGTTTTGCTCTCTCCTGCTTTTAAAACTATATCCGACTGAAGGGCACCCACCGAATTAAGGCAGTAATTAAGCTGATTACCCAGTCCCTTTTCAACACCGATGGGATTATGATAGCCACGGTAATTTCCAAGAAACTCTTCTCGGCTACCGCAGAAGCTATTAACCTTCATCCCCGCAAGGCCTAAAAATCTCTCCTTAGGCTCCTCGCCCTTGATATAGTTATGCATCTGGTGCATAAAATTACCCATAAACTTAGTTCTTGTGATGAAAAGGGTGCACTGAAGGTCTATCTGGTCATCAAGAGCGGAATTATGGTTTACAAATTCACAGCAGCTGATTATTGATAACTTTCTTTCCCTTTCGGAATTATTTGTTACAGTACAATGCCATACCTCATATTCACATCCATTTGGTACAAAATATGTTGTTTCGGTGGATATTTGAGAATATTCAGAAGAAATTACTGTATATCCTGTTCCGTGACGGCATTTGCTCTTATATTCCTCTAAATTTTTGCAAACAGGAGCCCATGAGCCCGACCAGTAATCACCCGTTTCGTTATCTTTGATATAGATATATCTTCCGGGAGCATCATTAGAGTTATTATTAAATCTATGACGGATAATTCTACCCTTAGCTCCCGATTTTTTAAAGCTATAGCCCGTTGCGTTATTGGAAATTATTGCTCCGTATTCGGGAGAACCAAGATAGTTTGCCCAAGGCGCAGGTGTATCAGGCTTGGTTATAACATATTCCTTGTTTTCAAGGTCAAAATATCCGTATTTCATCAAAAAAATCCCCTTAACAGTTATTTTGTTTATTATATAATATATCCCGTAAAAACACAAGTAATATATAAGAAAAAAGACCTTCAGAGAAGGTCTTTTTCAGTATTACTTAATTTCAGGTAGACTTGCGGCAGCAACCGACTGTCCTACTCTTCTTGAGCTTTCATCGGGGATATGAAGCTCTATTTTCTTAGCAAACTCGGGGAATTCCTTATCAAGCACCTCTTGGGCTCTTTCAAGAAGAATTACACCGCCCTCGCCTGAGGTAACACGTCCCATTATAAGAACGTGCTTTATATCGTAAAACTCAGAATAAAAAGCGATAGCATAACCGAAATATGCACCTATTGTATCGTAAATAGCGGCGGCACGCTCATCGCCATCCTTCATAAGGCCCTGAACAACCTTAAGCTTTTCGGCGGGAGAAAGGCTTTCATCAAGCTCAATTCCTGCAAAGGGTGCGAGCTTAATAACACCATCCTGTGAGAAATACTTAACGCCGCAGCCATAATCCCCAGACCATTCATCAACCATAGCATCGGTAGAATAGTCAACAGGAGCAAAGGCAAGCTCGTTAAGCCAGCCTGTAATGTTACCATCGGGGTCAACATATCCTGCCGCTTCAGATGTTCCCATCGCTACGCCAAGAACAGAATTATCATTCAGATTCATAGCGCCTGCAAGAGCGGTAACGTCACCGTCATTAGCAACCTCTATAGGAATATTTTCGCCTATCTCACGGGCAACATCGATATACATATTCTTAACCTTTTTATCAAAGTCCTCATCATTTACCTTGAGGAAAAGGGATGCAACCATTATGCGGTTATCAACATAAACACCTGCACTGGAAACACCTATTGCATCAACTCTGGGCATATGGGAAGCAGCAGTTTTCATAGCTTCAAGTATGCCTTGATAATGATAATCAGGGTCAGAATTTATCTTGGGGAACCAAACAACCTCTTCAGAGTAAACGCTTTCACCGTCTATAACGGCACTTACCTTACGGTCACTACCGCCTGCATCGAAGCCTATGCGGCAACCGTCAAGATGACGTCCGATAGGGGCAGCAGATTTATCCTTAGGTGCATCTTCAATGGAACAAAGCTCAACTGAAAATTTACTCTCGTAAACCCTTTCCATAAAGTTAACGTCAAAATCACGAAGGCCGCCGTAGGTGTAAGCCTCTTTAATCTTATTGCCTACAACCTCGCTACCTGCAATTATAATTTTATAACCGCCTGCAACCCATAAGAGAGCTTTGGTCATTCGTTCAATAAAGCGGAAATTTTCCTCATCGTGGCCTGTGCCATCCTTATAGATACGGGTTTTATAGGTAGTAGTATAACCCTTATTTCTCTCAATAGCTATAACTATATCCTGACCATCCTCCTCGGTTGCCTTGCACATATCACGGCAAACGAGAGAAAGGGGTTGGAAATTGGGGTCTAATTTTGCATTTACCTTAAGCTTCATATTTGATTTCTCCCCCGATTATGGTTTTTTCAACATTAAACTCAGCATCAGTAATGATTATATCCGCATCCTTACCAACCTCTATGGAGCCTTTTTTGTTATGGATTCCAAGAGTTGTTGCGGGGTTAAGGGATGCACCGTTAACACACTCCCAAAGAGGAATTGACGAATTGGTAAACACATTCCAAACACCCTTATTAAGATGAAGAACACTTCCTGCAACAGTTCCATCCTCAAGACGGCAAACTATTCCACGGTACACAATCTTTTGGCCGCCTAAGGTATATTCACCTTCAGGAAGACCGCCTGCGGACAGACAATCGGTTATAAAGCACATTTTTCTGCCCTTGAGCTTCCATAATAAATCATATAAAGCAGTATCGACATGGAAGGTATCCACAATAAGCTCACAACTGACGTTAGAATTCATAGCCGCAGTTACAACACCGGGAGCTCTGTGAGCAAGAGGAGTCATAGCGTTAAACAGGTGGGTTACATGAGAAACACCCGCTTGGGTACCGTTCATAGCGGTTTGATAATCAGCAGAGGTGTGACCCATGGATACCACCACATCAGTATCATTGCAAATTTCTCTGATAGCCGCAAAATTATCTGTGTCGGTTTCGGGAGCAAGGGAAATTATGCTTATAATATCGGAATATTCTTTAACAAAGTTTGCGTCGGGCTTTAATATGTATTTCGGGTCCTGAGCACCTTTTTTGCTTTCACTGATGAAAGGACCTTCTGCGTGACAGCCTAAAATCTGACTACCATCCCAATTCTTGCTTTCCTCTTTAAGAGAACGGCAAACCTCCAAAGCCTTGCGGATAACCTTCATATCCACCGTCATAGTAGTGGGAAGATAACCCGTAACACCGTTGGCAAGGAGTCCCTTAGAAATGGTGCGGATGCTTTCCTCCTCACCGTCACAAACATCCTTACCCAGATATCCGTGAATATGCAAATCTATAAGACCTGGAGAAACATATCCTCCCTTTGCGTCAAGTATATCAATACCTGAAGGGATATCACTTTCAGGCACAATACCCTCTATTACATCCGAATATAAAAGGGCTTTGCCCTCAATGATTCGGTCCTTTAAAATAATTTTTCCGTTAATTATGGCTTTCATAGGGGACCTCCGCAACCAAAATATACTTCTTTGTTTAAATTTTATCAAATCAGTATGCAAAAATCAATAGTATTTTCATGACTTTTTCGATAAAATGTAAACAAAAAATACTAAAAAATAAAAACTCGCAACTTAAAGTTGCGAGTTTTTAACTAATCTCTTTTTATAATATTTCCTGTAAGCAAGTATTTCTGCTAAAACACAAACCGGAATTGCCGCAAAGAAATCTATTATAGAATGTTGTTTTATAAACACAGTAGACATACAAACAAGTATAACCAAAATAATAACAAAAATTTTCCAAGGAAGCTTTGCGGATTTTTCCTTAAGCCAAGCCGACATAATTCCCAAAGAATACGCCACATGCAAGGAAGGGCAGACATTGGTATTAGTATCGATAGAATAAAGACCTCCCACTATATCGCATAGGAAATTATCTCTTGGTAGCTCCATAGGTCTCAAATTCTGCATATTGGGGAAGATAATGTATATTAACATTGCGGTAACCTGAGTTGTAATAATGAAAACCTGAAAGCTCTTGAAATTTTCCACATTATAAAGAGCAAAATACACAAGCGTTACAACTATCAACAGATACCACAGCACATAAGGGATAACAAACACTTCACAGAAGGGTATCATATCATCAATCGGACTGTGTATAACATAGCAGTCCCTCACAGGTATAAAGTTTTCGGTTATAAAATATAATGCAAAATACCCAATCCAGCCAAACAACAATTTCAAATGGGAAAATTCAGGATTGTTAATTTTAGAAATACGGAATTTTCTGTAATCAACAACAGGTTTTCTCAAAAAACATCACCTCATTTTCCGCATCACTATTATCCTATGCCCAAAATGTTAATAAATCATCAATAATTTTTAACAAATATTAGAAATCAAGCTTTGCTATCATTTCATCTATACCCTCATCCTCAGGGCAGAATTCATGAACACCCTTAAATACATTAAACTTAATATTTTCTTCAGGCAAATAATACTCTTTTACCGTCTTAAATTCTTTTTGCGCCAACTCAGCGTCAAACAGTTCATCGTTATCCCCTACTTCTATCCTCAAGAATCTTGGACTCACAAGCAGAGCAACCTGAGGATCAAGGAAATTGAGGGCGGCGCCCTTCCACACCTTATCATACCAGTTGTAAACCGTTCTATCGTTAAAATGGCTGGAAGCAAGAGCTGCCTTTATTCTTGTATCGGCGGCAGTGGTATAAAGGGTGTAAAATCCGCCGTAAGAAAGACCTGCCATACCAAAACTGCCGTTACAGTAAGACTGCTGCTCGAAATAATCAAGGCATCTTGATATACTGTATATCTCTAATGCCGCTATTGAACCGCCAAGCTGTTTTAAAATATTATCTATATCAGTTCTTTTATTATCAGGGCCGAATCTTTCCTTGTTCCACAGAAGCATTTGAGGAGCAAATACATTTACACCTCTACTGAAGATACGCATAGACATATCATTATAGTTTTCACTATCAAAAAAGCTACTGCATACTTCGGGAGTTCCCTGTCCTCCGTGCTGTGAAATAACCAGTGGCAAAGCTTTTTCGGTTTTATGCTTTAATAGTATTCCGTAAAATTTATAATCGGCGAAAAGCTCGAACTGCATTCTGTAAAAAACGCATTCCTCATTTTCGAAAATTTTATTTTCAGTTACACTTAAAATGGGCTTTTTCTCCTCATTTAAAGGCCAACCTAACATATCAATATATTTTTTACGGTATTCTTCTGTATTTTTAGTAATCTGTGCGGTGAAATTCTTTCTCTTTTTAGCGCACTCATCTTTTCTTTGTTCGATAAGTTTTTCAATTCCGCTTAAATATGTAACACGGTAACCGTTACCGTAAGCCTCCGGCTCACTATGTAAGCCCGATATTTTCTTCTCGTACATTAAAACTCCTCCAAACAGTTAACTGCCCATAGTACAACTATAATTATACAACTTATATTTTAATTTTTCAATAGCTTCAGCGTTAATATATTTACAGCAAAACTTTCTGTAAAAAGCAAAATCGACAAGTCTCACGGGAAACTTATCGATTTTGAAAAGGTTGTACGAATTCGGTGTCCTTTTTTGACCTATGTGTTCGAACCCCTACATATTAAATCACACCATAGGTGTGAATGTAATCAATGCGAAGCAATGTATGTAATTGCAACGAAAGTTGCGTATGTAATTAAGACGAAGAAATGCACCTTGCGGTGATGACATACACGCTAAAGCGTGATTACATTACGCTATCACGGATTACATACCAAGCCTTCGGCTTGGATAAAAATAAGACAGTCTTTTGACTGTCTTATTTTTTGGCAGGGGTAGAAGGACTCGAACCCTCACAAACGGTTTTGGAGACCGGTGTGCTACCATTGACACCATACCCCTATTTCTTATTTATAATAAAAAAATACGCTTATTTTGGTGGACCAGCAGGGACTCGAACCCCGGACCAACCGGTTATGAGCCGGTTGCTCTAACCAACTGAGCTACTGGTCCAAATAAGCAAAGATTATTATACCATAAATAAACTTTTTGTCAATAGAAAAAACGAAAGTTTTAGAGAATTTTTTTAATTTTTTAAAAGGCTTTCCCCAAGGAATTTTTTTATATCCTCAAGATGCTTTTGCGCCGTCTGTCTACCTATCTCATAAACCCTTTTCATATTATCGGGATTATGCTCAATATGGCCTATATCAAGGGCTGATTCAGGTCGGATTACAAGAATTGCCCCCTGAGTTTCCCTTTGCTGAACATATTCAAGGGTTTCATTATAAACTACATGCCTTTTTTCAAGAGCACTGAGCAAATTGGGGTATTTCCTGAGCATCCATTTAGCGATAGGCAATGTTTTGTTTTCACCTTTTATGTATCCGTTAGGTTGAGTGAGAACAACAATATTTCTCTCATACCCTATACTCTCGAAAAATTTTAAGGGTATTGAATCGGCAACACCGCCATCAAGCAGCTTATATCCCTCCACCTCAACTACGGTTGAAACCAAGGGCATTGAAGCGGAAGCTCGCATCCATTCTATATCTTCACCCTTGCCTTCTTCACACTTTTTATATACTGCCTTTCCCGTAAGAACATCGGTGCAAACAACATAAAATTCCATAGGCGAGTTTTTATAAGTATTAACATCAAAAACATCGAGCTTTTCGGGGATATCGTGATAGCAAAGCTTCTCCCCATAGAGATTACCCGTTTTGAAAAGTGAACGGAAGCTGCAATATCTTTTATCCCTTGCAAATCTCATATTATAACGGATAACACGTCCCGCCTGCTTCGATTTATAGTTGCATCCGAATACTGCACCTGCGGATACTCCTATTGCACCGTCAAGCTCGATACCGTTTTCCAGCAACACATCAATAACGCCCGCGGTAAACATACCACGCATTGCGCCGCCCTCTAAAACTAAACCTGTTTTCATAAGGCTATCTCCCTTCCGTTAGTTTGCAAAGTAAGCCTTTACAGCCCTCATAAATATCATTGTAAGCGGCTTCAAAATCACCGCTATACCAAGGGTCAGCAACATCGCCGCTCTCCCCTGCCCAGCTCATAAGCTTTGATAGTTTTTTATCCTTATCGCTACCCAAAATTGCAATGGCGTTTCTTATATTGCGCTCATCCATACATATAAGATAATCATAGCTTTCATAATCGTTTTTTGTGAGCCTTACTGCTCTTTTACCGTCAAACAAAATTCCGTGTTTTTCGAGTATACGCCTTGCAGGGGGATAAACAGGATTGCCGATACCACCATAAATTTCCTCTGTACTGGTAGCAGATGAGGTTATATAAAATTCATCGGATAATCCGCTCTTTTTCACCATATCCTTAAGAATAAATTCTGCCATAGGGCTACGACAGATATTGCCGTGGCATATAAACATTATTTTTATCATATTAAAGTTCACCCAAATAAATTTTATCACAAAAAAGGCTATCATTCAATACTTGACTGCAACTGCCGCTTATGTTAATATCAAATTACCGTATATTTAT
>JAFPAV010000012.1 GCA_017390725.1 Clostridia bacterium | reverse complement strand
TCATCGCCGGGGAACTCATACTTGTCAAGAGTCTCACGGATTTCCATCTCAACGAGTTCGAGAAGCTCTTCGTCGTCAACGAGGTCGGTCTTGTTCATAAATACTACGATGTAAGGAACGCCTACCTGACGAGCAAGGAGAAGGTGTTCTTTTGTCTGAGCCATAGGACCATCAGTAGAAGCGATAACAAGGATAGCACCGTCCATCTGAGCAGCACCGGTAATCATGTTCTTAACAGAGTCAGCGTGGCCGGGGCAGTCAACGTGTGCATAGTGACGAGCGTCAGTCTCGTACTCAACGTGAGCGGTATTAATTGTAATACCACGCTCTCTCTCTTCGGGAGCCTTATCGATGTTTGCATAATCCTCGAAAGCTGCCTGACCTTTAAGAGAAAGGTACTTAGTGATTGCTGCGGTTAAAGTAGTTTTACCATGGTCAACGTGACCGATGGTACCAATGTTTACATGGGGCTTATTTCTTTCAAAAGCTGCCTTTGCCATTGTAAATTTCCTCCTTAGAAATTCAATTAATTGTTTTAAATATAGTTTATCAAAAAAAACTTAAAATTTCAAGTATAAATTAACCCGAAATTAGTCTTTCTTTGCACGAGCAGAGATAATCTTCTCTGAAATGCTCTTGGGAACCTCTTTATAGCCATCGGGTTCCATTACATACTGACCACGTCCCTGTGTCTTGGAACGAAGATCGGTAGCGTAACCAAACATATCGCCGAGAGGTACACGGGCATTAATCTGTTTAACGCCTGTTCTATCCTCGAAGCCCTGAATTTCGCCACGACGAGAGTTAAGGTCGCCGATAACGTCACCCATATATTCTTCAGGAACAATAACTGTTACCTTCATGATAGGCTCAAGAAGAACGGGATCAGCCTTTCTTGCTGCCTCTTTGAATGCCATAGAACCGGCAATCTTAAAGGCCATTTCAGAAGAGTCAACCTCGTGGTAAGAACCGTCATAAAGAGTAACCTTAACGTCAACAACGGGGTAACCAGCAAGAACACCTGCATGGAGAGCACCCTTGATACCGGTATCAACAGCGGGGATGTATTCCTTGGGAATAGCACCACCTGTTACAGAGTTAACAAACTCATAACCTGCACCTGATTCGTTAGGCTCAAGAATAATCTTAACGTGACCGTACTGACCGGAACCACCGGACTGACGCTTATACTTGGTCTCGTGGTCAACCTTAGCACGAATGCTTTCTTTATAAGCAACCTGAGGAGCACCAACGTTAGCCTCAACCTTAAATTCACGAAGCAAACGGTCAACAATGATTTCGAGGTGAAGCTCGCCCATACCTGCGATGATAGTTTGTCCGGTTTCTTCATCGGTGTAAGCCTTGAAGGTAGGATCTTCTTCTGCAAGCTTTGCAAGAGAAAGTCCCATCTTTTCCTGACCAGCCTTAGTCTTAGGCTCGATAGCAACACGGATAACAGGCTCGGGGAAGTTCATGGATTCAAGGATGATGGGATGCTTTTCATCGCAAAGAGTATCACCGGTTGTAGTGTTCTTAAGACCTACAGCAGCAGCGATATCACCTGCATAACAGGTTTCAAGATCTTCACGGTGGTTAGCGTGCATCTGAAGAATACGTCCCATTCTTTCCTTATTCTGTTTAACAGAATTGTAAACTCCGGCACCGGAATCTACAGTACCCGAATATACACGGAAGAAGCAGATTTTACCAACGAAGGGATCGGTAGCAATCTTGAATGCGAGAGCAGAGAAAGGCTCTTCATCAGACGAATGTCTGCATTCCTCTTCATCTGTATCGGGATTAATGCCCTTTATCGACTCAATGTCGGTAGGAGCGGGCATAAAGTCAACAATAGCATCCAAAAGCGGTTGAACGCCTTTGTTTCTATAGGAAGTACCGCAGCAAACGGGAACCATATCGTTAGCGATAGTAGCCTTGCGGATGATCTTCTTCATCTGCTCAACAGTAGGCTCTTCACCCTCAAAATATTTCTCCATAAGCTCTTCGTCCTGCTCAACGATAGACTCGATAAGAGCAGTACGGTACTTTTCTGCAAGCTCCTTCATATCATCGGGAATCTCTTCTTCTCTAACATCCTTACCAAGGTCATCATAATAAACCAAAGCCTTGTTGTTGATAAGATCGATTATACCCTTGAAGGTGTCCTCACTTCCGATAGGAAGCTGAATCGGAACTGCGTTGCAGTTAAATCTTTCTTTAATCATATCGAGAACTCGATAGAAATCAGCACCCATAATGTCCATCTTATTAACATAGATCATACGGGGTACTTTGTATTCATCAGCCTGTCTCCAAACGGTTTCAGACTGAGGCTCAACACCACCCTTAGCGCAGAGAACGGTTACAGAACCGTCAAGTACACGCAGTGAACGCTGAACCTCAACGGTGAAGTCAACGTGTCCGGGAGTGTCGATAATATTGATACGATGGTCATTCCAGAAGCAAGTAGTAGCAGCGGAGGTAATGGTTATACCTCTCTCCTGCTCCTGCTCCATCCAGTCCATAGTTGCGCCGCCATCATGAGTTTCACCTAACTTACGGTTGATACCTGTATAGAAAAGGATACGCTCAGTTGTGGTGGTTTTACCGGCGTCAATATGTGCCATGATACCAATATTTCTTGTCATTTCAAGAGATACCTTTCTTGGCATATAAACCTCCAATACGCACTATAGTGCAAACACAAATTATTAAATTACCATCTGTAATGAGCGAAAGCCTTGTTAGCTTCAGCCATCTTATGGGTATCTTCACGCTTCTTGTAAGCGCCACCCATGCAGTTAACAGCATCAAGAATTTCTGCGGCAAGACGTTCCTTCATAGTTCTTTCAGAACGGTTGCGGCTGTATGTTGTTAACCAACGCAAACCTAAGGTCTGCTTTCTTTCAGGACGAACCTCAAAAGGAACCTGATAGGTTGCACCGCCCTTACGAACGGCCTTAACCTCTAACTGAGGCATAATGTTTTCCATAGCCTCATCAAAAACCTCGATAGGATCTTTTCCTGTTTTTTCAGTGATGATGTCGAAAGCACCATATACAATCTTCTGAGCTACGCCCTTCTTACCGTCAAGCATAACATTGTTGATAAGACGGGTAACAATCTTAGAATTGTAAACCGGATCCGGCAATACATCGCGTTTCGCAATAAAGCCTCTTCTTGGCACTTTACTTCCCTCCTTCATAGTAATGATATCATAGGTACTCGAGTTTACGATTCCCCGTGGCACCAAGCAAGGCGATTACATTTATATATAAACGCCGCTGCTTGTAAAATGCAGCAGAGATATCTTTTTAAATTACTTTGCACCTGGTTTCGGACGCTTTGCGCCATATTTAGAACGACTTTGCATTCTCTTTGCAACACCCTGAGTATCAAGGGTTCCGCGTACGATGTGGTAACGCACACCGGGGAGATCCTTAACACGACCGCCACGAATAAGCACTACGCTGTGCTCCTGAAGATTGTGTCCGATTCCGGGAATATAAGCAGAAACTTCAATTCCGTTGGAAAGACGTACTCTGGCAATCTTTCTTAAAGCAGAGTTAGGCTTCTTGGGGGTGGAAGTCTTAACGGCGGTACAAACACCGCGCTTCTGAGGAGAATCATTATCGGTAAGGCGACGCTTCATAGAGTTGTAACCCTTTAAAAGTGCAGGAGCCTTAGCCTTCTTCTCAACAACCTCACGACCGCTGCGAACCAACTGGTTAAAAGTAGGCACTGTATTATCTCTCCTTTCTCGATTATTTGCCTGATATTAAGCGCAGTATACGCATAATATCGCATGCTATATTAGGATAACACAAAGTTACAAATTTGTCAATATTTTTTTAAAATAAAAAGGATTGCCTTTTTTCAAAGACAATCCTTTAATTTTTTGTTATTCAGCTGTTGTAAAAACAACGGAATCCTCGGTAACAGGAACGGTTTCATCCTCTTGTGCTTCAATTTCTTCAAACACAGGGTTGATTTCATCGCTCTTCATACCGGTACCGGCGGGAATGAGCTTACCGATGATAACGTTTTCCTTAAGACCAAAGAGGGGGTCTACCCTACCCTTAGTTGCAGCATCGGTGAGAACTCTTGGAGTTTCCTGGAAGGATGCGGCAGAAAGGAAGGATTCGGTTGCAAGAGAAGCCTTGGTGATACCAAGCAAGGTAGCCTTGTAGGTAGCTTTTGTAAGACCCTCTTCGCCGGCTGCGATACGGGCATCGATAGCCTTATTTGCATCGGCGATTTCCTTATATTCATAGCTTACGTTCTGGAGGAGATCGGTTGAACCGGGATCCTCAATGCGAAGCTTTCTCATCATCTGGCGAACGATAACCTCGATGTGCTTATCGTTGATATCAACACCCTGAGTACGGTAAGCGTTCTGAATTTCTGCTATGATATATTTCTGAACCTCTTCAGGTCCCTGGGCCTCAAGAATATCCTGAGGATACTTAGCGCCGGGGATAATCAGAGTTCCTGCTTCAACATAATCACCGTCATTAACCAAGGTACGAACACCGTAAGGAATTGAAATCTTATCCTCTTCCATGGTTTCCTCATTGGTTATGATAACAAAGTTGCTCTTCTTTTCTTCGGAAATGCGAACACGGCCCGAAATCTTGGAGATAAGACCGCAACGCTTAGGACGACGAGCCTCGAAGAGCTCTTCAACACGGGGAAGACCCTGTGTGATATCCTCTGTACTTGCGATACCACCGGTATGGAAGGTACGCATTGTAAGCTGTGTACCGGGCTCACCGATGGACTGAGCTGCGATTATACCTACAGCCTCACCAGTTCCAACGGGCTTGTTGGTAGCAAGGTTTGCACCGTAGCACTTCTTACATACACCGTGATGGCTGTGGCAGGTGAGAATAGATCTTATCATGATCTCGGTTATGCCGGCATCAACGATTTTCTTGGCATCGTCCTTAGACATCATATGGTCGTTACCACAGATAACCTCACCTGTTTCAGGATGAACAGCAGGCTCCATAAGGTAGCGTCCCACGAGCCTTTCCTCTAAGGTTTCAAGGATGTGGTTTCCATCCTTAATATCGGAAACGAGTAAGCCTTCCTCGGTGCCACAATCGTCCTCACGAACGATAACCTCCTGAGCAACGTCAACAAGACGACGGGTAAGATAACCCGAGTCAGCAGTACGAAGCGCAGTATCGGCAAGTCCTTTACGAGCACCACGGGAAGAAATGAAGTATTCAAGTACGTTAAGACCTTCACGGTAATTAGCACGGATAGGTACTTCAATAACCTTACCGGCAGTATTTGCGATAAGTCCACGCATACCTGCAAGCTGACGAATCTGGCTCATAGAACCACGAGCGCCTGAATCCGCCATCATAAATATGGGGTTAAACTCATCAAGGTTGCCCTTAAGAGCATCGGCAACATCCTCGGTTGCCTTGTTCCATATTTCAATAACGTGACGGCTACGCTCGTTTTCATCGATAAGACCGCGCTTATAATCACGGGTTACAAAATCAATGTTCTTTTCAGCCTCTGCCAGAATTTCCTTCTTAACGGGAGGAATAACGGCATCTATAACGGCAACGGTTATAGCACCCTTAGTTGAATACTTAAAGCCGGTTGCCTTAACATTATCGAGAACAATGGAAGATTTGCTTGTTCCGTGGATATCGATACATCTATCGATAATCTTTCCAAGCTGCTTCTTGCCTACCTTGTTCTGAATAATATCATCGTTGCTCTCAACCATATTCTTAGTAGGATCTTTAAGAGTAAAGCTCCATTCAAGGTCGAATTTATGCTCAGGATCGTTACGGTCAACAAAGTTGAGGTCCTGAGGAATGGATTCATTAAAGATAAGGAAGCCTACTGTACACCAGATAAGCTTGGATTCCTTACCATCACCCATACGAACACGGATAGGTGCATGGAGGCCAACAATGCCATCCTCATAAGCCATAATAGCTTCGTTCTTATCTCTGAATACCTTGTTTGTTCCCTTTTCGTCAGCCTTAACGAGAGTGAGGTAATAAGAACCGAGTACCATATCCTGTGTAGGAACAGCAACGGGCTTACCGTCCGAAGGCTTAAGAAGGTTGTTAGCTGCAAGCATAAGGAAGCGAGCCTCTGCCTGAGCCTCTGCAGAAAGAGGTACGTGAACAGCCATCTGGTCACCGTCAAAGTCGGCGTTGTAAGCTGTACAAACAAGAGGATGAAGCTTTAATGCCTTACCTTCAACGAGAACCGGCTCAAATGCCTGAATACCAAGTCTGTGAAGTGTGGGAGCACGGTTAAGAAGCACAGGATGCTCCTTAATAACAAGCTCAAGTGCATCCCAGATTTCTGCCGATGCACGGTCTACCATCTTTCTGGCGGACTTAATATTGGTAACAAGCTTGGTTTCAACCAAACGCTTCATAACAAAGGGCTTAAAGAGCTCAAGAGCCATCTCCTTAGGAAGACCGCACTGATACATCTTAAGTTCAGGACCTACAACGATAACTGAACGTCCCGAATAGTCAACACGCTTACCGAGAAGGTTCTGACGGAAACGTCCCTGCTTACCCTTAAGCATATCGGAAAGGGATTTAAGAGCACGGTTGTTAGGACCTGTAACGGGTCTGCTGCGGCGGCTGTTATCGATGAGAGCATCAACAGCCTCCTGAAGCATACGCTTTTCGTTTCTTACGATAATATCGGGAGCCCTGAGTTCAAGAAGTCTCTTAAGGCGGTTGTTACGGTTAATAACCCTTCTGTAAAGGTCATTAAGGTCAGATGTGGCAAAACGGCCACCGTCAAGCTGTACCATAGGACGAAGATCCGGAGGAATTACCGGAATAACATCAAGAATCATCCATTCAGGACGGTTACCCGACTGTCTGAAGGCTTCAAGCACCTCTAAACGCTTAAGGATTCTGATGCGTTTCTGTCCGTTAGTGTTTTCGAGCTCCTCACGAAGCTCATTGCAGGATTTTTCAAGGTCAATTTCGCAGAGAAGCTTCTTTATAGCCTCTGCACCCATTCCTGCCTCAAACTTATCATCATACTTCTCACGCATATCATTATACTGCTTTTCGGTGAGAAGCTGCTTTTTCTCAAGTACGGTTTCACCGGGATCGGTTACAACATACTGAGAGAAGTAAAGAACCTGCTCTAAATCCTTTACGGACATATCAAGAGCAAAACCTATTCTTGAAGGAGCGGTTCTGAAATACCAAACATGGGATACGGGAGCTGCAAGCTCAATAGTACCCATTCTTTCACGGCGAACCTTGGATCTGGTTACCTCAACGCCGCAGCGGTCACAAACCTTACCCTTGTAACGGATACGCTTGTACTTACCGCAGTGACATTCCCAGTCCTTCTGGGGTCCAAATATTCTTTCGCAGAACAATCCGCCCGGTTCGGGCTTTAATGTTCTGTAGTTAATTGTTTCGGGTTTTGTTACCTCGCCGTGGGACCAGGATCTGATTTGTTCGGGAGACGCAAGTCCAATTCGTATTGATTCAAATTCAATTTCAGCCATAATTGCCCTCCTTAACTATTATTCAGAAATCTGCTCATCG
>JAFPAV010000011.1 GCA_017390725.1 Clostridia bacterium | reverse complement strand
GATTTAGAAAAGGCTAAGCTTCTTGGTAAAAAGGTTGCCAATAGCTTTATAAATGATGCCAATCATTTTTCTGTCGGCGAAGAAGTTGATGATTACAGTATGATAATTCAGAGAAGACTTCTTCTTTCCTTTACAACAACTGTAGGCTTTGAACAGTATTGTCCAAATGATACTATTTGTGGTATAGCTCAAAAAAGCTTTCTTGATACCTTAAAGAAAAACGATAATGAGCTTTACAATACCTCTTCGGATACAGGCGCTTTCTCCTTTTATTATCTGGCATTCCGCCGAGGTAGTGAGATTGACCGCAGAATAGGTCAGACCTTTGCAATGCTCTGCGCTCATGACGGTGACCCCGTATATCAGGAATTAGGCGAAGCCCTTTATTGCTGGTTTTTATCGGTGGTAAGAAAGGCCGTTAAGGAGCTTGAGTTCGGCAACTGATTAGCTTGTTATATTTCACCCTTTTTTCTCATAAAATGAGGAGAAAGGGTGATTTTTTATGCCGATAATTTATTTAAGTCCTTCAACTCAGGAATTTAACCCTTATGTGGGAGGCGGAAACGAAGAATATTATATGAATCTTGTAGCTGATGCGATGGAGCCTTATCTTGCGGCAAGCGGTATTCAGTTTGTTCGAAACACCCCTGAAATGACGGCTGCATCCTCCATAACGGCATCAAATTCAGGGAATTACGATTTACATCTTGCGTTACATTCAAATGCTTCGGGAGGAACGGCAGGTGCACGCAGAGGTTCTGAGGTTTACTATTATCCTACAAGCGTGTGGGGTAAGAGAGCGGCAGATATTATTGCAAATAATCTGAAACTGATTTATCCCTTGCCCAATGCCGTAAGGACAGTTCCAACCACCACTTTAGGAGAGGTAAGAAGAACAAAAGCACCGTCAGTTCTAATTGAATTTGCTTATCACGATAATGCGGAGGATGCCGATTGGATAAGAAATAATATTGATGCAATAGCTCAAAATGTAGTTTTATCCTTAACCGAATATTTTGGAATTCCTTTTAATATGCCACAGGAAATTTTAATTGGTAATATTAATAATCCAAATAGCAGCGGAGCAAATCTTTATGCTTTTCCAAGTACCAATTCGGCGGTTAAGCAATGGATAACAAACGGCTCAGAGATAGTTATATATAACCGTCAGCCCGACTGGAGCGTGGTCGGTTTCGGTGATAATGTAGGTTATGTGCAATCAGAGTATGTTTTTGTGTAAAATTTTTTAAATATTGCAAGTAATTTATTGACATTAAGTCGTTTTATGGTAAAATTATTAATGAAGTAAAATTAACTTTCGGAATACATTTTCCGAAGGGAAAAGAGGATAAATATGGAAAAGATGATTGAACAAATCAGAGCTGCCGGCGTGGTTCCGGTTGTAAAAATTGATGATGCTAAGGATGCTGTTGCATTGGCTGAAGCTCTTCGAGAAGGCGGTCTTAACTGTGCAGAGGTTACCTTCCGTACAGATGCTGCTGAAGAGGCTATTCGTCTTATGGCAGAAAAGTATCCCGATATGCTCGTTGCCGCTGGTACTGTTTTAACTCCTACTCAGGCAGATAAGGCTATGGCTGCAGGCGCAAAATTCATTGTAAGCCCCGGTCTTAATCCTATAGTAGTTAAGCATTGTATAGAAAAGGGATACCCTGTAATTCCCGGTGTTTGCACACCTACAGAGGTAGAGGCAGGTATGTCCTTAGGTCTTAAATATTTAAAATTCTTCCCTGCGGAGGCAGCAGGCGGTGTTAAGATGATTAAGGCTATGGCCGCTCCTTACACCAATGTTAAATTTATGCCTACAGGCGGTATCAGTACTGCAAATCTTAAGGAATATCTTACCTGCAAGGCAGTATTCGCCTGCGGCGGAAGCTGGATGGTTCCTTCGGATAAAATTGCAGAGGGCAAGTTTGATGAAATAAAGGAAATGACTGCTAAGGCAGTTGAATTATTAAAGGAGATAAGAGGATAATGAAAAGAGTTGTAACCTTCGGAGAAATTATGTTGAGATTAGCCCCCAATGGCTATTATCGTTTTTTCCAGAATGACCAGATGCAGGCAACTTTCGGCGGCGGTGAAGCCAACGTTGCTGTATCTCTTGCTAACTATGGTTTTGACAGTGTTTATGTAACCAAGCTTCCTAAGCATGCTATAGGTCAGGCCGCTGTTGATAGTCTTCGTTATTTTGGTGTTGATACCTCCAAGATAACAAGAGGCGGCGAAAGAGTTGGAATTTATTACCTTGAAAAAGGCGCTTCTCAGAGAGGCTCCGTTTGTATTTATGACCGTAAATATTCCGCTATTCAGCAGGCAACTACCGCTGATTTCGATTGGGATAGTATCTTTGAGGGTGCTGATTGGTTCCACTTTACAGGTATAACTCCCGCTCTCGGCGAAAATGTTGTTGAGATATGCAAAGAGGCATGTAAGGCAGCTAAGGCTAAGGGCGTTAAGATTTCTTGTGACCTTAACTATCGTGGTAAGCTCTGGACAAGAGACGAAGCAAGAGCCGCTATGACCGAGCTTTGCCAGTATGTTGATGTATGCATTTCTAATGAAGAGGATGCAAAGGATGTATTCGGCATTGAGGCTGAAAACACCGATATTTACGGTGGTAAGTTAAATCACGAGGGTTATAAGAGTGTTGCTAAGCAGCTTGCTGATAAGTTCGGCTTTGAAAAGGTTGCTATCACTCTTCGTTCCTCTATTTCTGCCAGTGATAACGATTGGGCAGGTATGCTGTATGACGGCGAGGATTATTATTTCTCCAAGTCATATCATCTCCATATTGTTGACCGTGTAGGCGGCGGGGATAGCTTCGGCGGTGGACTTATCTATTCGCTTCTCAGCGGTAAATCCTCTAAGGATGCAATTGAATTTGCAGTTGCTGCATCTGCTCTTAAGCACTCGGTAGAGGGCGACTATAACAGAGTTAGTGTCAGCGAGGTTGAAAAACTCGCCGGCGGTGACGGTTCGGGTAGAGTTCAAAGATAATTTATTTAAGCCTTGTTTCTTTACGAAACAAGGCTTTTTTCATTTACATTAGATGCATTTTATGATATAATTTTTAAGTGTTTTGGACAGGAGTGATGCTAAATGAAAAAAATTTCAAGCTTTACAATTAATCACGATACTTTAGAAAAGGGTTTATATGTTTCCCGTATTGACGGGGATGTTATAACCTATGATATAAGGGTAAAAAAGCCTAACGGCGGAGATTATCTTGGTAACCCTGCTATGCATACGATTGAACATATTTTTGCAACCTTCGTGCGAAACAGTGTTCATTCTGATAGCGTTATTTATTTTGGGCCTATGGGCTGCAGAACAGGATTTTATCTTTTAATGAGGGATAATGTCAGCAAAGAAGCGGTTATTGAGCTTGTTAAAAGTGCATTTTCCTTTATTGCCGAGTTTTCGGGTGAGATACCGGGAAGCGGCAAGGAGGAATGCGGAAATTACCTTGAGCATAATTTAGAAGAAGCAAAGCGTGAAGCTAAAATAATGGTACAGGTTTTAGCAGATTGGAAAGTATCAGATTTGGCATACAAGGAATAATATAAAAAGCATGGTATAATTTAATATTGTTTCAGGAGGAAAAAATGTACGCAAATTACCATACACACACATTCCGTTGTCATCATGCAACGGGAACCGAAGAAGAATATATAAAAATTGCCATTGAAAACGGTATTAAAATAATGGGATTTTCTGACCATGCACCCTTTGTTTATCCTGGCGGTTTTCAGGCAGGGTATTGCGTTCATGCAGAAGATGCCGAGGATTATATTGATACGCTAAAAGCTTTGAGAGAAAAGTATAAAGGAAAAATTGAAATCATTATTGGGTTCGAAATGGAATATTACCCTATTTATTTTGATGATATGTTATCTAACGTTAAAAAGCTTGGCGCCGAGTATTTAATTTTAGGTCAGCATTTTATTGGAAATGGATATCCTGATGGTATCGGAAGCTGTTCTCCAAACCATACCGAAGAAATGTTTAGTTGTTATACCGATGGAGTTATTGAGGGTATGAAAACAGGGAAGTTTTCCTATCTTGCCCATCCCGATATGTTTTTATATGCCGAAAATGATGAAATATATAACCGTGAAGCAAAAAGACTTTGCGAAGCCGCAAAGGAGCTTGAAATACCCCTTGAAATAAACCTATTGGGTATTCATAGTAAGCGGCATTACCCCAAGGAAGCCTTTTGGAAGATAGCGGGAGAGGTTGGCTGCAAGGTTATATTCGGTTTTGATGCTCATTCGGCAGATAGGGCATATGATAAGGAGTCCTTAAAAATTGCCGAAAAAATAGTTAAAAAATATAATCTTAAATTAATTGATGAATTAGATATAAAGGAACTGTAAAAAGGAGGGCTGATTTCTTTGGATAAATTTGAATTAGTATCAAAATTTGAACCTACGGGCGATCAGCCCGAAGCGATAGACAGATTAGTTGAGGGATTGGAAAAAGGCGATAAAGAACAGGTATTACTTGGTGTTACGGGTAGTGGTAAAACATTTACAATGGCTAATGTTATAGCAAGGCTTAATAGACCAACCCTTGTTCTCGCTCACAATAAAACCCTTGCCGCACAGTTATGTTCTGAGTTCCGTGAATTTTTCCCCAATAATGCGGTGGAGTATTTTGTATCCTATTACGATTATTATCAACCGGAGGCTTATATTCCCGGCAGTGATACCTATATCGAAAAGGATTCCTCTATAAACGATGAAATCGATAAATTAAGGCATTCTGCAACCTGTGCGTTATCCGAGCGAAGAGATGTAATAATTGTAGCGTCGGTTTCTTGCATTTATTCTCTTGGTAGTCCTATCGATTATCGAAATATGGTAATTTCCTTGCGTACGGGTATGGAAAAGAACCGTGACGAGCTTATAAGAAAGTTAGTCGATTTACAGTATGAAAGAAATGATATTAACTTTATAAGAAATAAATTCAGGGTAAGGGGAGATACAGTTGAGGTATATCCTGCTTATTCCTATGAAAATGCTATCCGTATAGAGTTTTTTGGTGACGAAATTGACAGAATAAGCGAAATCAACCCACTTACGGGCGAAATTAAGACACTTCTTTCCCATATTGCAATTTACCCTGCTTCCCATTATATTGTGCCTCAGGACAAGCTAGAGGATGCTCTTGGCGAAATTCAAGAGGAAATGGAAGAAAGGGTAAAGGAGTTTATCGAAAACGGTAAATTAATTGAGGCTCAAAGAATCAGACAACGCACCGAGTATGATATCGAAATGCTTCGTGAAATCGGTGTGTGCAAGGGTATTGAAAACTATTCGAGAGTTCTTGCCCGCAGACCGAAGGGTAGCACCCCTTCAACATTGCTCGATTATTTTCCCGAGGATTTTATTCTTTTTGTTGATGAATCTCATGTCACTCTGCCTCAGGTCAGAGGTATGTACGGCGGAGATAGGGCAAGAAAGGAAAACCTTGTTGAATACGGTTTCCGTTTGCCATCAGCCTTTGATAACAGACCTCTTAATTTTGATGAGTTTTACAGTCATATAAATCAAGCTGTATTTGTATCTGCAACACCTGCTGAGTTCGAAAAGGAAAAGGCAACACAGATTGTAGAACAGGTAATCCGTCCTACAGGACTTTTGGACCCTGAAGTTAGTGTCCGTCCCTCTGACGGTCAGATAGATGACCTTATTTCTGAAATAAATATCCGCATTGCTAAAAAGGAGAGAGTTTTGGTTACAACCCTCACTAAGAAAATGGCAGAGGATTTAACCGAATACCTTGAAAAAAGCGGCATTAAAGTAAGATATATGCACTATGATATCGATACCATTGAGCGTATGGAAATAATAAGGGACCTTCGCAAGGGCGAATTTGATGTTCTTGTGGGCATTAATCTGCTAAGAGAAGGCCTTGATATTCCCGAGGTATCCTTGGTTGCTATATTGGATGCGGATAAGGAGGGCTTCCTTAGGAGTGAAACCTCACTTGTTCAAACTATCGGACGAGCTGCCCGAAATTCCGAGGGTACGGTTATAATGTATGCTGATAGTGTTACTCCATCAATGGAAAGGGCAATAACCGAAACGCTGAGACGCCGAGAAATTCAGCAAGCCTATAACGAAAAAATGGGTATTGTTCCCAAAACCGTTACCAAAGATGTAAGGGATATAATCGAAATCGGTACCAAGGTTAAAAAGGATAAGCCTATATCTAAAATGTCGAGAATTGAGCGTGAAGCCGAAATTAAAAGGCTTACCAATGAGATGCGGCAGGCGGCTAAAATTCTTGAATTCGAGCACGCAGCTTATCTACGGGATAAAATTAATAAGCTAAAAGAAGGTATATGATTTGGCAAGCGATAAAATAGTAATAAAGGGCGCAAGCGAGCATAATCTTAAAAATATTGATGTTGAAATACCAAGGGACAAGCTTATCGTTTTCACAGGACTTTCGGGAAGTGGTAAATCCTCCCTTGCTTTTGATACTATATACGCTGAGGGACAGCGCCGTTATGTTGAATCCCTTTCTTCCTATGCCCGTCAGTTTTTGGGACAGATGGAAAAGCCTTGCGTTGATAGTATTGAAGGACTTTCTCCCGCTATTTCAATCGACCAGAAAACAACCTCTAAAAACCCTCGTTCAACTGTTGGTACGGTAACGGAAATATATGATTATTTGCGTCTTTTATATGCGAGAGTAGGTATACCTCACTGTCCGGTTTGCGGTAAAGAAATAAGTCAGCAAACTACCGACCAAATTGTAGATACCGTTATGAAATTAGATGAGGGAAGCCGAATACAGATATTATCTCCCATTGTTAAGGGTAGAAAAGGAGAGCATGTCAAAGAGCTTGAAAATGCCCGTAAATCGGGATATTCGAGGGTTAGAATAGACGGTAATATCTATGACCTTTCGGAGGAAATCAAACTTGAAAAAAATAAAAAGCATATGATCGAGATAGTTGTTGACCGACTTGTTATCAAGGAGGAAATAAGGTCAAGATTATCTGAGAGCATTGAAACGGCTGCCTCGGTTTCGGGCGGTCTTGTTGCGGTTGATGTAATAGGCGGCGAGGAATTACAGTTTTCACAAAGCTATGCCTGTGATGAGCACGGTATCAGTGTACCTGAGCTTACTCCGACTATGTTTTCCTTTAATAACCCCTTCGGCGCATGCCCTACCTGTACAGGTATTGGTATGTTTATGAAGGTTAACCCTAAGCTTCTTATCAACGATGATAGTAAATCCTTGCTTGAAGGCGCAATAAAGGCATCGGGTTGGGGTGTTAATACCTGGTTTAATCCCGATGCAGGCGCAATTGCTGCTATGTATTATAAAGGTATTGCAGATAGATTTGGTTTTGATATTAATATTCCTTTCAGAGATATCCCCGAGGATGCCAAGCAGATGATTTTTTACGGTAGCGGAGAGGAAAAGCTTAAGCTTGTTCGCAATTCCGAGCTTGGAGGTGGAATTTACTATGCCCCCTTTGAGGGTGTAGTTAATAATCTCGAACGCCGTTATAAAACAACGAGTAGCGATTATTCAAGAGAAGAAATAGAATCGCTTATGACCGAGAGCGAGTGTCCTGACTGTCACGGTGCAAGACTTAAACCCGAATATCTCGCAGTAACTATCGGTAATAAAAATATTAAAGAGTTCTGTGATATGTCGGTAAACGATGCGCTGAAATTTATTTCCGAGCTTAAATTCTCTCAAAGAAATGAAATGATAGCAAAACCCATTTTAAAAGAGGTTTGTGAACGCCTTTCGTTTTTACAAAGCGTGGGACTTGATTATCTAACCCTTTCCCGTTCATCGGGTACTCTTTCGGGAGGAGAAAGTCAGAGAATACGCCTTGCAACGCAAATCGGCTCATCCCTTGTAGGTGTTCTCTATATTCTTGATGAACCAAGTATCGGTCTGCACCAAAGGGATAATGACCGATTACTTGCTACCCTCAAAAAGCTTCGTGATTTGGGTAACACGCTTATTGTGGTTGAACACGATGAGGATACTATGAGAGCGGCTGACTATATAGTTGATATAGGTCCGGGCGCAGGTATCCACGGTGGAAATGTTGTGTGTAGCGGTACCTTAAGTGAGCTTGAAAAATGCACCGAATCCATAACCTCAGATTATCTTACGGGAAGAAAGCAGATACCCGTCCCTCAAAAGAGAAGAAAAGGTAATGGTCTTAAATTAAGCGTTAAGGGTGCGGCAGAAAATAATCTTAAGAACATTAATGTGGATATACCGCTTGGTGAATTTGTTTGCGTTACCGGTGTTTCAGGAAGCGGAAAATCATCTTTTGTTAATGATATAGTTTATAAGGTGTTGGCTTCTAAGCTTAACCGTGCGAAGACCATACCCGGTAAATTTAAATCTGTAGAAGGTATCGAAAATCTCGATAAGGTTATAGATATCGACCAATCTCCGATAGGCAGAACACCTCGTTCAAACCCTGCAACTTATACAGGTGTTTTCAACGATATAAGGGAACTTTTTGCCCAAACTAAGGATGCAAAAGCCCACGGATACAGTGCAGGAAGATTTTCCTTTAATGTTAAGGGAGGCCGTTGCGAAGCCTGTCAGGGTGACGGTATTTTAAAAATTGAGATGCATTTCTTACCCGATATTTATGTACCCTGTGAGGTTTGCGGCGGCAGTCGTTATAACAGAGAAACCCTTAATATTAAGTATAAGGGTAAAAATATATATGATGTTCTTGAAATGACGGTTGAAGAGGGTATGAACTTCTTTGAAAGTGTACCGAAAATTCACCGAAAACTCAAAACACTTTTTGATGTTGGCCTCGGGTATGTGAAAATCGGTCAGAGCGCAACCACCCTTTCGGGCGGCGAAGCTCAGCGTGTAAAACTTGCTACCGAGCTTTCAAAACGCAGTACGGGTAAAACCATATATATTCTTGACGAGCCCACAACGGGACTGCATACAGCCGATGTTCATAAGCTTATTGAGGTTTTACAGCAGCTCGTTGATGCAGGAAATACAGTACTGGTAATCGAGCATAACCTCGATGTTATCAAAACTGCAGACTATATTATCGACCTCGGTCCCGATGGCGGTGATAGGGGAGGTACTGTTGTTTGCGCAGGTACCCCAGAAAAGGTATGCAAATGTGAGAAATCCTATACGGGACAGTTTTTGAAGAAATATTTATAAAAGCTATTTAATTTACACATTATTCACCAATAAAATACAAAATCATATAGAATAATATAAGGGAGATGAGTAAATTGTTTGGATATGTTCGTGTTTGTAAGCCTGAACTTAAGGTCAAAGAATATGAAATGTATAAAGCAGTTTACTGCTCTTTGTGTAAGCATCTCGGCAAAAAATACGGTATTTTATCCCGTTTGACATTAAGCTATGATTTTACCTTTCTGGCTCTTATAAATATGTCTCTTAAGGATGAATGTGAGGAGTTTTATAAGGGCAGATGCGCTTTTAATCCCATAAAAAAATGCAATTACTGTAAAAGTGTCGCTTCTCTCGATATGCCTGCAGCGGCAGCTATGATAATGCTTTATTATAAGCTGCTTGATAATATATCTGATGAAAAGGGTATAAAAAGGTTAGGTTTTATGATTTTAAAGCCCATTTTTTCGGGGGCACATAAAAAGGCGGCAAAGGAATATCCCGAAATAGAGGAAACTGTTAAGGGATATATTCAAAAGCAGAACGAATTGGAAAAAGCAGAGAACACTTCTCTTGATGCGGCGGCAGATCCAACTGCCGAGGCACTTGGTAAAATTCTTTCTCTTTGCAGCGTTAATGATGAACAAAGAAGAGTGTTATCCCGACTTGGTTACTGTATAGGCAGATATATCTATATACTTGATGCCGCTTGTGATTTGCAAGAGGATATAAATAAAGATTCCTATAATGTTCTAAAGTTCCAAGAAAAAACCGATAAAGAGGAAATTGCTTCAAAGCTTTATTTTTGCGCAAATGAAGCGGCACTTGCTTTCGAGCTTCTCGAAAATAAAAAATTTAAATCAATTTTGGGCAATATAATATATTTAGGTTTGGAAGAAACCTTTAAAAAGGAGTTAAATAAATGAACGATCCGTATTCCGTATTAGGAGTATCCAAAAATGCAACTGATGAGCAGATAAAAAATGCTTATAGAGAGCTTGCAAGAAAATATCATCCCGATAATTATGCCGATAATCCTCTTGCGGATTTAGCAGGGGAGAAGATGAAGGAAATTAACGATGCCTATGATGCTATTATGAACGAGCGCAAGGGCAGAAGCACGGGTACAGGTGGCAAAAGAGGTAGCTATCAAAGCGGACCTTCATCATTTCCCGAAATCAGAAATTTAATAAATCAAAACAGACTTGAAGAGGCTCAGGTGTTGTTAGACGGCGTGCCTGTAGGTTCAAGAGACGCTGAGTGGCATTTTCTTAACGGAACGGTTCTTTACCGTAGAGGTTGGTTTGACCAGGCTTATACCAATTTTGCAACCGCTTGCAGAATGAATCCCGGTAACCCCGAATATCAAAACGCACTGCACCATGCTCAACGCAGTGCCGGCAGACAGTCCAACCCATATAACAATTATGGCTCGGGAGGAAGTTGTGACGGCTGCGATATCTGTTCAAGCCTTTTATGTGCCGACTGTTGTTGTGAATGTATGGGCGGAGATTTAATTTCTTGCTGTTAGGTGAAATATGCGTAATAATACTAAAATAGCCTTTGGCGGTATTATGGCAGCACTGAGTGTGGTTTGTATGCTTTTGTCATATTTTCCTTATTTTACTTATGCAGCCCCCGGTGTAGCCTCGCTTTTTGTTATGATTTCTCTTATCGAAACCGATAAGAAGTGGGCGACAGGCGTTTATATCGCTTCGGCTTTACTTATCTTGATTTTTGCTGAAAACGAAAGCAGATTTATATATTTGCTCTTTTTCGGTCATTATCCAATACTTAAGGCGATTTTTGACGGTCGATTTAAAGGCGTTATTCTTTGGACCTTAAAAATTGTCACATTTAATCTTTGCGTGGTTGCTATATACTATATAACCACTGCATTGATTGGATTTTCATTAGAAGAATTTTCAGTATTTGGAAAATATGGTGTTGCAATAATTGTATTGCTCTTAAATGCGGTTTTTGTTGTATATGATATCGCACTATCAAGGATGGCGTTTTTCTATATAAATCGCTTTCATTCGTTGGTTAAAAAAATGTTAAAATTTTAACTAAAAAATTCGGAAACTATTTACACTGTTTCCGAATTTTTGTTTTATAAAAATCTTGTAAAATACAACTATATATAGTATTATATATAATGATATATACAAAAAGGGAGGAGAAATAATGGCAAAGAAGGAAAGTATATTGCGTCCCGTCAAGAAGATACGAGGCGGCGCAAATCTTCCGCATTTAAAAGCAACAGCTGAGATGGAATCTGTTGTTATGCCCACACCCGCTGTTGTTAAAATACCCCTTTCTCAGCATATCGGTGCTCCTGCAAAGCCCGTAGTTAAAAATGGAGATAAAGTGTTTGTAGGAACCCTTATCGGCGAGGCTCAGGGATTTGTAAGTGCCAATATTCATTCAAGTGTTTCGGGAACGGTTAAGGCTGTTGGCGAAATTGTAATGAACGGTCTGCCTACGATGTGTGTAACTATAGAGTCAGATGGGAAGATGGAAAAGGATCCTAACCTTGCGCCCTTTAAGGTTGAAAAGGCGGAGGATATAGCCGAAGCTGCAAGACAGAGCGGCTTAGTAGGTCTCGGTGGTGCTGGTTTCCCGGCCAGCGTTAAGCTTACACCCGATTCAAAGAAGAAAATAACAACTCTCGTTGTTAACGGTGCTGAGTGTGAGCCCTATATTACGAGTGACTATCGTGAGTGCATCGAGAATTACAATGACGTTTTAGAGGGTATTTATCTCATAAAAAGAATGCTCGGTATTAAGAGGGTAAGACTTTGCATTGAATCTAATAAGGATGAGGCTATAAAAAAGCTTTATGAAATAGCTTCGGATAGAAGAGATAAAAAGGATAAGATAAAGCTTATGAGGCTTCCTGAGAGATATCCTCAGGGTGCTGAAAAGGTTATTGTGTATTCTGCTACCGGCAGAAAGATAGCCCCAGGAAAGCTTCCGAGCGATGTTAAATGTATCGTTATGAATATTACCAGTATCGGTACACTTTACAGATTTATAACAACGGGTATGCCCCTTGTTTCTAAACGTATTACGGTGGACGGTACGGCCGTTAAAGAGCCTAAAAATGTTATAGTTCCCATTGGTACTCCCATACGTGAACTACTCGATTTCGTAGGTGAAATTGATGAAAATGCTGATAAAATTCTTATGGGTGGACCTATGATGGGTATTGCTCTTAACGATTTGGATGCGGTCGTTGAAAAGCGCAATAACGGAATTACCGTTATGAAGGAAACAAAAAAAGCGCCTCAAACACCCTGTATCCGTTGCGGAAGATGTGCGGCAAAATGTCCTATGGGACTTTATCCTGCTATGGTTGAAGCCGCTACCAGAAAGAATGATATTGAAGCAATAAACGGTTTAAATGTTAATGCATGTATGGAATGCGGTTGTTGTTCGTATATGTGTCCTGCAAAGAGACCGCTTGTGCAATCAATGAGACTTGCAAAAGCTCAGTTAAGGAGGGAGAAAAAGTAATGAAAGATATGCTCACAGTTTCTTCTTCTCCCCATTTAAAACATCCTGATACCACTTCGGGAATAATGCTTGATGTAATAATAGCTCTTGCTCCCGCCGCAATTTATGGATGCATTTTATTCGGTATCAGAGCTCTGCTCCTTATTTTCACCTGTATTATATCGGCTGTTTTGGCTGAATACATATGGTGCAAATTACTCAAAAAGCCTATATCAATAGGTGATTTATCGGCTGTTGTTACGGGACTTTTGTTGGCAATGAATTTAAGCTCGGCAGTTCCTATCTGTATTGCAGCCATTGGCAGTGCTGTTGCTATTATTGTTGTTAAGCAGATGTTTGGCGGACTTGGCTTCAATTTTGCAAACCCGGCTATTACTGCAAGAATTGTTTTGTTGGTTTCATTCCCGAGCTATATGGCAGAATTTTTAGAGCCTGTTATGTATGATGCAGTAACCTCTGCGACACCACTCGTAAGGGAAGCAGGTGCTTATACATTTAATGAACTGTTTTTCGGTATGCATGGAGGATGTATAGGTGAGACCTCTGCTTTTCTGCTTATTGTCGGCGGATTATATTTGATTTTAAGAAGGGTTATTAATCCTATAATCCCCGTTTGCTTTATAGGAACAGTAGCTCTATTCAGCTTAATTTTCGGCGAAAATGTAATTCAGCAGGTTTTTGGTGGAGGTCTTATATTAGGTGCTATATTTATGGCAACCGATTATACAACATCACCTACCACAAACAAGGGCAAGCTTATATTCGGTATTGGATGCGGTTTACTTACCTTTGTTATCCGCCGTTTTGCTTCCTTGCCGGAGGGAGTTTCCTCTTCAATTCTTCTTATGAATATTCTTGTTCCATATATTAATAAGGCTACCTTAACAAAGCCTTTCGGCGTGCGTAAGTGAGGTGCGGAATATGAATAAGATTAAAGATTTTTTCAAGAACAACTGGGCTGATATTTTTAAGCCTATTATCGTACTTTTCTCAATTTGTATTGTTATTCCCTTGGCTTTAGCTGCCACAAATATGGTAACTGTAGATAGAATTGCCAAGCTTACCGAGGAGAGTAACAACAAGGCAATGGCTGCTTTAGTTGAAGCCGATGAGTTTGACCTTAAAGAGTTTAAACCTGATGAAAAAAGTGAGGTAGAATATTATTCTGCAAGTAAAGACGAAGAGGTTACCGCCTTTATATTTATCACGTCAGCTAAGGGCTACGGCGGCGATGTCAGTGTTATGACTGCTGTTGATTTAGAAGGAGAAATTTTAGCGGTTGATATACTTGATGTTACGGGAGAAACTCCCGGACTTGGACAGAATGCCGCTAAAGAAGGCTTTTATTCTCAGTTTGCAGGAAAAAAAGATAAGATAACCGTTGTTAAAAACGGAGCTGATGAGGATGCGGGAGAAATAAATGCCGTAACAGGAGCTACAATTTCTTCAAAGGCTGTTACCTCTGCGGTTAATAAAGCCTTGGAATATTATGAGGTTTTAAAAATGACATCTTCAGTATTTATTCCGAATGGAGGTGACGTAGGATGAAGGGTCAGAATATAAAATATTTTACTAACGGTCTTATAAAAGAAAATCCCGTTTTAAGATTAGTATTGGGCACTTGTCCTACGTTGGCAGTAACCACTGCCGCCATTAACGGTATTGGTATGGGTGTTTCAGCAACAATAGTTTTGGTTTGCTCAAATATTGTTATTTCTTTACTGAGAAACGTAATTCCCGATAAGGTAAGAATTCCTGCCTTTATAACCGTAATAGCAGGATTTGTAAGCGTTGTTCAAATGCTTGTCAAGGCATTTTTGCCCTCAATTGACGTGGCCTTAGGCATCTATTTACCGCTTATAGTTGTTAACTGTATAATACTCGCAAGAGCCGAAATGTTTGCATCAAAAAATTCTGTTTTACCCAGTATTCTTGATGGTCTTGGTATGGGAATAGGCTTTACTGCAGTATTAACACTTATGGGTGCAATCCGTGAAATTTGCGGTGCGGGAACCTTGTTTGGTCTTACGGTTACAGCCGAATTTATTGACCCTATGATAGTATTTTTATTGCCCCCCGGAGGCTTTTTCGTGTTCGGTGTTCTTGTTGCCGCTTCTAATGCTATTGCTAAAAAGAACGGCAAGGAAATCGTTGAGCATTTAGGCTGCGAAAATTGTCCCTCAAGAAGTATGTGTAAATCTGTTTCGGCAGACGAGGAGGTGACGGTAGATGAATAATACTACAACCATCGTTTCAATTCTTCTCGCCGCCATACTCACAGATAATATGGTATTATCGAAATTCTTAGGTATTTGTCCCTTCCTGGGCGTTTCAAAGAAACCCGGAACGGCATTTTCTATGAGTATAGCAGTAACCCTTGTTATGGTTGTTTCAACAGCCGTAACCTACCCGATTTACACCTATCTTTTGTATCCTAAATTTGCTTATTTGCAAACTATAGTGTTTATTCTTGTAATAGCCGCAATAGTTCAGCTAATTGAGATAGTTCTCAAGAGATTTATCAAGCCCGTTTATAATGCTTTGGGTATATATCTGCCTCTTATTACAACCAACTGTGCTGTTTTGGGCGTTACTATGCTTAATATAACCGATGGATTGAGCTTTGTTCAGTCCTTGTTCAATGCCTTAGGTGCAGGACTTGGATTTATGTTAGCAATGCTGCTCTTTGCAGGTGTTCGCAGCAAGGTTGAAGCTGCAGACGTTCCCGAATTTTTGAAGGGACTGCCTATAACTCTTATAGCGGCTGCCATTGTTTCACTTTCCTTCTTAGGCTTTGCCGGAATAGGAGGTTAACTATGGAAATATTAATTGCTGTTATTATTGTTGCTGCAATAGGTCTTATTGCGGGTATCGGACTTTCCTTGGCTTCCAAGTTTATGGCCGTTCCCGTTGATGAAAAGCAGGAAAAAATTCGTGAGGCTTTACCGGGCGCCAACTGCGGTGCTTGCGGATATTCGGGCTGCGACGGATACGCCGCCGCTGTTGCTTCGGGAGAGGCTGAGCCCAATAAATGTGCACCGGGAGGAGAAACTGCTATCAGTGCAATTTCAGAAATCCTAGGTGTTGAAATTACAAATGAACCTAAAGTTGCTTTTATTGCCTGTAAGGGCAACTGCGAAAGCACTGCCGTTAAATACCATTACGAAGGCTTGAAAAGCTGCTCGGCGGCCGCTTTGATGCACTCAGGACCTTTAGCGTGTAGCTTTGGATGTATAGGCTATGGCGATTGTGCCGCTATTTGTCCCTTTGGTGCTATAACAATTGAAAATGGCCGACCTGTTATGTGCGAGGATATATGTGTGGGATGCGGCAAGTGTATTAACGCTTGTCCTAAATCCTTGATTTCACTTATTCCTAAGGACCATAAGGTTACGGTTAATTGTTCAAACAAGGAGAAGGGAGCACCTGTTGTTAAAAACTGCAAGACCTCTTGCGTTGGATGTAAGCTTTGTGAAAAGGCATGCGAAACGGGGGCTATGAAGGTTATTAATAACGTTGCCTTTGTTGATTATTCTCTTTGTGACGGTTGCGGTAAGTGTATTGCAGCCTGCAAACGTGGTGTTTTGAGATAAAAATTAACAGATTTCCACTTAAAAACGGAAATCTGTTTTTATTTGTAATAATTTTGTAACTTTTTTGTGTATTTTTCGATATATCTCTTGCAATATTTCCACTTTTTGTGTACAATGTTATTATCTATAATTATATATATAAAGTTTAGGATGTGTTTAATTATGTCTAACCGTCTTTTTCAGGGCGTAATTCATCAAATGAAGGATGCTATTGACCGTACTTTTGGTGTGGTTGATGAAAATTTCAGTATTATTGCCAGCAGTGAGTTAGGAAAAATCGGCGAAGCCTTTCAGGTTGTAGCCAATAACGGAGATTGCTTTACTGCCGATGGCTTTACTTTTAAAACAATTACAGGAAATCAGGGTGCTAATTACACCGTTTTTGTTGAGGGAAACGATATTCTCGCTTCAAAATATGCCTCTGTTTTATCAGTAGCATTTTCTAACATAAAGTTTTATTATGATGAGAAATACGACCGTAGCAATTTCATCAAAAATGTTATTCTTGATAATATTCTTCTTGGTGATATACATCTTAAAGCCCGTGAGCTTTTCTTTAATAATGATGTTTCCCGTACGGTTATTTTAATACGTTCTATGGATGCAAATGATGTATCGGTTTATGATGTTGTTCAGAATCTTTTCCCAGATAAGGCAAAGGATTTTGTTATAAGCATCAACGAAACTGACATTGCTCTTGTTAAGGAAACCAAGATAGGTATTGATTCTAAAACTATCGAGAAACTGGCTTCCACCATTGCTGATACAATTTCAAGTGAGTTCTATACACACGTTGTTATCGGTATCGGAACTACGGTCAGCAATATCAAGGATCTTGCCCGTTCCTTTAAGGAAGCTCAGGCGGCGTTAGAGGTCGGTAAGGTGTTTGATACCGAAAAAACAATAGTTTCTTACGATAACCTCGGTATTGCAAGACTTATCTACCAGTTACCTACAACCCTTTGTGAAACCTTCCTTAAAGAGGTATTCAAGAGAGGTTCCATAGAAAGCTTGGATCAGGAAACCTTATTTACAATTCAGCGTTTCTTCGAAAACAATCTTAATGTTTCGGAAACCTCAAGAAAGCTATTTGTTCACCGTAATACTTTGGTTTACCGTCTTGAAAAAATCAAGAAGATTACAGGTCTTGATTTAAGAGAGTTTGACCATGCGATAATATTCAAGATTGCTCTTATGGTTAACAAGTATTTAAAGAGCAATCCCATTAAATATTAATCGAAAGAGAGACAGTAGATGGAAGAAATATCAATAAACCCCGCCGATAATGCGGTACAAAAGCCCATTATCGAGTTCCGAGGTGTTTCCAAGACTTATAAAACAGGCACTCATGCTTTAGAGGATGTTAATATAAAGATAAATAAAGGTGAGTTTGTTTTCGTTGTTGGTTCTTCAGGCGCAGGTAAAAGTACCTTTATGAAGCTTATAATGCGTGAAGAAAAGGCGAATACAGGTAAGATTGCCGTTAACGGTTTTGATTTAACCAAGATGCCTCGCCGTCAGGTTCCCATGCTTCGCAGAACTATGGGAATAGTTTTCCAGGATTTCCGCTTGATTCCTACAATGAATGTTTTTGAAAACGTTGCTTTTGCAATGCACGTTGTTGGTGATTCCGGAAGGCATGTCAGAGTTGAGGTTTCAAAGGCTTTAAGTAAGGTTGGCCTTGGTGATAAAGCCCGTTCAATGCCTTCGCAGCTTTCAGGTGGTGAGCAGCAGAGAGTTGGTCTTGCCCGTGCTCTTGTTAATGCTCCCGATTTAATTATTGCGGACGAGCCTACAGGAAACGTTGACCCTAATATGTCATACGAAATTGTATCCCTTTTAACAGAAATTAATAAAAGGGGAACTACAATTTTAATGGTAACCCACGACCATAATCTTGTAAGAGATTTTCAGCATAGAGTTATTATGCTTGATAAGGGCAAAATTGTTGCCGATAATGTCGGAGGTGATATTTAATGAAGTTAAGCAGTATTAAATATCTAACCGGCGAAGGCTTCAAGAACGTTTGGGTTAACAGACTTATGTCGGTTGCATCCGTTGGTGTTCTTGTTGCTTGTATGGTTATAATCGGACTTGCTATTCTTATTTCAGAAAATGCCAATGTTGCCATTGGAAATCTTGAAAAACAGAATGTTGTTATGGTTTATATGAAGGACTATAACTGGGCGCTTTACGGCGATTCACAAGCAGATGATGAAGATGTGTCAGCATCTAAAGAAGAAACTTCCGATAGCGATGAAGCGAAGCCTGATAAAAACGGAATTTATGAATCAGATTATATTATTCATAACGATGAAGAAGCACAGGAGCTTTGTGATAAAATAGCGAAGCTTCCAAATGTTGAATCGGTTGAATATATATCCAGTGAAGAAGGCCTTGAAACTGTCAAAGAATCAATGCTTGAAGGACAGGAAGAATATTTTACCTTCCTTGATGATGAATACGGTAATCCCATGTCTGCTGCTGCTAAGGTTAAAATGAAGGATATGGAATTATTCGGCGAAACCATTAAGCAGATCGAGAAGTTAGACGGTGTTGACGTTATTCAGTCTCAAAGCGATTTAGCCGATACAATTGCAGCGATTAAAAAAGGAATAACCGTTGCAGGTGTTTGGATTATTGCTATTCTTATAATAATTTCCCTTGTAATTGTTTCTAATACTATCAGGGTTACAATGTATAACCGTAAGCTTGAAATTAGTATTATGAAGGCTGTTGGCGCAACAGATACCTTTATCAGAGTTCCCTTTATTATTGAAGGTGTTTTAATCGGTATTATTTCTGCCGCCATTGCAGAGGTTCTTCTGTATTTCTGCTACCGTGTGGCAACCGAAACCATTGTTACAACCCTTGGAATGTCTGATATCGTTAAATACAGTGAAATGGCATTGCCTTTGTTTGGAATTTTCGTATGCATTGGTGTTTTAGCCGGTGCAATAGGAAGCTTTATTATTATCGGAAAATATCTTAAGCACGAAGGCAGCGAATTTTCAGCATTATAATGACTGCAAATTCTTTAAATTTGCAAACAGTATAATTTCGGAGGATATATGAAAACATTTGTAAAGAAAACATTGCTTATTCTTTTATGTGTTTTAACTGTTGCTTTAACTTTTACAAGTGCTCCGGTTGTTTTTGCCAGTAGAGAATCTGACTTAAAAAATGATATTTCAGATTTGCAAAAACAATCTGCTGCTTTAGAAAAGGATATTAAAAGGTTAAAGAGCGAAAAGGCAGATCAAAAGGTAATAGTTGATGCAATTCAAAAGAAGATTGCCAATACTCAGGCACAGATAAGACGTTGCAATCAGGAAATTGAAAAGGTTAACAGTGCTATTGCTAAAAACAAGGCTGAAATTGATGCTCGTAATAAAGAAATTGAGAAAACTAAGCTCGAATTTAAAAAGAGACTTAGAGCTATTTATATGACTAACTCTCAGTCAAGCGTCAATATACTTTTAGGTGCGGAGAGCTTTTCTGATTATCTTCAGTTAGCTCAGCTCACCAGTGCAATTTCTGCCCACGATAAGAAAATTATGGAAGAAATTGTTGCTACAATCAAGGTTCTTAATGAAAAGAACGCAGAGAATCAAAAGCTTATTGAAGAACAGGCAGCTGTAAAAAATGATATTCTTAAAATTCAGCAGCAGCTGGAATCTGAAGAAAATGAGGCTTTGGGTATTTACAATAAAATTGCGGCTGAGCAAAAGGATGTTGAAGCCGATAATGCCGATGTTGAAGCACTGATCAAATCAAAAGAAAAAGAGCTTAACAAAATTCTTTACGGAAGTGCAGGAAATAATTTTATAAACCCAATTAGTGGATTTGTTTGGCCTGTACCTTCCTGTACTAATGTAACCTCAGGTTATGGTACTCGTATTCATCCTATAACCGGTAAAAAGAAAACCCATCAGGGCGTTGATATATCCAATGCTTCTATTTATGGTAAGCCTATAGTGGCAATAACTGACGGAACGGTTTATTATGTGTATTCCAGTTGTACTCATAGGTCTAAGCGTCCTATTTGCAGCTGTGGCGGCGGTTACGGCAACTATGTTGCAATTGACCACGGTAAGGTAAAGGGCGAGCATATAAAGGCATATTATGCTCATATGGATAGTGTTGCTGTTTCTAACGGCGCTTATGTTAAACAGGGACAGGTTATCGGTTACGTTGGAACAACCGGTTCTTCCACAGGATATCATTTGCATTTTGGTATTATGCGTAACGGCACCTTTGTTAATCCTATGAATTATTATAAATCAACGAAATAAATTTAAACAGCCGTCACTTCTGACGGCTGTTTTTGGAGAATTTATGATTAAAATTTTTCGAGCAATTAGCATAATTTTAACCCTTGCTATTATGATTTTGATTTTTTGTCTGTCTTCACAGAATGCGCAGGCTTCGAGCAAAACAAGTGGGGGACTGATTGAAAAAGTCTTAAATGTAGTTTATCCCAATTTTGAAAATTTGCAAACAGAAGAAAAAGAAAATATTATCTCAAATTTTCAGTATATTGTGAGAAAAACCGCTCATTTTTCTATTTATTTTGCATTAGGTATATGCGTTTTAATGTCAATAATTACCTATTGTAATTTACGGCTTTATGTAAGAATGGTTTTAAGCGGTATAATTTGTATTATATATGCGGCGAGCGATGAGCTTCACCAACTTTATGTTGCCGGAAGAAGTTGTGAATTATTCGATGTTTTTATTGATGCTATCGGTTCAATACTCGGTATATTAATCGGATATTTTCTCTATCGCTTCATATTGATTTATATTAGAAAAAAGAGGAGAAAAAACAATGCTTAAGAAAAAATTAGTTAATGAAAACCTAGCTTTGTTTGAAAGACTTAATAAGGCAAACGAAAAAATTTCCGAACAGGGAAAAACAATAAAAGAGCTTGAAGAAAAAATATCTGAGCTTAAAATTTTGCTTGAAGAAGAAAAAAACAAAGTGCAGGTTATCGAAATTAAAGAAGAAGCTGAAATTAGTACAGCCGAGGAAACCAAAGAAGAAATAAAGAGTGTTAATGATGTTGAATACGGCTCCGCTATTATCGGAAAAATCGTTGTTGCTGCAACCCAGAACAGTAACAAGCTTTCTGCAGAATCTCAAACACCTGAGAGTAAAGAGCAGATAAATCTTATTCTCGGCAAAACCGAGGTAGCAAAGTCCGAAATACTTGCAGTTGTATTATCGAATAAGAGCCTTGATGAAAAAATAGCCGATATGGATAAAATCAGAGAGGATACCGTTGAATATTTTGAAGGTATAATGCAGCAATATCAATAAGGTTGGGATTAATTTGAAGGATTTATATTTTTGTTCATGTGATACAAATGGTGGGATATACCATTATAATCTTATAGGAACTAAACTGGAATTTTGCGAAAAAACTGAGCTTGACAGACCAATGTATATGGTTATCGAGGATAATAAGGCATATGTAATACTAAGAGAAATCGAATCAGAAACCAATTTTGGCGGAATTTTGAATTTCGATATTGATGATAACGGTGCTCTTGTTAATCCCAGTGAAATAACTTCAACAAAGGGTGTAGTACCTTGTCATCTGACCGTTGTTGATAATGTTCCCTTTGTGGTTAACTATATTTCCGGTAATCTTGCTAAAATCCCCGAAAAAACTGTTACACATTGCGGTAAAGGACCTCATCCAACGAGACAAACTGCACCGCATACACATTTTGTTACATATATGCCCGATAAAAAGCATTTATTGTGCGTTGATTTAGGGCTGGACACGATTTTTTGCTATGATAAGAACTTGAATCAAGTTTCAACCGCAAAGGTCCCTATGGGCCACGGAGCGAGGCATTTGACTTTTTCCAAGGATAATAAATTGCTTTATTGCGTTAATGAGCTTGCTTCAACGGTAAGCGTTTTTAGGGTTGAAGGCACGAATTTCACTTTGCTTGATACATATGAAGCCTTGCCTGATTTTCATGATAAAAATACGGCGGCGGCAATTAGAATTTGCGAAGATTATCTCTATATTTCTAACCGTGGAGCTAATACTATAACGAAGTTTAAAATTTCAGGAGAAAAATTGGAGCTGATTTCTAATTTTGATTGCGGTGGAGAGGGTCCTCGAGATTTTGATATTGTTGACGGACTGTTTTTCTGCACCAATGAACAAACCAATGATGTTACTATACTCAGAGAAAAGGGTAACAGCCTTGAGTTAATAGAAAAAATTCCTATGGCCGACCCTCTTTGTGTTGTTATAAGATAATAGAAAGTCCTCACTTTGTGAGGGCTTTTATTTTGAAATTTTTTTACAAATACTGAAAATTTTTTTACCATATATATTTATCTCTTGAAAAATAAATATATAATGTGCGTGTAAACAATTAACTTTGCGAGGTAGATTTAATGAATGATTATACTGTAAAAAACGGAATTATTTATGGTAAATCAATTAAAGCCACTAACAGAATACCCTTTGATATGCTGGGCAAATATAATCTTGCTATTGAAGCTATATAAAAAGAAAAACGCAGATATTTCTGCGTTTTTTCTTTTTTACTAAAATATTAATTTAAGGCAATCGGCATACTTAAGATTATAAAGAGGGAAGTTCTTAGTATCAACAAGTACAGTATCTCCTTTTTGAGAGAAGGGTACGCTTTCGCCGGTTCGCAGAAGAACGATATCACGAACAGCCCTTTCAGACTTCAATTCAACATTTCGTATTGTATGATATAAGCGGTTATATTTAATAAAGGCGTAAACATTATCTTCTTTTTTAGTGTAGCATATATTACCGTGAGAGTAGGGTGCAACAGGTCTTGTACCGTAAACACCTTCACCGTTGATTTTAAGCCAGTTTCCGATTTCATTAAGGGTTTCCAGGGTTTTAGCAGGGATTTCACCATCGGGCTGAGGTGTAATGTTTAATGCAAGATTTCCGCCCTTTGCTATAATGCCTATAAATAAATGAATTAATTCTTTAGGTGATTTTAAATAGTTATCACCGTCATAATGATAAGCAAAATCAGGGGAGATGGTTATGCAGGATTCCCAAGGTACATTAAGGGGCTTTTCGGGAACTGTTTGTTCGGGGGTTAAAATGTTTTCATATTTGCCGCCAACAGTTCGGTCTGCAACAATAAGATGAGGCTGAGTTGTTGCTCTGATTTTTTCAACAACCTCGCCGAGCCTTATATCCTGATGATTGTATTCAGGGGAAACCTGACCGCCGTCTAACCAAAGAACATCGATTTTTCCGTAATCAGTGGTGAGCTCGGTAAGCTGATTATGTGTGAATTCAATAAACTTTTCCCAAATTTTGGGATGCTCGGTAGGGTCATAGTTTGCCAAAATATTTCTGTCATTAGGAAAATCGGGAGACCAGTAATAAGGGCAAGCCCAGTCGGGCTTTGAGAAATATGTAGAAATTCCGAGGCCCTCTGCTCTGAAGGCATCATATAAACCTCTGATTACATCGGCGTTTTTATTAGTGTGATAGGGGCAGTCCTCGGCAGTGATTTTATAGTCGGTATATTTGGTATCATACATACAAAAGCCGTCATGATGCTTGGTTGTGGCAAGAAGATATCTGAATCCGCATTCCTTAGCCATTTTTGCCCACTGAATAGGATTGAATTTTACGGGATTAAAGGTCTTATTAGTATTTACAAGACTTTCTCTGTATTCTTCAATATCGTCAATCCAGTTAACTTCCTTTGTGGTCCAGGGAGACTGAGTATCAACATTACTCCAAGGACTTTTTTCGGTTAATGACCAGGATTCAACAACCGAGAATTGTGAACCGGGTGCCCAATGGAGCATAAAACCTAATTTCTGATCCTTAAACCATTCAAGATGATCCAAAACAGCCTTTTCTTCAGGCATTACATATTTTTCTTCCGGGGTTGCTTCGTGAACGCCGTCAACAATTTTTGCCAAATTAATGCACTCCTTCAAAAGTGTTGTTTATTTGTAAACGGTATACACTGAAAACAAACTTATTGCAAGGCATAAATTAAGATAATATTATATAATAATTATTTATTATAACTT
>JAFPAV010000010.1 GCA_017390725.1 Clostridia bacterium | reverse complement strand
TGCAATAAGTGCGTTACCGTCAACTGCGGCAAAAACCTTAAAAAGTGCAAACAACAGCAGTAATATACCTGCACAGATATTTGCATTGCCTGATTCTGTTTTGAACGGTAAGGGTATAAAAAAGGCAAGCTTTAAGTTGTACCAAGACGGTACGAATAGAGAATACTCATTAATTTTATCTATGAGGGATACTCAGCATTATTCCGGTATACGGTTTGGCTACAATACCGGTATAAAGCAGATTTCCTGTGATATAGATGCCAATAAATTCTGCACTGAAAACACTTTGGTAAAAAGCAAAGACTTAAATGGTTATTATTACACAACATGGGTTGATGTAACCCTTGAATATATAACTAAGGATGACGGAAATTACTATCGGGTAACTTTTTTAAGTCCAAAAATCGGCAAAACAGAAGCAAACACTGATTATTTAACCGATGTAGTTGAAGTTAAGGTTGATACACCGATTTCAAATCTCTATTTCACCGGTAGCAACATTGCTCTTTCGAACGCAAATTATAATCATCGCGGTATTGATGATGTTAAAATTGTCGTTACAGATAAGCCGATTGTAGAAGGTACTACTATCCGTTCAGGTTCAGATGTAGAAATGAAGGACCAAACCTTACAATTCAATATGGATTTCTCTTTCGCAAAGTACAGTGTGCCTGCAAATGCAACGGATATCGAATACGGTGTTCTTTTTGCCAGCAAGTCGCTTTCGCAGCTTAACTTGCAAACAACAGGAATTAAAAAGCTTGACTATAAGGTAAGTAGTAGTGATGAAATTGACACCGATGTAAGTATTTACATTACCGACTCTACCTTAAACTCTGGAAATTCCGGAAAGAAATGCTCGGTTCGCGCTTATATTAAATACAATGTCGGCAGTGAAGAGATTGTAATCTATTCTGAGAACAGCGATACGGATAAGGGTATTAAAAACGGAATACAGAATAAATCACTTATCGGAACGGTTAAAAGTATATTGTTATCTTTTGCCCCCAGCGGTGATTCAGATAAAAACTTCGCAGATGCTGTAGAAGCATATAATACTGAGTACGATACCAACTATACAGCAGAGCAGGTTTGGGGTGTTGTAACTTCAGCCAATGCTGCAGCCGCAAAGCAAATTATTGCGGATGATGCAAACTTTACAGAGGCTCCCACTTATACATACCGTTTTGTTATGTATACAGTTTTATGTCTTATGCAGAATCAGTAACGGAGGAATTTATTATGAAAAAATATAAAAAGCCTATTTTAAATATATCTGATTATCTTTCCAATATAGATATTGCTGCTATTGAAGCTCTAAGTGGTGGCAGCGGTTGGGGCGAAGCTGATGACTATATGGATGATTAAAAAGTCAGAATAAATCAGATAAAACGGCAGAATGTTCTGTTAATTTTGTTGATTTTATTTACTAACACAGTATTTATGTGTTTTTTCTACAGGAGGTCAATATATGTTTAAACGAAAAAGAACAGTATCTTTTTTGTTGGCTTTGGCTTTGCTGATAAGTACTTTGTTTCTTCCCAGTGTATCAGCAGTCGCTGAGGACAGTATTGATAAGCTGTCTGAGGATATTCTTGCTGTAACAGTTATTACTCTCGACAGCTATGATGATGTATACACTATGCTTGACCGATATGAAGCTTTAGGCAATAGCGGTCTTTCATCAGAGGCTTCCAACCGTTTGGAGCAGCTAAAAGCTCGGGTTGATTATCTTAAAGAAAATAAGCTGTATTATTATGATGATTTTGACAATTTTCAAAATGATCAGACCTACGGTTGGTGGGAAGCAGTCAATAAGGATACTATCCTTGATGATTTTGATAAGGTTGTAACAAAGCAAAGCTTAGCCACAGCAAATTTTGTACAGTATAAGGATGGTACGGAGGGAATTGTTAAAAACGGCAGCAGCGGCAATTGTCTTGCAATAAGTGCGTTACCGTCAACTGCGGCAAAAACCTTAAAAAGTGCAAACAACAGCAGTAATATACCTGCACAGATATTTGCATTGCCTGATTCTGTTTTGAACGGTAAGGGTATAATCAAGGCAGGCTTTAAGGCTTACTGGAGCGGTAGCAACAGAACTTACTCTTTGATTTTATCTAAGCAGGATAATCAGCACTACACAGCTATACAGCTTGCTAACGGTAACGGTATTAAGAAAGCTACCTGCAATATAGATTCCAACACATTCTGCACAGAAGAAGCTTTGGTAAAAAGCAGTGACTTAAATGGTTATTATTACGCAACATGGGTAGATGTAACCCTTGAATATATAACTAAGGATGACGGAAATTATTATCGGGTAACTTTTTTAAGTCCAAATATCAGCAAAACAGAAGCAAACGCTGATAATTTAACCGATGTAGTTGAAGTTAAGGTTGATACACCGATTTCAAATCTCTATTTTACCGGCAGCAATGTTGCGAATTCGAGCGCAAACTATCAGCACATAGGAATAGATGATGTTGCAATTTATGCAATTAGTGAAGTCGATTATCTCAAAGAACAGATTTCTGCTTTGCCTGATGCTGAGAATATAACGATTGATAATTATAATATTTGTATGAATCTTTATCAGCATTATCTCAGGCTTTCTGCGGAAGACAAGGAAAATATATCAAATATTGATAAATTACTCGCCGCTAAGCAGCAGGCGGAAAAGCTGTGGAACAGTGTTCCGGAAGATATTTTATCCGGTAAGCCGATAGATTTTGAGAATAAAACCGATGTTAGCTATATTTCCGGAAATGCAAATGTTACTGACAGTAATTGGGGTGTTACCGAGAATACGGAAAAAGACAGTATAAACAGTTCGGATTCCGTTCTGCATATTATCCCCAATACCACAGAGGATAATTTAGGCGTATACCTTGTAAGTGAACCGATTGCTTCAGGAAACACACCTATAAAATACTTTAATTTTAAAATGTATTTAGATAGGTTTACAGGCAATAACAACAGTCGTCCCTTGATAGTATATGATTATCAGAATGAGGATAATTGGCGAGCTATCAGCATTTGGGTTGCAAGTGACGGTACAATAACGGTATGCCCGTATCTTAAAACTTCCGGTTCCGGCGTTATAAGTAACTCTACCGGCAAGCAAAATGCAATTTATGCAGGTAAAACCGAACTCATTTTAAATGATACAACTTCTGATTTTGAAATGAAAGAAGGCGGTTGGATTGATGTATCGCTTTGTTATACAGGTCTGGATTGCGAGCTTACCGTGTATACTGAGGATGGCTTTGCTAAGCCGGGTACATATACCTATAATTTAATTAACGGAAATTCAACCCGTGTAGGCTTTGCGGTATCAACCGATAAATTCGGTATGTCAGTAGATGATGTTTCGGTTGTTACAAATTCGCTGGATTCAGTTATAACAGCAGATAGCTATGCAAGCGAGCATGCTTATATTCTTTCCCTGCGAGCAGCCACGCTTTCTAATGTGGATTATGATGCTTTACAGGCGGCGGTAACAGAATATGCCGCATTGGAAGAAAAAGTAAAGTATGCATTGCCGTTTGTTGGCGAAAGATTAGCTCTTTTAACAGAACGTATGAACAAAATAAAGGATGATCCGGCATTCGATTTGACAGCTCTGCTCAGGGCAGATGATGATTACAAAGACTATACCGATAACTTTGATACCGAGGCATCTCTCGGAAGATATCAGGATGTTGAAATGACCTTTACTTACGGTACCCGTAATCCATCAACTCTTGGACGCTCGCCGTCTGTGGTGTATGACAGCCTGACAGGTAGCAACGTTTTGCAATTGCAAGGCAGTATGTTAGAATTAAAGGATTGTTTTTTACCTGAAAAGGGAAGAATGACAACGGTTACGTTTGATACATGGTTAGATGCATCAAGTACAACCTATCCCTTCCAGTGGACACCGTTGCAGTTTTATATTTCCTATATCGATGCCGATAACTGGACAGCAGTTCGTTATTACGGCTCAGGTACCAAGGTGCTTGGAAATATTGATGTTTATACAGTAAAAGACGGTACTGCAAAGGGCTTATATAATCAAAAAAGTATGAATCCTGCATTTGACCCATGGCAACCCATTTCGGTTGAACTTTCTTATATCGGCGATTCGGGAAACTGCCTTATAAAAATTATACAGGGCGATATAAAGGTTGAACAAACTGTCAATATCGGTTCTGTTCGCGGAAGATTCGCAATGGGTTCAACCTCGCCTGATTTAAAACAGATGTATGATAATGTTGTTGTAAAAATGACTAAAGGCGACTGGGATGAAGATATAGTTGCCGAAACATCAACGGTTTACTATTCCGGAAATACTTATGTAAGTCCGGGAGATGTGGCAATTATCAGCGGAGATTCTGTAGGCGATTTTGTTACAGCGGTGGAGATTGCGCAATTACCAAACGATACCGCTAAAGGATTCGGATATATTAACCGCACTTCCTTTGATTTTGCAGGTGTGGAATCCGGAACCTACAGTAAAGAGCCGGTAGTTCCATCATGGTCAGGTTTATCTCCTGTCAGCGCACCTATTCTTCAAAAAACAGAAGAATCTGTAAAGTTCCTTATTCCGGATAGTTTTACAGAGGGTATATACGCAGTTAAAATTTTCGGTAAAGATAATTCTATAGATGCCGATGATCAGATTATTTATATTAATGCTCCGATTATTGACTATACAGTAGGAAATGAGGGCGCAATTGCGCAGGCGGGTACAGAGCTTCGTATAATTGGTAAAAATTTGGCAGGAAATCTTACCTCATTTGAAGATACCGCTGTGAAACTTAATTCTATAAAAGTAAAGCTTGTGGATGAAAGCGGAAAAGTATTTGATTTGAGCGTTTCAAGTGCCGATTCGGATAATTCACTTAAAGTTCAGCTTCCACAGGAGCTTAACGGTGAATATGAAGTATACGTTTATAACGGATACGGTGATGAAACCGCCTGGAGTATACCGGCTGTAATCACGGTAGGCGCAGGGCCTCGTTCTGAATGGAAGGATACAGTTTATAATATACTCGATTTCGGAGCTACTGGTGAGCGTTATCAGAATGTAACGCCGATTGTAAATTATGCTTTGGATTATATCAATGAAAACGGCGGCGGAACGCTGTATTTTCCCAAAGGTATTTACCGTTTTGAGTATTCTGTTGTTTTACCTGAAAAGATTACCGTTGCGGGCGAGGATACTAACAGTACGATTTTCCTTTTTACACCGTATAAATGGGATTACAATGAATTACCCGAGTTTTTATTTGGTATGACGGGCAACGTAGCAATCGAGAAATTAACGATTTACGGAACGCGTACGGGAGGAGTATTCAGTGTAAACGGCGAAAGCGCAGAAAACATATATATAACCGATGTCAGAGTTTACCTTCGTCCCTATGCCGGCGGTACAACACAGGGTAATGCTACTGTGAACAAGCTGGTAACTGCTACGGTTGCGCAAAATATGATAAATTCAGAAGCGGTAACTCCGCTTTTAAGAAAATCCGGCGGATATCTGAGCAATCTTCAAATGTCAAATGTTGATTTGGTTACATATGGTTCGCATAGGGGTATTGTATCTGAAAGCACTTCGCAAAATGAATATTGGCAGCTTGATAACGTACATGTGATGATGGGAATTATGGGTGCTTATCAGCAAGCTATCATTAATAACAGTACAATTGACAATTGTGTTTTCGAAGGTGCCGCTACCGGCATATGGGGTCATGGCGTATATTACGGCAATACAACAATGCAAAATGTAGTTGTCAATAACAGAGAGCTTTTTGTTGCAGACCACGGACCCTATATCAATGACGGAGTGTTGCAACAACTTGATGAATATAACTTTTTAATTAAGGGAAAATATGCAGCGTCCCGTCTGAAAGGCTATCAAATTTATGTGTCAGCGGGTCAGGGAACAGGGCAGACCCGAATAATCTCAAAGGTTGAAAATTTAGAAGACGGCACAACTAAGCTTACAGTAAATTCGCCGTTTGCCATTGCACCCAACAGAAACAGTATTTGTATATTAAGAGCACCACGTGAAAACATTTTCTTTGCAAATTGTTATTTTTACAACGGTTCAACATGCGGTTTTTATGGCGGTGTTGCTGATGTAATTTATGAATCCTGTACGTTTGAGCGTGTGGGCGCATTATATCAATGGGCCATTGGCGGCGATGTAAACTGGTATGTCAGCTATAACGATAATGAAATCATTTATGATCCGTATTTCTCTCATGATGACGGTGGAGTTTCCAATAACGAATTTTCAAAGCTTAGTATTATAGCTTCCGGAGCTTTACCCGGATACTCGCGCTGTTTTACAATTCGCGGCTTTAACTTTAACGGTTTGAGATTGGAGCTTGCCACCTCAGCAGCAAAGGATACACTCAGGGATGTGATTGTGGATAACAATACCTTTTATAAGTCCGAATACGGTATAAATTGGGACAACACAAAAGGTTCTACATCTATCGACGGAGTTTTCTTGTATCGTAATGTATTTGATGATGTTGATATACCTTACAGTGACAGTCTCTTATCCGCATCGGGTACGAAAAATGTATATTTTTCTGAAAGGGCGATTATCTACGGAAATACAGCATATGAACAATATTTGCTTTTAGGCGATGTAAACGGTGACGGTGAAATCAGTATTAAAGATTGTACATATATCCGTTATTATTCCGTAAACCGTATTGTTCTTGACGATAATCAATTAAGTCGTGCCGATGTAAATGCAGACGGAGTGGTAGATTTGAAGGATGCCACAATGATAAGGTATTTTGTAGTCGGTAAAATAAGTGAATTTTAAACTATACCTCTATCCTATGCGGCGGAGCCTCGCCGCATAGGCTCAGAACGGAGACCAATTATGACAAATTCTCAAAAACAAAAAAACAAATCTTTGCAATGGCTGAAAAATGTACCGTATTTTCTAATGCAAGTACCAGGGCTTCTTTGGTTAGTACTTTTTCATTTTGTGCCGATTTTCGGTCTTGTTATTGCTTTCAAAGATTACAAATATGCCAATGGTATTTTCGGAAGTGCATGGAACGGATTAGATAATTTCAAAACCTTTTTTTCTGCTAACTATGCTTTTCGAATTTTTAGAAATACCATTGGTTATAACTTGATATGGATGCTTTTAGTAAATCTGTTTTTAGGTATGCTAATTGCCATTATGCTTTATGAGGTGCGTAATAAAATTGCAAACAAGATTTATCAGACATCTATGCTGATTCCTTATTTTGTGTCTTATGTAATTATTGCTTATATCGGATTTTTATTTCTTAGTCATGACAATGGCTTATTGAATCAGTTGATTAAGTCATTCGGCGGCAAGGAAATATATTGGTATTATGAGCCAAAGGTGTGGCCGTATATACTTACTTTCTTTGATGCATGGAAAAATATAGGTATGGCAAGCTTGTACTATTATGCCGCCCTTTTGGCAATTGATCCTTGCTTGTTTGAATCGGCTTCTTTGGACGGTGCGGGCCGTTTAAGACAAATATGGTACATTTCAGTTCCTGAGCTTATGCCGATGGCAAGCGTTGTATTGATTTCCAAAGTCGGAGGTGTTTTAGGCGGAGGTATGGATATATTCTATCAGCTGCCTATGAATTCTTCTAAAGTCTATGAAACAACTGAAACCATTGCAACCTACCTTTTCAGGGGGCTTGCTTCAGGTTCAATAAGTACATCTGCTGCTGTTGGATTTTTCCAATCTGTTATCGGAGTGATTTTACTTCTTATAACCAACCGGATTATTAGAAAAATCAGTCCTGAAAATGCAATGTTTTAAGGGAGGGGAAAGTTTTGAAACAAAATAAAGCCTATATGGCAGTAATTCACACAATATTTATTTTACTTACTCTCTCTTTTCTTCTTCCATTTATTATAATTGTTATCGTTTCAATTTCTCCTGAGTCACAGATTACTACATACGGTTTTCAGCTTATTCCGCAAAAAATTGATTTTACAGCATACGGTTTAGTGCTGAAAAATGCCGGTGTTCTTTTTAAAAGTATTATTTGGACACTGTTCATCTCAGCAACTGCGCCTGCTCTTGCAGTTATGGTAAATGCGCTGATGGCATATCCTTTGGCGCGTAATGATTATTCATTGCGCAAACCCGTGAATGTATTAATGATTGTTTCGATGATGTTCTCCGGAGGTTTGATACCTACCTATATTATCTATACACAGGTGTACCATTTGGGCGGAGCTAATCCTATGCTGTATTGGCTGTCGAGTCTGTTTAGCGTATGGAATGTAATTTTATTCCGAACCTTTTTTAAGGGTATACCGGCGGAGCTGATTGAATCTGCTACTATAGACGGAGCAACTCAACCTCAGGTTCTTTTTCATGTTGTTGCGCCTCTTTCAAAATCTATTGTGAGCATACAATATTTTACAAGTGTTATTGCTCGCTGGAATGACTATCAGACATCCCTTATCTATTATCCAAACAATCAGGAATATTGGACAGTTCAGTATTATATGCAGACTATTTTGCAAAGTGTGCAGCAATTAAAAGCATCGCTGGAAATGCAAGGGTTACGTGATACTTCAGAGGCACCGGTTACAACCTTAAAATATGCGATGTGTGTAATATCTATTATTCCAGTTTTCATTATGTTCCCTTATGTACAAAAGTTCTTCTCAAAGGGAATAGCAGTAGGCTCGGTTAAAGGCTGATTAAAGGAGGAAAAAATATGTTCAAAAAAATATGTTCTGTATGCTTAGCATTATTTATGATACTTGGTATTGCTTTATGTACCGCAGGTTGCGGAGATTCAAAGGTTAAACTTATCTGGGCAGGAAGTACATTGGGTAACGAAGAATCTGAAATGGTTTTTGAGGCATTTAACAAAGAACTTCAATCAGTAAAAGGCTTTGAAAATGTTGAGATTGATTTTCAGAAGCAGGATACAACCAATTGGCAGCTGTGGATGGCTTCCAATACACAGATTGATATTGCTTGGACCGGTTATTCATATGATATAGAAACAGAAATAAATAACGGTTCGTACACAGCACTTGACGAGTATATCACAGAAGAAAACACACCTAATATTTATGCTGAAAAGCAGGAATACAGTGCTGATTATGCCAGCGGAAGCTACAAAGGAAAGCAGTATCTGATTCCGAATCAGCAGCCCATTGCAAATCTTTCAAATATACTGAAGATTCCTGTGGAGCTTAAGGATTATATGAACATTGACGGTGTTCTTAACGAATGTCATTCAAACAAGAAAACCACTGAAAAGGTTTATCAGTATATTGATGAATATTTGGCAGCAGTAACCAAAGCTCATGCCATTGATACCGATACAGTAGCAAAATATATTGATATACAGGGAATTTTTAAGTTTGTTGCTACACGAGGATATGAGTTTATAGGCGGAGATCTTACAGGCGCATGGCTCTGTTATGATGAAGAAGACCCTTCAGCTAAAATTGTTAATTTTATGGAAACAGATGCGTATAGACTTTTCTTAAAATACGCAGCTAAGTGGTACAATGACGGATACGTATCTCCCAATGTTCTGGTCAACGGTAGTGAGAGCGGTTCAAGATCACCGGTTCTTAATGCACATTCAACAGGAATGTGGTATGCAACAGAAAACCCCGAGCTTGGAGAAGAACGCGGTGTAACTTACGCTATAGAAACAGATGATGCAGGAAATAAATTCATTACTATGTATAATCTGCTTTTGGAGACCCCTGAACAGGATTGGCAAGGCGTTTCTACATTAGGATCTGAAAAAACTTATTTGTGTATTCCCTATACTTCTAAAAATCCGGAAATAGCTATAAAATTGCTTGATTTGTTGCGTGCACCGGTAGGAGAAAAAGGAAACGATTTATTAAATCTTTTGGTATACGGATTTGAAGAAAACAGTAAATATGCGGAAGAATACGGCACATATCACTATACTTTGGAAGGCGATTGTGCTTACGGTGTTGATTATTACGCACAGCCTGACTCTTCCTGCAAATACGGTATTGCGCATTGGTTTGTAGGTAATGTATTTAAAACCTACCGTACACCGAATATTCAAGCGGGTCAGGGAGACTATGTAAAAAAATATGAAACAGTAGATAGATTGACCCATAAGGAAACAGCTCTTTGCGGCTTTAGAGTTGATCTTTCAGAGTATTCAAATGTCATTGCCAACATTCAGACCATTATAAACGAATATAATGATACGCTTATCTGCGGTATAGATGGTTCTAATTATAATGCAACGTATGATGAAATGATGAGCAAAATAAACGGCGCCGATTTGGCAAAGGTAAAAGAAGCCGTACAGTCTCAGGCAGATAAATATATAAGCGAATAATGAATAAAGCGGCAGAACATAGCTGATGGTTTTTGTCCTGCCGCTGTTAAGTGTTTGAGGGAATTAATATGAGCAGACAACAAACAGCGTTAAAATACATATATGAGCAACGCAATGAAACCGAAGATAGAATAAAGCTGGGTATTGAACAAAACCGAAAAGGCTTCGCTGAACTTAAAATTACCGATGAAAACGGCAATGTGCTTAAAGGTGCTGAAATAACAGCAGAACTCAAAAAACACGAGTTTAAGCACGGAGCAAATATATTCATGCTTGATGAATTGGAATCCGAAGAAAAAAACGAAGCATACAAGCAAAGCTTTTCCCGTCAGTTTAATTTAGCAACACTGCCTTTTTATTGGAAGGATATTGAGCCTGAACCCGGAAAACTTCGTTTTAATAAAAACAGTCCAAAGGTATATCGGCGTCCGGCACCTGATCTTTGTCTTGAGTTTTGCGATGCTAATAACATTGAGCCTAAACTGCATTGCTTAAACTATATGCAGTGGACACCGGATTGGGTACCTGATGATATAACAGAAACCAAAAAATTACTTGAAAAACGTTTTAAAGAGATAGCAGAGAAGTATGCCGATAAAATTCCCGGTGTAGAGGTTATAAACGAAACACTTTTATGGAATACACGCCGATTTTTCCGTTATCCTGAATTGGTGGAATGGAGCTTTAAAACTGCCGAAAAGTACTTTCCGAATAATGAACTGATTATTAATGAAGCCGGATTGATTTATGATCATTGGTGTCATGGAAATCGGTTGCCATATTATATGCTGATAGAGCGTGCTCTTGAAAAAGGTGCCAGAATTGACAGTATCGGAATTCAGGCCCATATGTTCTACAAATCGGAAGATGAAGCGGAAAAGGTTGCCGAGAGTGCAAATCCTGAGCGGCTGTTCCGTATACTTGATGACTTGGCAGAGTTTAAAAAACCTCTTCAAATTACCGAAATAACTATACCGGCATATACTAACGCTCCTGAGGATGAAGCCGTACAGGCAGAATTGTTACGTTGGTTGTATTCCATATATTTCAGCCATGCTTCTGTTGAAGCTGCAATTTACTGGAACTTAGTTGATGGTTATGCTGCTTTTGCACCGTTAGGCGATATGACTAAGGGAGAAAATTATTTCCATGGCGGATTATTGCGGTTTGATATGAGTGAAAAACCGGCATATAAAACGCTTTATTCTTTGTTCCATAAGGAATGGCATACAAAAGAAAAGATGGTTTCCGATGAGGCCGGCAAAGCAATTTTTAAGGGCTTTTACGGAGACTATGAGTTACGCATAACATATAACGGCAAAGTATTTAATAAAGATATATCCTTACAAAAAAATGGAAACAAATCATTTGAGATTGTGTTGCGATAAAGGAGACTATTATGAATAAAAAAGTATTGATATTAATTATAGCAATGTTGGCAACAATACTTTGTTTATGCGGTTGCACAGAGAAAAAAGAAAATGAATCATCTATGGAAAGTGATACATTCTCTCAAACAAGTTTATCGTCTGATGATTTTACAAGCTCGGAATTAGAGTCTTCCGGCAGTGCAGACAGTACTGCTGCATCCAATAATAAAATAAGCGATGCGAGCAGTGAAGAAGCAAAAGATTCATATAGTGACGGCGAAGGACTCACTATCCAAAAAAGCGAAAACACTGTTCAATCGAGTAACTCTTCTAATTCTTCAACGCCGATATCCGATAATTCATCTGCCTTTGATAGTTCGAGTAGCTTAACATACTCTAATTATATGGATAAGGACGGGGATGGATATATAGACGGTAATTTTTAATGCGAAAGGGCGAAATCAATGGATAGGTTTGCAGAGATTGCAAATGAGTTTTATATTAATAAAAATCGGGGACTTGTAAAAATTGAACCCGTTAAGATAGATGATAGAATTATTTCTTTAGAAAAAAACGATAATAATGCATTTGAATTATATGAAAAAATACACACGCCTTCCCAAGTTAAGCAAGGTATTGCACTGCTGCGAAAAAAATATGAGGAGTATATGAAGGTTTACTCGCCTCAATTTGATTCTTTGGAAAAAAGGCTTGAGCTTAAGCATTTTGTGTTTACAGATGCAAACGGTAAAAAAACAAAAATAAAACTTCCGCATTATGGCGGTCCAACAGGTAAATGCAGTGTTATATATGAAACGGAATTTCAGATTGAATCGTTTATAAATAAAAGCGTTTTTATCTGCTTTAAAGCAGTGGATTACATTGCTGAAGTTTTTGTTAACGATATATTCGTAGGTAATCATGAAGGCTTTTTTGCGCCTTTTGAATTTGATATTACCGATGCAGTTAAATCAGGGAAAAATACTCTTAAAGTAATTGTAAAAAATGATTTTACTATGTCTAACGGAGGAGATAAAGTATATGCTGCAACGGGTCTTGGTTGGGATGACAGCCAGAAAGGCTGGCATCACTGTCCACCGGGACTTGGTATATATAATTCTGTTGCTGTCGAAATTCGAGAGCCGCAGCATATCATAGATATCTTTCCAAGATTCAATGCAACTGACGGTAAAGGTGAAATTTGGATAGATTGCAACTCTACCGAATATTCTCCGAAAAATGTTAAATTTCAAATTTCTGTTTACGGTCGTAATTTTAAGGAAACAGTATATGAGGATATAATATTTACTCCGTCAACAGTTGCGGAAGCAGGTATGAGCGATACGCTTAATATGGCAGCTATGATAGCAAGCGGAAGACTTGGTAAAGCCGAAGAATTAAAGTTAATGGGCGGTTTTCACCGATTTAAACAAGCTATGGAAATCTCGAATCCTAAGATATGGACGCCCGATACACCGTATCTTTACACCGTGGTTGTAAAAATGTATGTTGATGATGAAATCAAATCAGTAAAGCAACGCAATTTCGGTATAAGAGAGTTCTCTCAGGATTTAAAAAGTTCTCCTAAAGGAGCTTTTCTTTTAAACGGAAAAGAAATAAAACTTTTTGGCGCAAATACAATGGGATTTGAGCAACAGGATGTGTTTAAAGGCGACTTTGAACAATTAATAGATGATATACTTTTGAGCAAATTGTGCAATATGAATTTTTGGCGTGTTACACAGCGTCCTGTACAGGAAGAAGTATATGATTATTGTGATATGCTGGGGCTTATGATACAAACCGATTTACCGCTTTTCGGTGTTCTTCGGATTAATAAAGTAAATGAGGTTTTAAGGCAGGCAACAGAAATGGAGAGGCTTGTAAGGAGCCATCCTTGCTGTATATTAGACAGTTATATAAACGAACCGTTTCCTAATGCCAGCAATAAGCCTCACCGAATGGTTAACCGTGAGCAATTAATGGATTTTTTTGATATGGCAGACAAGTTTGTTCATATGGAGAATCCGGATAGGGTTACAAAGCATGTAGATGGTGATTATGATCCGCCAAGTAATAAGCTTCAAGACAATCACTGCTATACCATGTGGTATAACGGACATGGTATTGATACCGGTATGCTTAACAAAGGATATTGGATAGAAAACAAGCCGAATTGGCATTGCGGATGCGGAGAATTTGGTTCAGAGGGTTTGGATAATCTTTCTGTAATGCAAAAATATTATCCAAAAGAATGGATTGAAGAGCCGTTTAATCCACGCAAGATAATATCAAGCCAAGTATGGAATTTTCATAAATTCTTTTATGAAACTCCTAAAAAAATAGAGGATTGGATTGAGGATTCGCAGGAGTATCAGGCTTTTGCCACTAAAATAATGACATCCTCCTTTCGCCGAAATGAGTATATGAATACATTTGCGATTCATCTTTTTATTGATGCTTTTCCAAGTGGATGGATGAAAGCGGTAATGGATTGCGACCGCAATCCCAAAAAAGCGTTTTATACATATATGGATTGTCTTTCGCCGGTATTTTGCAATATACGAAGTGATCAGTTCAAGTTTTTTGACAACAAGGAAATTGTGTTGGATACCTATGTGTGCAACGAAACAGAACAAACGATTGACAGTGTAAAATATTTTGTTGAAACAGACGGTAAAATTATTTTCTCTGCACAATCTAAGGCAATAAAAGGAAAATCACAGGGTAAAATTTCCTTTATGCCTCCTAAAGTTAATGAACGCAAAAAAATTAGTGTATATATGGGTGCTTTTTCGTCAGACCGGTTATTGCATTTTGCAAAAGAAGAGTATGAATTATTTCCTTATGAAAAATGTAACTCTCCTGAATTTATCAGTTACGATGAATATGTAAAACATAAAGAGTTATATGATGGGGAATTGCAAAACGGTAAATGCCTTTATTTTGCTCCGTTAAACGAGGGAAAATATAATATTGCCGGAAAAAACATAACCGTTACACGATGCAGAATGAGTCCGGTATATACTGTTTCCCGCGATACAGGGCATAAGTGGGTAGCGGATTTGGAAAAGAATGATTTCGGGTATTTATATGATTCGCACTGTGACCGCTTGGCACCAATACTTTATGCAACTTTTGAAGCAGATGATGTAACTCCCATACTTACAAGTATGAATAAAAACGACGATAATTCTTATGCTACAAAGCTTGCGTGCGGCGAATTTGCCGTAGGTAACGGTAAAGTAGTTATTTGTCAGATATCCACTCAAAATCGTGAAAGCAATCCGATTATAGTTAAATTTTTAAACAGTATGAGCAAGAACTAAATATAAGGTGATAAATTATGAATAATTGTGAAATTATATATCAAATGTTTTTGCGCACTTTTACACCTGAAGGAACACTTAATGCGGCAGCAAAATTGCTGCCGCATATTAAAAAGTGCGGATTTACAATTGTTTATCTTTGTCCTGTGTGCTGTCAGGATGATGATAAGAGAAAAGAGTATTGGAGCGAAAGACAGAAGGACTCAAAGCTGAATAACCCTAAGAATCCTTACAGAATTTCCGATTACTATAATGTTGACCCCGAATACGGTACTAACGAAGATCTTAAGGTGTTTATTTCTGCTGCTCATAAATTAGGGTTAAAGGTTATTCTCGACTTGGTTTATTTTCACTGCGGACCTAAAGCGGTATTTCTTGAAGAACATAAGGATTTTGTCAAATGTGATGAAAACGGCGAAATAATTTATGGCGAATGGCATTTCCCAACCCTTAATTTTGAAAATCCTGCTCTGCGTGAATATTTGTGGCAGAATATGGAGTATTATGTAAAAGATTTTAATGTGGACGGCTACCGATGTGATGTAGCATATCTTTGCCCCACAGATTTCTGGGAAGAGGGCAGAAAAAGGATTGAGAAAATCAAGCCTGATGTCTTTATGCTTAATGAGGGCGAAAATAAGGATGCTTTAAAATGTGCCTTTGATGCTAACTATCATTATGATTATATACATAAAACAAAAGCCGCTTTCGGAGGTTACGGTAATGCAAATGAAATTGTTGAAGCCTGCAAAGAAATGAGAAAAACTATTCCGGAGGATAAAACACTTATCAGAGCAATTGATACTCATGATGAGACCCAAAATTATAAGTATATCCATCCGGAAGTTCATTGCGGAACAGATGCCGTAAATGCTGATTTGGTTCTTGCGTATATGATGGACGGTATACCCTTCATATTTAACGGATATGAGATAGCTGACGATAATTATCACAGCATATACGCAAACCGTTTTTACGGAAAAAACAACTCAATAAATTGGTGTAAGGCATTAACTAAGGACGGTATTTACAGAAAAAAGCTAATTAAAAAGTTGAGCAAAATCCGTAAACAGAACGAGACTTTATATAAAGGAAAACTCGAATGGATTGAAAATGATTACCCCGATAAACTGTTAAGTTTTAAGAGGATATATAAAGAAAAAAGTGTTTTTGTATGTATAAACACAAGTAAAGCGAAAGTAAAAATTACTTTCCCAAAATATCAAAATACCATTTTATCATCTAAAGTAAGATTAAATGATAATGTGATTACCATAGGAAAATACGGCTATTTTGCAGCTGAAATATTTCGCTAAAACAGGGCGGAGAGAGTATGTTAGGAGCAAGATAAATAATGCTGGTAAGATTATTATATCCAAAAGGGAAAGAAAAGGCGTTAACTCTCAGTTATGATGATGGCGTTGACACTGACATAGCCTTTGTAGAGCTAATAAAAAAATACGGGATAAAATGCACTTTTAATATAAACGCCGGTATGTTTGGACCTGACGGCGATAAAATACCGGTGGCTAAAGAGCATTTCAGATTATCTGAAAATGAAGTAAAAGAGCTTTATGATAATCCGCTTTGTGAGGTTGCAACACATGGTTTTACACATCCGCATTTAGATAGTCAGCCTACGGTTCAAAGTATGATAGAGATCACGAAGGATAGGCAGTATCTCGAAAATTTATTTAAAAGAATTATTAGAGGTCATGCATATCCGTACGGATCATATAACGATGAGGTAGTTGATGTTTTAAAAAAGGCCGGAATAGTTTATGCCAGAACAACGAAATCTCATCATACTTTTACACTTCCGACAGACTGGCTTTGTATGGGGTCAACCTGTCATCACAAAGATTCAAGGTTGCCGGAGTTGACAGATAAATTTATTAATGGTAAAATCAATAACAGTGACGGTTGGCTTTTTTATCTTTGGGGTCATACTTATGAATTTCGCAATGATGATAATTGGAATGTAATTGAGCAGTTTTTTGAAAAAGTTGCAAACAACAATAATATTTGGTATGCAACTAACATTGAAGTGTATGAGTATGTTGAAGCATACAGAAGCCTTGTTTTTTCAGCTAATGGAAAAATGGTCTATAATCCTACAGCAATAGATGTGTGGGCGAAAATAAATAATGCACCTGTACACATTCCGGCTGGGAAAGCGATAAACTTATAATAATCCGTATATTAAGAGGTTATCAGAATGATCTGCAAATATTCTTTAAATGAACAAAAAATTGATTTGGAGGATTGTATAGCGCATCATTCAGGTGATAAAACCATTGCATATAAAACTGTTGATGGAGTACCTGTAAATCTTAGCTTTTATTATCCTGATGATTATAATAAAAATAATAAATATCCCGCCTTTATTTTTATTCACGGCGGAGGATGGGCTTCACATAAAATCTTTGATGATCAAAAGATTTGGCAAGGTGATTATCTTGGTTACCTTGCGCGGTATTATGCAGACAAAGGCTTTATTTCGGTAAGCATAGATTATCGGCTTTCTAAAGAGAAATGTCAAAAAGAAAACTATCAACTGATAGATTTATATGATGACTGTTCTGACGCAGTGGATTACATATTAGATAAAGCTGACGATTGCGGAATAGATATGCAAAATGTTTTTGTGTTGGGAGAATCGGCAGGGGGACATCTTGCAGGACTTATTACAACCAAATACAAAAGAGCAGGGTTTAATTTTAAAGGGTCTTTTCTTATCAATGCAATAACGGATTTGGAAGGAGACGCTCTGTGGGGTAAAAGTGTACCCCTGAAATCTGTTCATCCTGCACTTGTTAATTTGCCTCAAAGTCAGTTTGCAAAATATCTCTCACCGCTTTATAATATAGGCGAAAATACTTGCCCCGTAGTGTTAATACACGGCGAGAAGGATAAGGTCGTAGACCCTGTTCATTCAGAGCGCTTTTATAATAAAATGAAAAGCATTTCAAGAAAATGCGAGCTTTATATTATTGAAAATACAGATCATGCCTTTTTGCTGGCTGAATATACAAACAATATCGTTGCATGTAAGATAGGTATAAAAATTATTGATGAATGGATACAAAAATTAAAGAAGGCTTGAAGTTATGAAATATCGTTTTTTGCGCTATCCCGAAGGTAGAAGTAAGGCAGTAACATTTAGTTATGATGACGGCTGCCGCCATGATTTAAGGCTTGCCAAAACCTTGTCTAAATACGGGATAAAATGTACTTTTAATCTCAGCAGCGGTTCCATTTTGAAGAATAAAAGTGACTGGAATCTTACAAAGGAAGAAATTTTAGAGTATGTTATTAAAGCAGGTCACGAAATTGCAGTTCACGGTGAATGGCATAAAGCACCGGGGTTGGTATCTGCGATTGACGGTATACAGGATGTCTTAAATTGCCGTTCAGGCCTTGAAAAAGCCTTTGATATGATTATTCGGGGTATGGCATATCCCGACAGCGGAATTACAAATTTCAGCAATCAGGCAAATTATAAAAATATAAAGCATTATCTTAAGGATTTGGGTATTGTTTATTCACGGACACTCCAAGGGGATAATAATTTATTCCGGCTCCCTGATGATTGGTATGCTTGGATGCCTACGGCACACCATACAAATCCTAAGGTTTTGGAATATGCCGATGAATTTATCGCTATTGATATAAATAAACAATATTGCTCTAAGCAGTACCCAAGACTCTTTTATCTTTGGGGTCATAGCTTTGAATTTGCTAATAACAACAACTGGGAGCTGCTTGACGCTATTTGCGAAAAGCTGTCAGGCAAAGAAGATACATGGTATGCTACAAACATCGAAATTTACGATTATGTAAAGGCATACGATTCTTTGGTTTTCAGTGCGGACGGCTCAAGAATTTATAATCCGACCCTTATTACAGTGTGGTTTGATATTGACGGTACGGTTTATAACATTAAATCAGGAGAAACATTGGTATTATAAGAGCTTCAATATAATTCATTTTAAAAAAAGAAATGCTCATATGAACAAAAAAGTTCATATGAGCATATTTTCTTTCCCGACTTAACAAAAAATTAAATGTAAATAGAATATTATCACTTGAATTTTTTAAAGTAAGTTAATTTTTAAAAGGACGTGATAATATTATGGCGAATTACAGAGGGAAAAGACGTGATAACGGAACCGGATGCTTAACACAAAGCGGCGGAAAATATATAATGAAAATTCAGATAGGTGAGTATGAAAACGGACTGCCTAAATATAAAACTTTTTCATCTAAAAGCAGGGCAGATGCTAAACGTAGGGGAGAAGAATTTCTTAAAACTCATAATTTATCGGATAGGAGCTATACTTCAATAACCCTCGGAGATTATATGGACAGCTGGATGTTTAATTTTAAAAGAAATGAGTTGAAACCTCAATCTTATGACAAGCTTGACTGTACAATAAGAATTCACATCAAGCCTGAAATAGGGTATTTATCTATGCAGAGTATAACCACTAAGGATATTCAGAATCTGCTTAATAAGAAATATAAGGAGGAGGGCTTGTCCTATTCAAGCGTTAAAAAGATTCACGATGCGCTTAATGCCTGCTTTGAATTTAATCTCGCTCTCTCCCCTCAGGAAAGAATTTTAAGCTATAACCCCTGCCGAGCGGCAGTCATACCGGGAAAGCAAAAAGAAAACTCTGTAAAAGAAAAACACTTTACGGAGGAAGAAATTCTTAAAATAAAAGAGGTTGTAGATTCGGTAGATGATAAGGGCAGAAAAATATACCCTTACGGTGCGGCATATATTTTTCTTCTTAATACAGGACTGAGACTTAGTGAATTTGCAGCATTAGATAAATCGGATATAGACTTTGAAAACAAATGTGTTTTTATAAGGCGTATGTAATCAGTTCGCTTTGCGAACTGTATGACATCAAGTCGTAAGACTTGTATGCTCTTTCCTTCGGATTGATTCCATACCACCTATGGTGGATTCCATCCAACACTTCGTGTTGATCCCATGCAATGCTTCG
>JAFPAV010000009.1 GCA_017390725.1 Clostridia bacterium | reverse complement strand
TCTAAGCAAAGAACACATATTACTCTGCAATTTTTCAATCTTATTTTTAAGCTCAGCACTATTTGGCACCGCAAGTTCGGCTGCAGCCGAAGGTGTGGGAGCACGAAGGTCGGCAACGAAATCGCAAATCGTAAAATCAGTTTCGTGGCCCACCGCTGAAATCACCGGAATGGGAGATTCATAAATTTTACGGGCAAGGGCTTCGCTGTTAAATGCCCATAAATCCTCAATAGATCCTCCGCCTCTGCCGATAATTATTAAATCAGCATTGTTAAGAGCATATATTCTCTCAAGGGTGTTTACCATATCGGGTGCTGCCAACTCACCCTGAACTGCAACGGGACACATTATAACTCGGGCTAATGGATACCGCCTTGAAAGTATATTCATAATATCCTGAACGGCGGCGCCTGTATTTGAGGTTACAACGGCAATATTTTCGGGGAATTTTGGTATCGGGCGCTTGCTTTCCTCATCGAAAAGGCCTTCCTCGGCAAGCTTCTTTTTTATCTGCTCAAACTGAACAGAAATATCCCCCTGCCCTGCATTATGCATCTCCTCGGCATAGAACTGATACTGACCGTCCCTCTCGTAAATCGAAACTCTGCCGGTGAGTATTACCTCCATACCGTCCTCAGGGCGGAATTTAACGGCTGATGCATATGCCCTGAACATCACGCAACGAATGGCGGCATCATTATCCTTAAGGGTAAAATAAAAGTGTCCGCTTGAAAAATGATTTTTGAAATTGGAAATTTCTCCCTTAATGCTCACAAAGGCAAGTCTTGCATCACCTTCAATAAGGGATTTCACATACATATTAAGTTGTTTTACGGAAAGAACACTGCGTTCCATAAAACCGCTCCAATCAAATTAATCTTTGGTTGATAATATACCGTTTACAAAGGCTGCATCCTCTTTGGTTGCATATTTTTTGCATAATTCAACAGCCTCATTTATCGAAACCGAAACAGGAATATCATCCATAAATTTTATTTCAAAAAGAGCCAAACGAAGTATGGCAAGTGCGGTTTTGGATATACGGGATATAGACCAACCAATTGCCTTTTCGGATATTACACTATCAAGCTCGGAAAGCTTTTCGAAAACACCGAAAAATACCTGTTTTATATAGTCATCAGCCTCAAATTCTCTGACTTCGGTAGCCAACTCTAAAATATCAGCCAGACTGTCATCATTGAACTGCTTTTCAAATATTAAAATAAATGCTTCTTCTCGTGCTTGTCTTCTTGTCATACCGCACCAACCTTCTTTGAATTTATACATAATAAAGTATACTACACCCCATATGTTTTTTCAAGTAATATATGCATATTTTTTTGCATATGCAAAAAATAACCGAGCTTATTTGCTCGGTTATATTTCATCATTATCTTTTATAGCAAAAATTACATTGTCAAAACCCATAAGAAGTTTTATATTATCCTCTTTGGAATCCTTGAAATCTATCTCTAATCCTAAATGATTGGGAGTATTGCTTCTTGAGGGTACAACCTTATAAACAATATCCTTGGAAAAGGTGTTTTCTATTTGTTCGATGGTTTCGTTAAGACGGCACATATCGGCTATCTCGGCACAGATAAACTGATGCTGTTTTCTGCTTTTTTCAAATCTTGCAAAAAATACTATTGCCAGAACGAAAAGCAAGGAAACCGTTATTGCACCGAGATAAAAACCGCCGTTACCTCCCTTTTTGGTGATAGAGAATTTTATATTTTGGAGGACGGTAGTAACAACCCCGTTTTTACGGGTAAAACACAAATACTCGAAAATGAACTTGGAAAATTTAATATACTGGACTTCAATTCATTTAAAACCGAAGGTACATATTACATAAGATATAATAATATTTCCACACCCACCTTTAAAATCTCCCAAAACCATTGGGAGAGTATTATGGATAAAATCCGTAATTTCTTTTATAAGGAAAGATGCGGTTGCCACATTGAGGGTATCCATCTTCCCTGCCACCTCAATGAATTTACCCAACATCCTGACGGAAGAAGGTTATCCATAGCAGGCGGTTGGCATGATGCCGCCGATTTATCCCAGGGCTTGTGCAATACTGCCGAGGCTGTACATAGTTTTATTGATGCCGCTCTCGCTATAAAAGATAAAAACCCCGAATTATCGAAAGAGCTGCTAAATGAAGCCCGTTACGGCGCTGAATGGCTTCTCTCCACCCGCTTCGAGGACGGATACCGCTGTGTATGGAACACCTGCGGAAAGTGGACATTAGGCTATACAGATGGCGAGGATTCTTTTACTAAGCCTGCCGAAAGACATCCCTTTGAATGCCTTTGTGCCGCTGCTGCAGAAGCGGTTTGCTTTAAGGCATATAAGGATACCGATTCGATATTTGCAGATTATTGCCTTAGATGTGCTAAGGAAGATTTCTCTTTTGCATTACAGGATATAGATTTTGATAATCCCTTACTTTTTCATAACTCAGTATCGGTAGTGGCGGTACAGCTTTATGCCGAAGCATCCTTTGCAGCATCAATACTTTACGGTATTACCAATGATGATAAATATCTTGATCATGCTGTAAAATTTGCAGACTATGTTATGAGTTGTCAACAAAAAGAACCTACTGATTGGGATATACCTTTCTGTGGATTTTTCTATGAAAATAACGAAAAAACCGCACCTCTTAACTATGACCACCGTGCTCACGACCAGGTGCTTATAATGTGCATAACTGAACTTCTAAAAATTGCTCCCGAGCATTCCGATGCCACTAAATGGACCGATTCACTCAAGCTTTACCGTAATTATATAATGAAGCTTGCTGAGTTTTCCAAACCCTATAATCAAATTCCTGCAGGAATTTATTTTAAAAATGCTCCCTGCTCTTTAACAGGCAC
>JAFPAV010000008.1 GCA_017390725.1 Clostridia bacterium | reverse complement strand
GTGTTAAAATCTCTTAGATAAGCTCTTTAGCTCATTCTTACTTAAATGCTGACGCATTTTCTTTGTCCTTGATTTCTTAGATTTCTCTTAAGAATCGTCGGGTCCTTATTATTGTCGTTGTTTAATTTTCAAGGTCCATTTTTGCGCTCCCTTTTTAGGGCGCTCGATTATATTACCACATTTAGTTCCCTTTGTCAACACTTTTTTCAGCTTTTTTTGCTTTTTTTTAAAGGGTTTTTTTAAGTTACTATATATTGTGTTTATAGATGGTTATTATCCACAATTATTCCTATAAAAAGTGGAAAACGGATGCTTTGAAAGCATCCGTTTTTTATTTATTATCCTAAAATAACTATACCTGCAATTACAAGGGCTATAACAGCATAATGCTTCCAGGACATTTTCTCCTTCAAGAAGATTCTGCTCCAGAGCACCGAGATAGCACAGTAAGCCGAAATGATTACCATACCGGCAGAGAAATCGCTGAACATAACCGCCATATAGAATATCTGACCTACTGTTTCGCAAAGGCCACCAAAATATAAATGTTTGTTTCCTTTAAATACAGTATCCTTTTTAACAAACTTAAGCCATATGAAGGCAAAAACAGCAAGAACAAAGAAGGTTAATTCAAATGCAGAATTTGCGGCGTAATCGGTAATATCGGAATTGGCGAATATAAATTCGTCACCGGCAGTACCTAAGGCATCTATTATAAGGTAGGAAATGGGCAAAAGAAATGCAAGTATACTCTTTGTATATTTTCTGTTCGCTCTTTCCTGTCTTGCCTTTTTGACCTCTTCGTCTTCTCTTTGTTCAACAAAGCCCAGGGCAACGATGCCTACGGTTATCATTAAAATACCGATAACGGTTGTTACAGTGATATCCTCTATGGAGAAGATGCCGAAAACAACGCAAAGCAAAAATGCCAAAGCGCCTGAGGAATTACAAATCGGAGAGGAAATGGAAAGCTCAATATAACGAAGACCGATATAGCCTAAAACCATTGCCAATATGTAAAGTCCTGCAACGGGAAGATAGTTTACAAAGTCAATTAATTTAAAATCTGTATAAAACAGACTTGCAACTATTTTGTGAACTCCGTCAACACCTACCGTGCTATCGATTACTGCGCCGCCGATAAGGGTTATAAAGAAATGTATTCCCATTATCAAGCCAACAGCAAAAACAACCTTCCAATGACTGTTTTTATCACGCTCTCTCGTTCCCATTTTTGAAAACAGGTCCGAGCCGCTCCAACAAAGCAGAGCTAAAATTGAAAGAAAATAATATAACATTTTTGACCACCTTTTATAAAGTAAAATTTTTCCTTACTTCATATTCGGAGGCGGTCTGCGGCGAAAATGCTTATTTTCAAGTCTATCCTTATAGTGCATTATTTCTCCCCTGCAAGTCTACGGGCAAAATCAGCAAGCTCATCCTTGCTGTAGAACTCAAGGGTTATAGTGCCCTTTTCCTTGCCGGTGGATTTTATATTTATCTTACGGTGAAGCGCCTGCTTCAAAGAAAGCTCAACCTCTTCGTAGAATCTATCCTTTTTGGGAGTCGCCTTTGCCTTGGGTGCCTTTTTGCTTACCATCTTTTCAAGCTCACGTACCGATGCGCCGCCCAATGCCATAACAAGCATCATCTTTCTCTTGTCTTCCTCATCGCAGGAAAGAAGCGCTCTTGCATGACCTGCGGAAATTCTTCCGCTTCTAAGAGCCTCCAGCTCATCATCCTTAAGCTTTAAAAGACGCAGAGCATTTGTAACTGCGCTTCGGGATTTGCCCATCTGCTCAGAAACCTGTTCCTGAGTAAGACCGAAATTATCTATTAAGGATTTATATCCCATAGCCTCTTCAACGGCGTTTAAATCCTCTCTCTGAAGGTTTTCTATAAGGGCAATCTCTGCAAGGCTCTGCTCGTCCAACTCCTTAACAATAACGGGAACCTCATCTAAGCCCGCCATACGACAAGCTCTCCAACGGCGCTCACCCGCAATTATCATATAGTTTCCGTTTGAAAGAGGTCTTACTATAATGGGCTGTAAAAGTCCGTGCTTTGCAATGCTATCAGCCAATTCCGAAAGGGCATCCTCATCAAAATCCTTACGGGGCTGCTCGCGGTTAGGCTCAATATCATGAAGCTTCACGGTTACTGCGCTTTCCTTTTCGGTTGAGTTTTCGTTGAATAAAGACTCAAGTCCTCTGCCGAGGCCACCTTTTTTTACTGCCATTACATTCCCCTCCTGTTTCTCTTTAAGAATTCCTTAGCAAGGTCGTTATAGGCTATAGTACCCTTTGACCTCTTATCATAATACTGTATAGGCATACCGTAGCTTGGAGCCTCAGAAAGTCTTACAGCTCTCGGTATTGCGGTTTTATAAAGCTTATTCTGGAAGAATTTTTTAATTTCTCCAACTACCTGTTGAGTCAGATTAAGTCTGCCGTCATACATAGTGAGAACTATTCCCTCAATTTCAAGAGTAGCATTATAAAGCCTTTTTACCTGACGCACCGTTGCCATAAGCTGAGAAAGTCCCTCAAGGGCAAAATACTCGCACTGAATAGGAACAAGCACCGTATCGCTGGCAACAAGAGCATCAATGGTTATAAGTCCTAACGAAGGAGGACAGTCGATAAATATGTAATCGTATTTCTCCCTGACTGTAGCTAAAGCCATTTTAAGTCTTGCCTCACGGTTATCGAGCTGAATTAAATCTATCTCAGCGGCGGCAAGATTCATAGAGGAGGGAACAACATCCACATTCTTAAACTCGGTTTTTACTATTGCCGCATCAATTTTAGCGTTGCCAACCAACAGTTCATATGTAGTAGCCTTAACATCCTTTTTATTTATACCTAATCCGCTGGTGGAATTTCCCTGAGGGTCAGCATCCACCAAAAGCACCTTTTTACCCGCAAGTCCGATACCTGCAGTAAGGTTTACCGCCGTTGTTGTCTTACCAACGCCGCCTTTCTGATTAACAACAGAAATTATTTTGCCCATATTGCGCTCCTTTATTTTATGTATATATAATATAATCTATATTGTACCAAAAGCATTTTTCAAAATGTTTCACATGAAACATTGCTCTTTTTAAAAATATTATACCAATATATCGACTATATGTAAACAAAAAAATATCTGTCCCAAGAAAATTTTTGGGACAGATTTATCTCGTTTTCAGGTTTTATCCCCCGGTTTAAATATAAGCGCCATTATAAATCCTGCGAACACCGATGCGGCAATTCCCGCCGAGGTTGCGGTGAGTCCGCCCATTAAGGCTCCTATAATGCCGTATTGGTCAACCGCTTCCTTTACTCCCATCGCAAGACTGTATCCGAAGCCGGTCAGCGGAACGGTGGCTCCCGCCCCCGCAAACTCTACTATCGGCTCGTATAGTCCTAAAGCCGTAAGCACAACGCCGCCCACCACATAGCAGACAAGTATTCTGGCAGGGGTTAACCTTGTATAATCAATTAAAAACTGACCTATAAGGCAGATAAATCCGCCCACCAGAAAGGCATAAAGGCAATCCATAAACAAAGACATATCTTTTCGCTCCTTAATATCTTTGTTTTATATTGTTTGCCGATGTTTTTAAATTATTCGGCCCGAAAGCCTTTTAATATGGCTTTTTTTGTATCGTTATAGTCAAGATGCAATATTCTGAGTCGGTCTGCACTCTCGCTACGCACCGTTATTTTCGCTTTGCAGGTGTTGTGCTTTAAATCAGCCGGATATCTTATCAGCTTGATTTCCCCTATCTTTTCCTTGGGGCACCGTATTCCACTCGTTCCAAGCCCTTTAATCCCTTTTGCCATGACCGATTTTTCTCCGATACTAAAGCAACTGTTGTTATAATTGTAAATGCAAAGGTCGGCATAATACAGTACCGTCAGAAGGCCTACCAACATAAAAAACAACATTAGTCGGTCAAAATAATCGAAAATTGCCACCAAAGAGATTGCCGCACCTATAATAATACCGGAAAATATCAATGGCTTAAACAAAAATCGGTTTCGGGTAGCGGCTGAGCGTTTTGGTGTTATTCTAGCTCCATTAGTTATTGCAAAGGGAAAGAACAAATAGGAATATTCCTCTATTTTCGCTTTTTTTCCGCAAGGCACCACCGTTGCCGTCTCTTTTCTGGAATCTCCAAAGCCGGCAACCGAAGCATTTAACGAATAAAGCCTGAACAGTCGCATCAATGGTGTCTGCTCGATTTTTATATCGTTTACGGCATTTTTCTTAAAATAGGTTCTCTTTCTGACAAAAAATCCTGCGCTTACCGTTACCTTTTCTTCATCTACACTAAGGCGGAACCCTATATATTTAAGCAGCGAATAGCAAAAGGCTATAAAATATGCCGCTATAAAAACAATGGTTATTATATTTACTATCGGCGGAAAATAAAGTTGAATTTTGTTGGCGGTATCGCTTATTTGGTCAAAAAGCATTTCGCCGATGGCGATTCCGAGCAGGTCTCCCGTTTTCTTTATTACGGGTACGCTGACTATTATTCCAGTTAGCACCGAAGAGGCGGTTGCCGCCATAACAGCCAACTTAAGTGCCGAAAACCTTACGGTTATATTATTAGCCTTACCGTAAAGCAGGGTTGATAACCGCTTTCCGTCGTGGGTCGAAAGCTTAAACTTGAAATCAGATTTTCTAATCAGTCCCGCCTCGGTATTGATTTCATAGGTTACAGCTCCGAATATTCTGTCAAAAGGGTTTCTTGATTCCTCCACCGAAGAAAGTTGGGAAATACGGGCGGTTGCGCTTCGTTTAAGCAGAAAACCTTGTTTAACCGTTATTTTTTCATTCTCAACCTCAACCGAATACATTTTGTACCGCAAAATTCCAATTAATATCAAGGCAACAAGCGCAACGCCTTCCCAAAACAAAAAGCTTCCAAATTTTCCCGTTATAAGAAACTGCAATAAAACCTTAACTACGGGTATAACAAGAAAAAACCAAAAGGGGCGCAGAAGTCCGAATATCATCAAAGGGTGGGCTTTAAATTTATATTTCATCTTTTTCACCCGATATTGCCGAAATTATATCCTCCGCATCCTCTTTGCTCATTTCGGGAATTAAAATAAAACCCCTTGCAACCTTCAGGGATAGGGCAGAAACGCCCATTGCTTTAGCTATAGGGGAGGTTATCTGTTCGGCATATATAAAACGGGGAAAGGGCAATATATGATTAACCCTTATTATAACCCCTCGGTTTATCACCACTGTTTCACGTGAAACCTCGATTTTGTAGCTCTTGATATGAAGGGGCACGAAAACTGCTATAAAAAGTATAAAAACGAGGAATAATGTCGATAAAAGAATAATCATCCATTTAGAGAGAAAGAGGGTTAGGGAAACAAGAGCCAGTAAAACGGCGCACAGCACCGTAAGACGCAATTGCCATAAAACCACCGTTTTCTTGGGTAGTTGGTAATCCTTCATCGCCACACCTCCGTTTTATTTAATCTTATCCCAGTATTCCTTGAATTTCTGCTCGGTTTTATTGTCACCAAACTCATAATATTTCTTATTTTTTATATTGTCAGGCAGATACTGTTGGTTTACATAATGTTGGGGATAGCTGTGTGGGTATTTATAATGCTGTCCCTTGATTTCAGCATCCTCGCCGTCAAAATGCTTGTTCTGCAAATGTCTCGGAATATCGCCGCCGATTCCCCTTTCAACATCCTCCATCGCCGCCCCGATAGCATCGTGGGCGGAGTTGGATTTCGGGGAGGTTGCAACGAGAATTACCGCATTTGCAAGAGGTAATCTCGCTTCGGGGAGTCCCACCGTCATTGCAGTATCAACTGCCGCCTTTACTATGGGGATTATCTGCGGATACGCAAGACCCACATCCTCGTTTGCGCAAACGAGCAATCGCCTGCAGGCGCTGGGTAAATCTCCTGCGGCAAGAAGCCTTGCGAGATAATAAATAGCCGCATCCGGGTCGGAGCCTCTCATCGATTTCTGATATGCAGAAATAATATCGTAATGCTCATCGCCCTCTCGGTCATATCTTACCGAGTTACCTGCCAGTATCTGTTCAACGGTATCATCGTCTACTTTTATTTTATCCCCGTTTTCTGCCGTTAAAATACATAACTCCAGCATATTTAATGCTCGACGCACATCTCCTGCGGCTGCACGGGCTAATTTCTTTATGTTATCCTCGTTTAAAACTATCTCCTTTTCCTCAGCCGATAGCTTTTTTACCGCTCTTGCTAAAAGATGTGCAATATCATCGGCGCTAAGGGTTTTAAATTCAAAAACACTGGAACGGCTTAAAATTGCATTGTAAACGTAAAAATAAGGGTTTTCGGTGGTGGAGGCTATGAGGGTTATATCCCCTGTTTCTATATAGGAGAGAAGTATCTGCTGTTGCTTTTTATTAAAATACTGTATCTCATCCAAATATAAAAGTATGCCCGATGCCGAATCAATAGTACCTATTGAAGCAACAATATCCTTAATATCTGCGGTTGAAGCGGTTGTTGCGTTAAGATAGCATAGCTTCTTACCGGTCGAGGAGGCAATTATCTTTGCAACCGTCGTTTTTCCAACCCCTGAGGGTCCGTAAAATATAAGGTTGGGGATATTTCCCGTTTCTATAATCTTTCTAAGCACCCTGCCTTCATCAAGCAAATGGTGTTGTCCTGCAACCTCATCTATTACAGTAGGTCTTATTCTGTCTGCCAAAGGAGTGTTCATAACTTTCACCGCCGTCATTATTTCTTTGGTTTTCTCATAATCTTTTATTGGTGAAGAAAATGAAAAAAACTCTTTTTATAAAAAATGCAATTGTTTTAACAGTTACATCTCTGATTTTGCGTTTTGTTGGAATTATTTTTAAGGTATGGCTTGCCTCCGCCATAGGCGCAGAGGGTATCGGCCTTTATCAGTTGGTTTTTTCGGTTTATGTTCTGGTTTCAACCTTTGCAAGTAGCGGTATATGTACCGCCGTCACCCGTCTTGTTGCGGATGAATTGGCATTAGGCACCAAAAAGGGCACCGTTAAAATTTTAAACCGAAGCATACAAATAACACTGATTATAGCTATTCTTTCCGCCATTGTAGTATTCTTTGGCGCAAAGCCGATTTCCCTTCTTTTCTTAAAGGATGCAAGGGCAATACCCGCCCTTAAAATACTTACCTTTTCCCTGCCTTTTATGGGGATATCCTCCTGTCTTCGAGGATATTTCATCGCCCGCCGACATGCAACGCCATCCGCCGCCACACAGTTGCTTGAACAAGCGGTGCGAATAGGTCTGCTTATGCTGCTTATAGGAAAATTTGCAAACAAAGGGCTTACCTTTTGCTGCGCCGCAGTTCTTGGGGCGGATACAGTAGCCGAAACGGTTTCCTGCGCCTGTCTTTATATCGTATATCTGAAGGATAAGGGAAAATTATCTTGTCTTTCAGGCAGAGAAAGACCTCCTTTTCCCATCGTTAAAAGGCTTATGCAGATTGCAATGCCCATAACCTCGGGCAGATATCTTAATACCACCCTTCGCACCGCCGAAAACATTCTTGTTCCAATAAATCTTGCAAAATACAGATTCTCAAGCGAAAATTCTTTGGCTCAGTTCGGTATGATAAAGGGTATGGCGTTGCCTGTTCTCTTTTTTCCTTCAACTCTGCTTAATTCCCTTACAACTCTGCTTATTCCCGAAATGTCGGAATCCCTTGCAAAAAAGCGCTACGGCATAATCAAATATACCACCGAAACAGTTTTGCGTATAACTTCACTCATTTCCTTTATTTTTGCCGCCCTTTTCTTTATGGCGGGAAAGGAAATCGGTATTCTTGTATACAAGAGTGCAGACGTAGGCTTTCTGCTTTGTGCGCTCTCTCCGATAGTTCCCATGATGTATCTCGACAGCGTTGCTGACGGCATACTCAAAGGGCTCGACCAACAGCTTTACACCTTTAAAACCGCCGCCTTTGATTCGAGCATTCGGATAGTTCTCATTTTAATTGCATTACCCATCGGGGGAATGAAAGCCTTTATATTAATAATGTATTTTTCAAACCTTTTAACCTGTCTTTTTCACCTTATAAAGCTTTGCAAAATAAGTGGCGCCCGTCTTTCTGCATTCAAGGGAATTATAGTTCCTCTGCTTAGTGCAATTTTAGTTTCTGCCACCGTTCAAAAGCTACTTTTAGGTGTAAAAGCCACAAACAATTTGGTTTACATAATACTTTTTTGCCTAATTTCCATTTTCGTTTATGCTATCCTTTTATTTTTAACAGGATGCATTACAAAAGATGATATTGAAATGCTATTTTTCAAATAATTTTGCATTACGGGAAACTGTTTTTTCTCCTCGCCACTCGTAGGCTCTACCCGAAATATCCTCACCCAAGGTATATGAATCTCGGTAGCCTTCTATAAATTCCTTGATATAGGTTATATTACTGTTTTTATTAAGGGGACAAATTTCTGCGCAAATATCACAGCCCCATATTATATTGTTTTGCAAAAGAAGGGCCTTTTCCTCCTCGGAAAGCTCCTTTTTTTGTTGGCTGAGAGCCGATAAACAATGGTCCCTTTGTAGCCCTGATGGACAAGCCTTTTTACAATTGCCGCACAAAGGGCATTTTTTGAAGCTGTTTTCACAATTTATATCAAGGGTTGTAACGATTTCGCCGATAAAACACCAGCTTCCCCACTTTTCGTTTATAAGAAGTCCGTTTTCTCCCTTAACACCAAGTCCAGCTCTTGCGGCGGAATATACCTCGGGGATAGGCGAATTATCTATAAAGGCTTCAAACTTTTCGTCTTTAAATTCTTTTTCTAATTCTTGCTTTATTTTTTCGAGATATTTTTCGCAAATGATATGATAATCAGGAACGGCGGCATAACGGCTTATTTTATCAGGCCTTTCTTCTCTAACCTTATAAGGAAACAAGAATAAAATCACCGTTTTTGCATTTTCGGGTATTCTTCCTTTTGCTCTGCATTCGAGAAGCTTTCCCTCTACTGCAGAGAATCTACAAAAGCCGATATCGGTAATACCGCAGTTTTTCACAATTTCTGTTATTCTTTCCTTCATATTATCTAAGCTCCGCAAAAAAATCCTTTAAAAGAGCGGAACACTCTTCTTCACATATTCCGCCGTATATCTCAGGTTTATGATTATAGGGATAATCGCATAGATTTATAACACTATCCATACTTCCTGCCCTCAAATCGAAGGCGCCGAAAATCACAGTTTTAATTCTCGCATTAATTATTGCCCCCGTGCACATGGGACAGGGCTCCAATGTAACATATAATTCGCAGTCTTCAAGTCTCCAACTACCAAGCTTTTTGCAGGCTTGGTTTATAGCCTCGATTTCTGCGTGAGAAAGGGCATTTTGTTTTTCTTCACGACCGTTTTTTCCCGTTGCGATTATCTCTCCGTCCTTAACTATAACGGCGCCAACAGGAATTTCGCCCTTTTCCCCTGCCTGTTTTGCAAGAGCAAGAGCCGCTTCCATAAATTTTCTATTCATTCCCTTTCCCCTCCTTTTAAGCAACCAAAGGGCTGTCCTAGACAGCCCTTTTTATTTAAAGAAAAATGTTATTGCCTCTATAACCGTAAGAACCGTAAAAACAATTATAACGGGAGAAGCAAAAAACCATTTATATTTACTGCTTTCCTTGGCTTCGGTTTCTGCTTTCTCAAGTTTTGTACTTCCCTCTTGCTTTGTATACAAGAAAATACCGACAATTCCTAAAAGCAAGCATACAAGCAGATAAACAATATATATCATATTTTCCACAAGCACCGATGCTTCTAAATAATCAAAAACAACCGAAACAAAGTTATTTGCCGAATGAACGGCTATGGCTACAAGTAAAGAATTAGTTTTAACAACTATAAAGCCTAAGATAATCCCCACCAAAAAAGCAAAGGGCATCTGTTGGAAATTGCCGTGAAGCAGTCCAAAAAGTATAGCTGAGGTTACAATGGCAAATCCGTCACCAAATTTGCGCAGCATTCCTAAAACTATACCTCTCATAGCAAATTCTTCTACTAGCGCCGGTACAATTGCGGTTGCAATAAAGGAAAGCAGGAATCCAAATATTCCTTTGGGATTTTCTCCGAAATCCACATCGTAATTAAATCCAAAGCTTTCGAAAATACTCCCTGCAACCGAGGTAGCAATGTTTGCAAAGGCGCAAAAGCCTAACCCCATAAAGAAAAGAGCAAGAAAAAGTCCCTTTTCTACGGGCTTAATGGAAACAAACCTATCAACCCTTAATCCGTTTATCTTAACAATAAGAATAAAAGGTAGTGTGAAAATTAAGGAAGAAAGGCAAATCTGCACCATCGTAAGTATTGCGGGCTCGGAAATTATTTCGTATGCCCTTGCGCTTTCAATCCCGATTTTCGACATAATAAGATAATAAATCTGTGCCCAAAAGGAAGAAATTGCGGTTAAAATAAGTAAACTCGCACCTATTCTGTTGGCGTTTTTCCTTATTTGCCTTTTTTCTTCAAAGGTTTTTGGCGTAAAGCCAAAAGGGAGAAAGGTTTTAAATACCTTTTCCCCTTCTGCTTGTTCAAATTCATTGTTTTGTAGGGGTTCTTGTTCGTACATAAACATCTTCCTGTCATTTAGAGGCTTTTTCCATATTGAAAAAAGCCTCATTTTTATATTATTCTCAAAACCCTTACTCTTCAGCCGTTACTTCCGTTTCCTCTGCTGCTTCTTCGGAAGAAATATCGCCAACATCACCTGCATCGGCGTCTGCCTCCTCAGGCTTATCGGTTATTTCCTCCTCGTTATGCTCTGCAGTAGCGATAGAAAGAATCTTCTCACCCTCTGCAACCCTCATAACTCGAACGCCCTTTGCAGGACGAGCGAAGCAGGAAATATCTCCGCTGAATATTCTTATAATGATACCATTTGAAGCTATCATAACAATATCATCGTTCTCTCCAATTACAAGAACTGCCGCAACCTTACCGTATTTATCAACACGGTAGTTGGTAAGACCCTTACCGCCTCTCGACTGAACACGGTAATTATCTATATTGCTTATTCTTCCGTAGCCTGTTTCGGTAACGGTAAGAAGTCTTGTATTCTCATCGGTAACCGCCATAGCAACAACCTCATCGTCTCCTCTAAGGGTTATTGCCTTAACACCACGGGCGGTTCTGCCCATAGCACGAACATCGGTTTCCTTAAACTGAATTGCCATACCGTTTCTTGTTGCAACAAGGAGATTTTCGTCCCCATTTGTCATCTTAACAAAGGATAACTCATCATCCTCATCAATAGATATAGCAATAATACCTGTTTTTCTCGTATTCTTGAACTCAGAAAGCTTGGTTCTCTTAATGATACCCTTCTTTGTTCCCATACAGATATACTTATCCTCATCCAATTCGGATGCGGGAAGAATAATGGTTATCTTTTCTTCCGGCATAAGGGGAAGAATATTAACCATATTCATACCCTTAGCCTGTCTGCTGGAAGCCTCGGGAATCTCGTATGCCTTAATACGGTACATTCTGCCAAGATTACTAAAGAGCATAATGTAATCGTGGGAGGAGCAAACAAACATATTTTCAATGATATCGTCCTCACGGGTGGTCATACCGGTAATTCCTCTGCCGCCTCTGTGCTGAACATTATAGGTATCAACAGGCAAACGCTTAATATAACCGTTAACCGTTTTGGTAAGAACACATTCCTCCTCGGGGATAAGGTCCTCAATATCAACCTCACCTGCAACATCGGAGATTTCTGTGCGGCGGTCATCGGAGAATTTATCACGAAGGTTAAGAGACTCTGTCTTAACAATATCAAGAATTCTCTCTCTGCTGCCGAGAATTTCGGTGCATTCCTTTATAAAATCAAGCTTTTCCTGTAATTCATCAAGAATCTTCTGTTTTTCAAGTCCTGCAAGCTTACCGAGCTGCATCTGAACTATTGCGGTAGTCTGAATATCGTCAAGCCCAAATCTTTCGGATAAGGCTTCCTTACTGTCGGGAATGGTTTTGCTTGAACGGATAATAGAGATTACCTCATCAATAAAGTCAAGAGCAACCTTAAGTCCCTCTAAAATATGGGCTCTTTCCTCTGCCTTGCGCTTATCGTAAGCCGTTCTTCTGTAAATAATATCATATTGGAAATCAATGCAGTTCTGCAGCATTTCCTTTAAGGTTAGAATCTGGGGCTTGCCGTTTACTATTGCAAGTAAAATCGCACCAAAGGTAGTCTGTAAAGAGGTGTAACGGTAAATCTTATTAAGCACAACCTGAGGATTTGCATCCTTTTTAAGGTCAACAATAATTCTTATACCGCCGTCTCTCTTTGAAGAGTAGTCAACAACATCGTCAATACCCTCGATTTTCTTTTCTGCGGCTAAATCATAAATATGCTTAACAAGCTCCTGCTTTTTAACCTTATAGGGTATTTCGGTTATAACTATTCTGAATTTTCCGTTCTTGGTTTCCTCAATTTCTGCCTTACCACGAACAATAATCTTGCCTCTGCCCGTAGCATAAGCCGCACGGATACCGCTTCTTCCCATTATTATACCGCCGGTGGGGAAATCGGGTCCCTTTATGTGCTGACAAATCTCCTGCATATCGGCTTCGGGGTTATCAATAAGGCAACACATACCGTCAATAACCTCACCTAAATTATGGGGAGGAATTTCTGTAGCCATACCAACGGCGATACCCGAAGCTCCGTTAACAAGAAGCTGAGGGAATCTTACGGGTAAAACCTGGGGCTCTTCAAGACGGTTATCATAGTTAGGACTAAAATCAACCGTTTCTTTATCAATATCGTCAAGCATCTGAAGAGAAAGTCTGTTCATTCTTGACTCTGTATAACGGTATGCAGCGGCAGGATATCCGTCAATATTACCGAAGTTTCCGTGACCGTCAATAAGAGGGTATCTAAGGGAGAAATCCTGAGCCATACGTACCATCGCATCATAAACGGAAGCGTCTCCGTGTGGATGGTAACGACCAAGAACCGAACCTACCGTATCGGCGCACTTTCTGTATGCCTTATCGGGAGTAAGTCCGTTTTCGTACATTGTGTAAAGTATTCTTCTGTGAACCGGCTTTAATCCGTCTCTTACATCGGGGATAGCACGGCCAACAAGTACCGACATGGAGTACTGAAGCATACTTTGCTTTACTTCATCAACTATTTCTCTTGGCACAATATTG